>JAYOHN010000005.1:0-48239 GCA_038118245.1 Candidatus Poseidonia sp.
AAGAATATTTTCTATTAAATACGAAGTTTAATCTAAAAAAGAAAAAATGTACACATGGGGCCCCCTCGTAACCATGTGTACAACTGTAACCATGTGGAGGGAAACCAGCACGCTTCATTCAGATTTGACGTACATGGCAACGGCGTTTCCACCACCGAGGCAAAGGGTCACGATGCCCGAACTTGCCTTCAGTCGGCGCATGACCCCCAACATGGTGATGAGGCATCGCGTGCCGCTTGCACCGAGGGGGTGGCCAAGGCTGACCGCTCCTCCGTGGAGGTTGAACCGGTCATCAGGAATACCGACTTCCTGCGCCACTGCACAGGAAGCTGAAGCAAAGGCCTCGTTGTGTTCGTAGACATCCACGTCCAACACCTCCAACCCGTTGCGTTCAAGCAAGGTCTTCACGGCAGGGATGGGAGCGCTCATGACGCGAGCGGGTTCAACCCCAGAGGTGCAGTAGTCCTCGATGGTGGCGATGATGTCCCATCCCTGGGCACGAGCAAATTCGGCCTCGGCGATGAGAACGGCGCTTGCACCGTCGTTGAGGGTGCTTGCGTTGCCCGCCGTGACGGAGCCCTCACGGTCAAACACGGGCCGCAGACCCGAAAGCGATTCGACCGTGGTTGAACCGCGCACCCCTTCGTCGCTGCTCAAGACGAGCGGATCGCCTCTTCGTTGGGGAACCTCAACGCTGAAGGTTTCCCAGTCAAACCAACCGTTTTCCCAAGCCGCAGCGGCACGCTGCTGGCTACGGGCTGCGAAAGCGTCCATCGCTTCCCGGCCGATGTTGCACTCGTTGGCGACCGTTTCCCCGGTCGTGCCCATGTGAACGTCGTTGTAAACGTCCCACAGCCCGTCGTGAATCATCGAATCGACGAGTTTGGAGTCGCCCATTTTGGTCCCCGTGCGCTGCCCCATCAGCAGTTGGGGGGCGTTGCTCATGCTTTCCATTCCACCGGCAACGATGACCTTGTATTCGCCAGCTCGAATGCTGTTGGCGGCCATCATCGCCGCCTTGAGCGAGGAGCCGCAGACTTTGTTGATCGTCGCGCAGGGCGTGGAAACCGGCAAGCCCGCCCCAAGAGCGACTTGCCGGGCGGGGTTCTGACCGGCCCCAGCCTGCAGAACTTGGCCGAACACCACCTCGTCGACGACACCCGACGCCGGGTCAATTCCAGCACGGGAAAGAAGTTCTTTGACGGTTAACACACCCAAATCCACGGCTTTCATAGACGACAGAGTCCCCATGAATTTCCCTATGGGCGTTCGGGCAACGGCGCAAATCACGGCCTGAGGTTGGCTCATGCAACGCCCATCCCAAGGCATGTCTTGAACATGCCCACGAGTCTGCAAAGCGGTTGAGAAGCCTTGATGAGGGCCACGCGCTGGGCGGTGCATGGCGAAATTCAAAACCGAACTGAACCTCACTCGAGCCCCCGACGAAATGCGAACACCAGAGGTCACGCTGGATTTTACACCCAACGCCCTCGCCTCCGTGCTCTACAAGCAAGGCGATACGGTCGTCCTCGCATGCTGCACCAAAGAAGCCTCGTTGCCTCGCTGGTTCCCCCGAGACGCCACGAAAGGATGGGTCCACGCAGAGTATTCTCTCCTCCCTGGCTCAACGGATTCTCGTTTTCGCCGAGAGCGAAACGGGGCCAAAGGCCGAACGCAGGAAATTGAACGCCTCATCGCCCGCTCGCTTCGTGCGGCCGTTGATTTGGAAGCCCTCGGGCCCGTGGCTTTGAACGTGGACTGCGACGTGTTGAACGCCGACGGCGGGACGCGGTGCGCCTCGATAACAGCGGCCAACATCGCTCTGCGCTTGGCCGTCCGTCGCCTCATCGCCCGAGGCGATTGCCTTCCTGTGGACCTCCGGCCCACGTTTGAACAGCGAAAAGAGGGCTGGACGCCCCCTCAACTCAGTGCGGTTGAACAGGCCAACCATGAGGCGGCCGTGCTGCCCCATGACCTCGCAGCGGTCTCCGTGGGGCTCTTGGACGGCAACGTGTATCTGGATCTGGACTACGTCCTCGATTCCAACGCCGACGTGGACATGAACGTCATCAAAACCAGCGACGGGCGCTATGTCGAAGTCCAAGGAACGGGTGAGGAATCCACCTTCTCTGCCGATGAGCTCCACAACCTCCTGAAGGGGGCCGATGCAGGTTTGGACCGCTTGTTCGCCTTCCAAGCCGCCACGCTCGACGGTGCACAGTGACGGCCAAGTCCCCGGGAGAAGAAGTCCCCTCCCATCGGAAGGCTTGATATGGCGAGGGCATTCGCCAACCTTGCACGGGTTAGTAGCTTAGTTGGGAGAGCGCGGCACTGAAGATGCCGAGGTCGCTGGTTCAAGTCCGGCCTAACCCACCAACACGAGGTGAGCAAAGCGTTTCCACGCTGGCTTGAGAGTTCTATAGAACGGGCCCCCTTCCATGAAAAACGAAGGGGAATTGGAAAAGGATTCTTGAACCGGAGAGAGCATGGGCCACCATGGCGAAGGAGAGCACCGTTGATTCCTCCGCCAACGAGAGCCATGACGACCACGGTCGTTCAAAAGATAAAGAGGCCAAGGAACTGCAAGAAATACGCCAACGTCGCATGGGCGGTGGGCGAATGTTTCTCTCGAAAATTGAAGATTTTGTCCTCTTGGGCGGTCTTGCGTACGGCGCCCTGTTTGCACTGCTGCTGTTTTCAATGTCGTCGGGAGCGTTGGGGGACTCCACCGCTTTGGATCACACGGCCTCAACCACCTTTCTCGACATTGGAGACGAATGCGAGCAAATCACCGATGAACCGTGGCTGAACATTTTTCCCGATCCGGACAGTGAATTGTTTTCCATTGCGGGGCACAACTTGCCCAACGGCGTGGCGTTTCTGAACTATTCGTTTTACGAAGTCATCAACGACCAAACCTTGTCCATCGTGGACGAACCCTACGGGTCAAACGGCACCACCAGGGTCATCAACAAAGCCGACCAAAGCCACGGTCGCGCCTACTTTTCAGCCCCCTATTCCGAACTTTCCGAAGGCCATTTTGAACTGAGGTTCGAAGTGACCGTGCGGGAAAACAAATCCATCGACTCGGGCATTGTTGTTGGCCCACTGACCTCAACGGTGGCATTCGAGCACACGCTTTCAACCGAGGCCCTGGCCTTCCTCCCGTTTGTTGACGATGCCGAGCATTCCGATGTTCGCATTGAGGACGCTGGCCCTCGATCGTGTTGGTCCGTTCAGGACCTCGGCGATTGGGGCTACCTCCTGATGGGGGCCGAAATCGGTGGAGGCCGCGAGACGGCGATGCTCACGGGCGGGGCAGCCGGCATCCCTGCATGGTGGATGGCGTTCATCTCGCTCTCGCTCTCCATCATCTCGTTGCTCATCATCTACCCGCTGATGTACAAGGTCTACCACCAAGACACCGACGACATCCTCTCACGCGCTCACATCCAACGGTTGGTGGAGGACACCGTCTACACGGTTGCCGAACAATTGGGCATTGACGTTGACGATGAGTTGTTCAAAATCGAAATACGGGATTTGTCCATTGACATCATGGTCGCCTACCAAAACACCGAGAACACGCTTTCCGATTCCAAAGAAGTGCGTGCAGAACTCCTGCGCAACCTGCTCGAAGAATTCGCCATCTTCAGGGTGTTCAAGCCCGTCCAACTGAACGTCCGGGTCATTGGCGCCGGCCAGAACGTCGATTTTGATTCCGGGGTCGGCATCGGCAGCCGAACCTCGGACACCGAAGATGCGTTGAACGAACGTCAAGACTACTCCTCCTTCTTTTCAGAACTCCATTCCCTTTCACGCATCGAAGACGACGTTCGGGACAGCCTGGACCTCTTTTTCACGCGGCGCAACGATGTGGAGATGAAAGGCGCCGTCGTGACCAGCGACGACCGTGTGGTGTTCGTCTCCGTGATTTACCGGCCCACTCAACGCTTCGCCTTCTTCCGCTTCAGGAAAACCTCCACCCAAATGAAAGATGAATTGTACCGTTTCATTCACCAACGGAACGAAGACTTGCTCGGCTCGCAGGAACTCATCGTCAAAACACGCAACGAGGTGTCGACCCTAGCGGACCGTTCCGGTGCTGGGCGGGTCGAGCGCCAGTCAGAAACCGACGACGACCGTATCGTCGCTGTGGCCCGGCAAGACGGTTTGGGCGGCCGAATGTTGCAAACCAAATTCCTCGGGGACACCCTGTCCACGGTGGAGTACATGGCGAACGAGAAGCGAGAAATGATCAACAAATGGGGCTTTTGGGGGCTCATTTTCTTCGTTTGGATTCCCTTCATGGCCTCCGGGGTTTTGGTGGGGGCCATGCTCGGCCTGCTCTCCCGGATGCAGTTCATGCGCGTGCTTATCGCCACGCTCATTGGAGGCTCCATCGCCTCGATCACGTGGGCGTACACAGCGGAAGGGATTGTCAAATTCATGCACCAGTACAAACTTGAGGTCTTCATCCCCCTGGTCATTGGCGTGTTTATCCTGATGGCCGTGCTTCACATTCGCTCCACGAAGATGCGACGTCAAACCGAGTTGTTCGAGGACACCCTTCTCGACAACTTCCACGCCGACATCGTCGCGAAGTACGGTGACCAGTAGGTGGGGGCATGGAACGCACCACCAAAGGCCCAGACACCAAGAAGCACGTCGGCGACCCCGTCGAGTTGGGCGTGGTCACGGTGAGCGACCGGGCGAGCCGAGGCGAATACGAAGACGAGGGCGGCCCCGCCATCCTCTCGTTTTTCGAGGAAGCCATCAAAAGCCCTTGGACGGCGCACTATCGCTGCGTTCCCGACGAACAAGAAGCCGTGGAATCGGCCCTGACCGAACTTTGCGATGAGGTCGGATGCAGCGTGGTGGTCACGACCGGTGGTACAGGTCCCGCAGCACGCGACATCACCCCTGAAGCAACCGAGGCGGTTTGCGACCGCATGATGCCCGGATTTGGCGAACAAATGCGGAGCATCTCACTCGCCTACGTTCCCACCGCCATCCTCTCTCGACAGGTGGGTGGCTTGCGCGGCTCGAGCCTCATTTTCAACCTCCCCGGTCGCCCGAAAGCCATCCGAGAAACCATTGACGAGGTATGGAGAGCCGTTCCCTACTGCGTTGACTTGATGGGCGGACCTTACATGGACATGGACGAAGAGGTTTGCAACGCTTTTCGGCCAAAATCCGCACGCCGATGGTAGCCGAGACCTGCATCATGTTGATGTGCCGAAACCGAGTGGTCTGAACCGGAGACCTTCCATGACCGGCAACCTTCTCATCCACGGCGCAACGATGGTGCTTCCAGACACAACCGGCGTGGGGGACCTTCGCATACGGGACGGTCAAATCGAAACCGTCGCGCTGGGCAAATCCCTGGCACCGTTGGAGGACGAGTTGTTCATCGATGGGCGCGGCCTGCACCTTTTGCCCGGAATGATCGACCCCCAGTGCCACTTCCGAGACCCTGGGCAACCCGAGAAAGAAGACTTGGGCTCCGGTTCGGCTGCTGCCGTCAGCGGCGGAGTCACCTCTTTCCTCGACATGCCGAACAACAAACCGTCCATCACCACCCTTGAAGGGATGCAAAGCAAGCTGGCAACGGCCGCCAAAAAATGCGTGAACAATTACGGATTTTTTATCGGCGCAACACCGGACAACGTCTCGGATTTGCAAGACGCCGTCGGGACTCCAGAAACCCCTGTTAGCATCCCCGGAATTTGTGGCATCAAGGTGTTCATGGGTTCCTCAACCGGCACACTGCTCGTGAACGAACGAGAAGCGCTCGAACAGATTTTCTCGCAAACCGGAGGTCTCATCGCCGTCCATGCCGAAGACGAACAGCGCCTCATCGAACGGTTTGAGGCGGTCAAAGGGCGGACCGATATGGCGGCTCACGCCGAATGGAGGGACGATGTGACGGCGCTCCTCGCTACCCAACTGGCCGTTGAACTGGCTCAAGCGTCCGGACACCGCCTCCATGTTCTTCACCTCACCAGCGGTCTGGAAGCCGACTGGCTGGAAGGCATCACCGCTCTTCCCGCCGAGGTTGACGATGAACGAGCGATCATCACCACGGAAACCCTTCCACAACACCTCACCTTTGACGAAACCGACGTTGCTCGCGAGGGGACACGGTTGAAGATGAACCCCCCGATTCGCTACGCTGCGGACCGGGACACCCTCTGGGAGCAGTTGAGAAAAGGCACGATTCAATGCATCGCCACCGACCATGCCCCCCACACGTTGGAAGCCAAAGCTGCGGGCTTCCCCGATGCTCCCAGCGGCATGCCCGGCGTGGAAACTTCGTTGGCCGTGATGCTGACCCATGCACGCGACGGGGCTTGCAGCGTGGAGGATGTTGTTCGCTGGATGTCAACAAACGTCGCCGACTGCTACAACATGGTGGGCAAAGGCCGTCTGGAAGAAGGCGCTGACGGCGATGTCGTGCTCGTTGACATGAACAACGCCCACACCGTTGACGACGCCTTGGTGTGGAGTCGTGTGGGATGGAGCCCGTTCCGTGGCCGCGAACTGGTGGGCTGGTCTCAAGTCACCGTCGTCGCGGGTGTTCCGGTCTTTGAGCGAACCGAAGCCACCGGTCAGAAAGGACGGTTGCTGGTTGAACCTGGCGAAGCCGGAGCCCCGCTGGTCATGATGCCGTGGCGTTAGACCAAGTTGTACAGCGCACCGTATTTTTGCTCAACGTAGCGCAAAAACGGTTCAGGCGTCGGCGGTTGTCCCGTGGCCTCTTCGATGAGTTGTGCCGGCGTGACTTGACTTCCTCGACGATGAATTCGAGGACGCAGCCAGTTCAACATCGGCTCCCAGTCGCCGGAGGCAACACGCGCATCGATGTCACCGAGGTCTTCACCCATCGCTTCCAAAAGTTGAGCTGCGTAGAGGTTGCCCAAGGTGTAGGTTGGGAAGTAGCCAAAGGCACCCATGGACCAGTGAATGTCCTGGAGGCACCCCAAACGGTCTTCGGGAACATCAAGGTCAAACCAATCTTTGAACATCCCGTTCCAGACCTTGGGCAAATCGTCCACGGCCAGGTCACCGTTGAACAATTGCTTCTCGATTTCGTACCGAATCATGACGTGCAGGTTGTACGTGACTTCGTCGGCTTCAACCCGGATGAAACCCCGCTCCACACGGTTGGCGAGTTGGTTCAGCGCATCTTCGTCCCATGCCGGTGCATCGGGGAAGGCGTCCTTGAACCAAGGCAAGGCTGCTTTCCAAAAGGCTGCAGTTCGGCCGATTTGGTTTTCCCAAAAGCGGCTTTGTGATTCGTGAACGCCCAGCGAAACCGCTCCGCCGCGAGGGGTAAACCGATGGTCGTGGTCCAGACCTTGCTCGTAAAGCGCGTGCCCGGTTTCGTGCATCACGGCGTACAAACATGAAAACGGATCGCTTTCGTCAAAACGGGTCGTGAAGCGCGTGTCCCCCGGCCAGAGCCCTGCGGAAAACGGGTGGGTGGAGGCGTCCATACGCCCAGCCTCAAAATCAAAGCCCATGTTGGCGGAGACCGCTTTGCAGAAGGCCTTCTGAGCTTCAACGGAAAAACGAACACCTTCGGGGAGCGAGGCGTCGGGAGCAGCTGCTTGGGCCGTCGTGATGGCTTGCAAAAGCGGGACAAGGCGGGCTTTCAATCCTGCAAACAACGGGTCGTAATCCTCCACCGTCATCCCCACTTCGTACTCATCCAGCAAGACATCGTACGGCGTGGTGGTCACGCCGAGCAGGTCGATTTTTTCCCGTGTGAGCGAAATCAAGCGCTCAAGCGAGGGTTTGAAGGCGTCAAAATCGGAAGCCGCCCGAGCCTCCTGCCAGGCCACCAAGGCCTCAGAGCGGGCTTGTGCAAAGGTTTCGACGAAGCTTTGAGGCAAGCACGCAGCTTGGTCGTGCATGCGGCGCATCTCGCGGACGTTGGCCGCCTGGTCCGCATCAAGCGAGGTTTGTTCCAAGGCGTTCAACAGTTCAGCCATCCGGCCATCGGTCAGTTGTTGATGCCGTTGACCGGCCAGCCAAGCCATCATTTCTCCACGAGCCTGGGCGCCTTTCGCCGGCATCAAGACTTCTTGGTCCCAACCAAGATGGCCTTGCAACGCTCCGAGTCGGTGGATGTCTTGAACGCGCTTCAGAAACTCATCGTAAAGGTCCATGGGCGATTGAACCCTCCCTGCTTCTTCAACGCTCCCATCCCGTTCATTGCGTAAGAAGTGAACATATTTCTCCTCAAAAAAGCACACATTGAAGAACGGTTGAACTCTACACTGAACATGGCCCTCCCTTTTCGCCGCAACGGCTCCGAGGGAAAGGAAGCGCAAGACATTGACAGCGATATTGAGGAAATCCTGGACCTCGCCGAAGGGCAGCCTGAGGCTGTGCTGGCGGACCTCGAGCCGGCCGTGGATACCGGGGCTGATGACGAGGGCGTCGGTCACGATGAGCGGATGGCGAAAAGCGCCCTCACCGTCATCGACACCTGCATGGACCTTCGACGAGGCGAGAACATCCTCATCGTCTGCGACCCGACCACCACCGAAATAGGGCAGGCTTTGCACGACGCAGCGAGCCTTCGCTCCGACCGAGTCCTGCTGATCGTGATGCCCAAGGGTCGCCATCATGGCGACGAACCACCTTCCCCTGTGGCGAACTTAATGCGGCAACAACAGGTGGTTATCGCACCCACAAAATACTCCCTCACGC
Organism: Candidatus Poseidonia sp.; assembly: GCA_038118245.1. GTDB lineage: Archaea > Thermoplasmatota > Poseidoniia > Poseidoniales > Poseidoniaceae > Poseidonia. The sequence goes on from JAYOHN010000005.1 coordinate 8,722, forward strand.
ACACCCGGGCCGTCCGTCAAGCCATCAAAGACGGTGCGAGGGTGGCGACCATGCCGGGCATGACCCTTGACATGTTCACCGAAGGTGGCATGGCGGCGGATTTCAACATCATCAAGAAAAACATCGGCGAGATGAACGGCTTGCTCCGACGGAAACGCATTATCAATGTCAAATCCGAAACGGGGACCAACGTGACCTTTGAGGTCAACTGGCGTGAATGGAAATTGGACGACAACGGGGTGTGCAACCGGCCACGGATGTTGACGAACCTGCCCGCTGGAAAGATCTTCACCCTTCCAAGAGAAGGGACCATGAACGGCACGATCGTGATTGATGGCTCGTGGGATTCCGCCCTTGTCGACGAACCCGTCATCCTGCAAGTCGAAAACGGCCTGGTCGTGGATGTGAAAGGGGGAACGGCCGCAGCTCAAATCCGACAAACCTTTGGTGAAGCGGCCAAACGATTGAAGGCCAAGGAACAGGAAAACGTCTGGACGATCGCTGAATTCGGCTTTGGCATGAACCCCAATGCTCGCCTCCTGGGCAACGTGCTGGAAGATGAAAAAAGGCTTGGAACAGCTTACTTTTCCATCGGCGACAACACCACGCTGGGTGGGACGGCCGCCGTTGGAATTCAAATCTCAGGCGTTCTTGCTGCACCGAGCATTTGGCTCGATGGGGCTCCGCTTCTTGAGAACGGCTCCTTTGTCTTGAACTGATTCAATAGCCCAGGTTTTGTTGACCACAAACCGGACAGAATCGCCAGTAAGGGTCCAAACCCACGCCGCATCCACGGCAGTGAACACCCGAACGGATGGTGGGTTGGACGAGAGGACGCTGAGGGGGTTGCTGCCAGCCTTGCTGCTGGGGTGGAGGTTGCTGCCAACCTTGCTGCTGGGGCGGAGGTTGCTGCCAGCCCTGCTGGTTGGGCATGGGTTGTTGAACAGGAGGTTGAGCCAGCGGTGGAGGACGTTGCTGGACGGGTTGAGCCTGAGGTTGACTGTTTGCACCGAGCGGGCGACGGACTGGAGCAACCGGTTTGGGCAGGGAGGCTGTTTTCTCCGCTGCGGGTGAGGAGATGAATTCGGAGAGGGTCACCACGCCGTCGCCGTCGGTGTCGGCTTCTGCATGCAAGGCGGCGGCTTCCTCCACGCTCGTCCCGGTCGCTCGGGCCAGTTCCTCAACGTCCAAGGCGCCGCTGCCGTCCTCGTCTGCAGCGATAAAGTGCTCAGCGGCGCTCACGAACTCCTCTTCTTGCGGCTCCATCGCTTGGCCATTCAAATCGGATTCGGGGACAGAGGTCTCAATCGCCGCAGGCGCTGGTTCGTGTTCAAGCTGGGAACTGAAGGCTCCCGCAAAAGCGTCCTGAGTAACCCGAGCCACTTCACGTTCGTTTTCGACGTTCACGGGTGCTTCTTCCTCCTGCACCTGCTCCACTTCGGGCAGGGCGACGGTGGTGGAGGGCGAAGGGACGGGCTTTTCGACTTCCGGAGCGGAAACGGTGGATGCTGCACCTGGCAGCGGGACGCTCTCGCTGGCAGGAGCGGTGGCCGGTTCGGGGGCCGGGCTTGGAGCTGGCGGGGCGACCGTTGGCTCAGGCGCTTGTGGCAGTTCAAGGCCTTCGGGAATTTCCACCGTCGCCGCAGCGGCAGAGCCGCTAGCGAGCGATGCGATGGGGACCACATGCCCTGCAACATCCAAGGCCGCATCGAGTTCTTTGTTGACGGTCACCAGCGCATCAACGGAGCCTGCGACGTTGGCCAACAAGCCGTCAAGGCTAGTGAGGTACGTGAGGACTTCCTCGCCGGCGCCGGTTTGGTGAGCCACGGCGAACAATTTCATCATCCGCATCGGGTCGGCCAAGGCCTCCAAGTGGGTTTTTTGTTCACCGGCAAGCGAAGGGAGGGCCCCTCCGCCTTCCGAACCGCTCGAATCCGGCATACCGAGGCTTTGCAACAGCGGGTCGGGCATGCTCATCAAACCGAGGTGCCCGGCGACGAGGTAGTAGATCTCACCGCCTTCGCACTGCATCCGCTCGCTGGCGGCCTCAAAATCAAAATCGCCTGGTCGCAAAACAATGTCCGAAAGCAGTTCAAAAAACTGAACCATGGCCTGCTCCCTGGGCATCGCCATCATGGCGTGGAGGACATCGGAGGATTCCGTGACACCGAAGTACGCCGCAGCCTCATCCACCTCAATGACGGTTGAGTTTCCACCGGCCTCGTCGCTCACGTTCTATCCTCCCTTCTTCGTCCAAACCTGACCCTCATTTAAGCCCTCATGACGGATGTCAAGCGGCCTTGTTTTTTGCAAGGTTGCAAATGGCTCTTGATTGCTCGGCCGTCCAACCTGTTTCTTGCAGTTGCATCAGCACGTTGCGTTCTTGTTCGCCGTCTGCAAAGGCGCCCACCACCCAATCAACCGCAGAGGCTCTGTCTTCGCTCTGCCAGTCTTCAAAGATGCTCAGGTCAACCTGAATCCGTGCTTTTCGAACCTTGGTTGAGGACGGTTCCTCCGGGGCAGCGACGGATTTCTTCTTGGCGACTTTTTGCACCGGTGCGGCCGACTCGGATTTCCCCGGTGGTGAACGCCCTTTCGGCGGTCCGCCAGGACCTCGCTTCGGAGGACCACCTTTGGCCTTGGGTGGACCTCCCGGGCCCGTCCGTGAAGAGGGTGAGGACCCGCCGGTTGGCCCTCGACGGCCCGTTGTTGCTTCCGTGGAAGAAGGCCTTGAGCGAGCGGGCGCAGCACGTTTTGTGTCCAAGGCATCGAGGAAACTGACTTCTTCCTCGTCGTCGTCAAAGAAATCATCGTACTCGTCGTCCTCGTCACCGTCGTCGCGTCCACCACGGAGCACCACGACCAAGCCCAAAAGGGCGAGCAGGCCGACGACACCTCCGATCACCATCAGGGTCCCAGCATCCAAGCCAAAGGCGCCTGCTTCACCGTCACCGGAGACCGCCACGTACGGGCAACCGTCGTCGTAACCGTCAACGCCCTTGGGGTCGTTGGGGCACTGGTCTTCGGCATCGACCACCCCGTCCAAATCCGAATCCTTCTCGGAGGGGTGGCATCCTTCGTCGTCCACAGCAAGGCCCACGGTCGTTTTCGGGCACCGGTCAGCACCGATGGCGCCTTCGACAAATTCGCCGGGCCACGAGGGGTCGCGAAGCGCCGTCCAGGTCGAATCGCCCCAGTTATCGCCGTAGCCGTCAAAGTCGGAATCCCTCCATTGGGTGGGGTTCTCTCTCGTGGATTCTGGCTCGTTGGCGTCTCGCCAACCGTCACCGTCGTCGTAGCATCCCAGGAAATCAATGTACGAGGTCCCGTTCTCCAAGGGGCATTCGTCAGCGTTGTTCCCCTCGGGGTTGTCGCCGTACCCGTCCCCGTCCTGGTCAAACCACTGGGTTGGGTCGGATGGGAAGGCATCACCGGCTTGGTTGATTCGTAAACCGGTCTCGTTGTCCACATCGTACGTGTAGACGCCCGCATAACCGTCGCCGTCCAAATCCACCGTAAGCGCACTCTCATCGGTGCAACCGTTGGCGAGGATGGGGAATCCCGGAGGCGTGTCATCGCAGGCATCTTCCAAGTCGGACAGACCGTCGCCGTCGCTGTCACGCTGCCCCTGTGAACATCCGAACGCATCGACGTTTTGTCCGGCCTCCGTGTTGGGGCATCGGTCCTCTGGGTCGTTCAGCCCGTCACCGTCGGAATCCGATGTTCGTTGCTCTTCGCTGCAACCGTCCACGTCCACGCTGACGCCCGTTGGCGTGTCTGCGCAGAGGTCGAGGTTGTTCTTCACGCCGTCGTCGTCGTCGTCGAGTTCAGATTGAGCACAACCCTCCTCGTTGACGCTTTCGCCCGGTGGAGAGTTTGGACAGAGGATGTCAAGGTCGTTGATGAGGCCGTCACCGTCGCTGTCTTGGAGGTCGATCAGGCGACAACCCACGCCGTTCGTTCCGTTGGCCACACCGAACTCAAACGGACACTCGTCCGCTCGTTCACCGTTCGGGTTGTCACCAAATCCATCACCGTCGGTGTCGGAGGATTGGGTTTTCTCGTAGGGGAAGGCGTCCCCCGCTTGGTTTTCTCGAAGGCCGCTGGTTTCGTTTTCGTCGTACCCGTACTGGTCGGTGAACCCGTCCCCGTCCGAATCAAGACATCCGTACACCGGGAAGGTGGAGTTGCCCCAGATTTCGGGGCACAGGTCCAATTCAAGGCCTTCTTTGTACGATGTTCGGGGGAAACTGAGGTTGGCTGCTTGTTCTTCGTCGCATCCGTCGGCGCCAACGACGAGCGAGGTGTCTGAGTTCACGCAACGGTCGTCGAGGTTGATGACCCCGTCTTCGTCATCGTCCATCAAGGCAAAGGCCGTCCAGTTATCGGCATAACCGTCGCCGTCGGTGTCGTTTGCTGCCACGATACGAAGGGGGAAACGGTCGGGACGGGTGGCGTTTTCGGATTGATTGTCTCCAAAACCATCGCCATCGGTGTCCGCCCACTGGGTCGCATCGAAGGGCCACACATCGGCGCCGAGTTCAATGTTCCACTCAAAGAAGGTGCCCTCATCGGAGGGGTCGCTGGCACCGTCACCGTCGGAGTCCAAACAACCGTTTCGGTCACGCCATGAGGCGCCCCAATCCCACGGACAGAAATCACCGTACACCGTATCGGTATCGTTGTCGCCAAATCCATCACCGTCATAATCAGCGTATTGCGATGCCAAGTAAGGGAACAAGTCGCCCGGGCCGGCGTTTGGGTCAAGTACGGTTGCACAGCAATCCACGCCGTGGTTGTCGCCGAACCCATCGCCATCAGTGTCCAGCGCTTGCTTCCAGTTGCCTTTGTAGACATCACCATCGTAGTACGTGGCGCTGTTGTCCGACCAGCCGTCTTGGTCAAGGTCCTCGCATCCGTAGCGGTCAATCCAAGAGGTCCCACCGGATGAATCGCAACCGTCGATGGTGTCGGTAAAGCCGTCCGTATCAAAGTCGGAGCATCCAAACACGACGAAGGAAGAGGTGCCTGCTGTCGCTGGGCACTGGTCGGGAAGCGGTCCGAAGGGGTTGTCACCAAAACCGTCACCGTCGCCGTCAGACCACTGGTTTCCAACGGCAGGCATTCCGTCAACGAGGTCAAACACAAGGTCGCGGTCTCGATCGGCGTAGAGTCGCAAAAGCACAACATCGTCGTCAACTTCGTCCCAGTACGCAAGGTGAACGGTTCCGTTGGCGTCCAGCACCGCATCCACCGGGTGGTTGGTGACGACATCGCCAAAGCGAACCGACATCCACGGGGCAAAGCCCGCATGCACGCCGTTGAGTTCAACGGTGTTCACGACCAAATGGTTGCTTACAGGGTCGCTGGTCAAGAGGAGGAGGTGGTCGCCCAAGTGAAGAACATCCCATGCACCGTCCACCGCTGCGGCCGGGCGTTCGGCGATGGTCACCCAGTCACCGGTGCTGTTCGGAGCGAGGAGGGAGGAGACGGCGTTGGCTCTGACGGCGAGCACCGGCCGGTCTCCACCCTGAAGGTCGAGGCGGTACTCGTTCGCCGTGCCGCTTGGTTGGAGGACGGTGTGGGTCTGCCAGACGCTGTCGCCCGGCCAACGTTCGTAGAGCGCCAACGCTCCGGTGGTGCTCAGCGAGGCCAAAAGAAGCGAGCCGTTGGTGAGCGTGGTCAATGCAAGTTGCGTGTTCAAGTCGGAGGTGTTGCTGATGTCCTCTTTGGTCAACGTCGAACCGTCGTGCATCCAGAGCGCAAGGTTCGTCCCCGAACCGTTGGAGGTGATCAAAGCCACAGCAAGCGTATCGTTGGCGAGCATCACGGCGGGGTGGTGCGTGGAAAGCGCTTCGTCCTGTGAACCGAGCGTTGTGAGGCTCCAACTGCCTCCACCGACGGCGCGCTCAAGCTGCCCGGTGGGGTCGTGGCGGTAGACGAGGTGAGGCACATCGTTGCTGTCAACCAGCACTTCAATGCCGTTTGCGAGTTGGGCACCGGTCCTCACCAGGTCGGTGGACCAGCCCGAGGCTGTTTGCTCAGTAGCGTAGATTTGTTGGCCGGAGCCAGAAGTGTAAGCAAGAACTTGTTCGTTGTTCTGGTTGACGGTGGAGCCCAGATACTGGCCCATGGTACCCGTCGTAGCGACGTCTTGTTCCACGGCGGTCATGCCCACGGTCGTATGGAGATGGACGGCATCATCGTCTTCGGTGAGGAGGAGGGGCAGGCCGGAGGATTGGACGTCAAAGCGGACGGAGAGGTTGCTCGCCGTGGACCGAGCCACGGTTTGCTCCACCCACTGGCCACCAGGCGTCCCGTCGTTCATGTGCTCCAATTTGGCCACATAAGACCGAAGGCTGTCGTTGTAGACGTAGGCGAGACTCGTTTCGCCCCGGGCGGCCGTGGCCAACTCAAGGTCGTTCAGTTGGCCCGTGGATTCAAAGGAAATGGATTCCCAATCTCGCTCGGACAGGACGACGTACTCGAGCGCAAACGCCGTCCCCCGGTCTTCGGTCCGCTTGGAATAGACCACTTCACCCAACCCGTCGCCGTCGAGGTCACCCCCCGCTGCGATGCGGTACGCAAGGCGCTCGCTCGTGTTGCCCTCGGCAAGCACTTGTTTGTCCGAGCGAAGCCCGTCAGCGGAACCCAAGAAAATTTCCAAACGGCCGGCGTTTGAGCCCAACCTGCTGGTGATGTAAACGTCGTCGTAACCGTCTTCGTTGATGTCCCCTGCCGGTGCAATGGCTTCTCCAATTTTGGCGTTGCCGACCGTGGGGAAATACTGCCAGTCAGGATCTGCGGGGAAGGTGGTATTGGTGCCGTCAAACAACCACAGCACGCCGGTGCCGAACACGCCGCTGCTCGAGTTGAAGGGTTCGGTGATGATGTGCTCGTTGTAGCCATCACCGTTAACGTCTCCCAGACAAACGATGCCGTGGCCCAAGAGCCGACCCTGAGAGAGCGAAGCGACCGTGTGGTCCGGCGTGCCCAGATAACCCGCACCGGTTCCGTAGAAGTATTCGATGGACGAATAGGACAGCGAGTCGGTGTACGAACCCGTGTTTCCTACGATGAGTTCATCCAAACCGTCACCGTTCACATCGCAACCCTCGAGCGTGCGCCCAAACATCGAGCCGTCGGCGGTTTGGGTGAGGTTCCGTACCAGCGAAGCCCCGGTCTCTCCGCCTTCGTACACGTTGACTTTCCCCGTGTGGGTCACCGAACTGCTGACCTCAATGGAATACCCGTGAGCAGCGCCCGCAAACCCGTCAGCCGCTGACCCTTGATGGAGCGTCGTGACCTGCGACCCCAACGATTCGTTTTCCGTCCCGTTGACCGTCCATGAAGGCAAAGAGGGCAAGCCAGCCGGAGATCCCAAGTGCACAACGAGACGACCATCGTTGCGGTCGCTTGAGCCGTTCATGTCCCATCCCGGAGCGCCAACAAGGAGGTCGTGGATGCCGTCGTTGTTGAAATCTCCAACATCGGCTCCTTGGCCGAAACGCTCGGCATCGCCGCCACCTGCAAGAATGGTGCTCGGGACAGCCTCCAAGCCCAACGAGGAGCCGTAATACACCTCGACACGGCCGTTGTCCGTCAACCCAAGCATGTCGGCGCCGGGGGTGCTCACGAGGAGGTCGTCAAACCCGTCGTCGTTGAAATCCGCCATCGCAAGGCTGCCTTCGTCCTCGTCGGCCACGCCTTCACGATGGTCATGGGGGACAGGGTCAACGCGGCCGGTGTCCTGACCTGCGAGCGAACGGATGAGGTTGATGGTGAAGGTGGGGCCGACCTGCGTTGCCGTAGCGATTTGTTCAATGGCGTTGGCGTCCAAATCCATCCCAAGGGCATCCACGAGGGCACCGTTACGAGCCAAGATGCGACGGTCCTGTTGACCGTCGTCAACCCTCAACAAGACCACTTCGTTGGTCGCCTGCCGGGTGTAGAGGATGTGAGCGGTCCCGTTGTCGTCCAGTTCCAGTTCGAAATCCTCGCCGACAGGTCCAGCGTCAAGGACGGCGTTGGTCCAATATGCGCCGCTGAAGTTGACTTGGTGGAGCACGCCGTCCGCCGTTCGGACAAGCCCCCATTCCACGCCGTCGGGGGAAATTTCCAACTCGAGGTGGGTGGGAGAGATGTCCTCCAGAACGGTGCGTGTGTGCCAGCGGGCGCCGTCGTAGTAGGTTGCGCTTTCCCGCGCATACCGGCCCATTTTGAGGTCGTCGCCGTCGGCGTAGAGCACCCGAGGCAATTCGTTGACGGTCACGGCAATGGCGCAGTCAACCAGCGAAGAGGTGTTGGCGGCCGCAACCGTGTCAACGAGGGTGCTGGTCCAAACGCCGTTTGGCCGGTGAACCGCGGTTCGCACCGCCCCCTCCTCGGTTGACCAGCAGTAGTGTTCTCGGTCGTAGCGAGTCAGCTTCATGTCGGGTGTGCCGTGGTGCTCCGTGGTGGAATTGTTGAGTTCGGTTGAAATCCAATAGTCAAACATGGATTCTTCCCGAACGACGGCGTTCTGCAAGCCGTCAACGCTGATCGAGGTGCCTGCAAAATCGTGGCTTGAGCCCTCAGTGGCTGAAAACGCGGTGTTCAGACGAACGTCTTGGATGTCCTCGAGGACCTCAACGGAAGGGGCGCTGGGCGACAGCGGCGCAGCGAGAGAGCAAAGAAAGAGGAGGGCCAAGAAGACGCTTTTGAGGTGTGAAATTTGATTCCCGGCGTCCGACATGTTCTCCTCACATCCTCCGACCTTGAAAATCATTGTTCACTTTGGTCTTGACCCCCGTAGGGGGTCAGCCATCCGTTGGGATTCACCGCTGATTTGAGAAGGAAAGGAACCGAGGAGACCGCATGGCGGAGCGGACCTGGGTGATTCTCGCCGCCGGCGAATGGTGCCACCTCCACCGAATCGAGTCGTGGCTTCGTTCCGCTGAATGCGTCGTTGCATGCGACGGAGCGCTTGACGCCGCCCACGCCAACAACGTCCATGTGGACTTGGTGATCGGTGACATGGACAGCGTGGCTGAGGCCACCCTCCAAGTGCACGAGGAGACGGGGGGCAAGGTTCGAAGGGTATCGGGCCAAGACAACAACGACCTCGCCAAGGCTTTCGCTCACGCATCGGCGGGCGACGTGGATCGCTGCGTGGTGGTTGGCGCCACCGGGGGCGACCTTCACCATGCTTGGGCCAATCTCTTGGAATCCAGTCGTACTTCCACGGAGATCGTCTGCCTAACGCCTGAGCATGTTTATCGATTTTTGAAGCCTCAACGGAAGTCCTCTATAGAACTTGGCGCTGGGGCGGATTTTTCAGTTTTTTCAACCCATGAAGCCCGCGGGGTTTCGGTGCGTGGAGCAGAATGGGAACTCAAGGAGGCAGTCCTCACAGCAGGTTCCCAAGGCCTGCACAACAAAGCCACCGAAGCAACCGTCGAAATCGAGTTCAAATCGGGCGGTTTGTTTGTCCTTCACGGTTATCGGGGGGATGAAGGCAAGAACGAACGGAGCATCTCAGAATAATCGCTTTCTCCGTCCCACGCCTGTGCGCGCTCGTCGATGCGGGCGGCCTCAAGCGTTTGCTCAAACCCGCCCCAATCTTCAATCAACTTCAGTCGATATGCCGCTTTCGGCGTGTAGCCGGGAAGGAAATTCCGCCAAAGGAACGGGATGCGCCCCGGTGTGACTTGATTGACCACCCGGACGATGGAAGTGTTGCAGGTTGTCAACAAGGAGTGGTACCACTCCGGTTGTTCAGCAAGCTGGTTGAGTTTTGCAATCAAACCGAGCAACAAGGCCTTGTCTTTGCCGGGTGGAGTGATGGCACGGAACATGTAATCCTTGTTTTTCCGAGCGTGGGTGCGCAACCCCGTGACGTCTCGTTCAAAGCCGACGAGGAGGTAAAGTTCGTACGCACGCCACAGGCCATCCCATGGATGGTAGCGTTCCCCCTGTTCTCGTCGCGTCTCAAAGGAAAAAGAAAGGCAGGTGCCGTCTTCAAACTCAAAGGTGAGGTAGGTGTGAGCCAAGCCTTTGAGGGAATGAAAATGATCGACCATGAACCACACGTCCTTGAGTTCGTTGAGCTTGACCTTCACCTCGGGCTCCCAACGCTCGTCCCGGTCGCGAGTCGTGCGCCATTTGAAATCACGGACCATGCGAAACGTGATGTCGTTTCCTTCCACAATGGCCGTTGTCAGGTGCTCGCAGTCGGCTGCCCATGTCAACTCCAAGGATGGCTGCAAGGGACGAATGCGCGTGCGCCACACGAAAAACAGGCGAAGGGCGACCAGGCCGCCTACCGTTGCGAGGACCAGGGCGGTGATTTGCAAGGGCGTCATTGATCCCACCCGTGCCAGACGCGCCACTCTGCATCCCACCAGTCGAGCGAACCGTCGGGGTGTTGTCGCCACAAAACGCCTTGGTCATCGGTGACCACGGGCAAGCCCATGGCGTCCGGACGTCCGTCTGCCAACACCTGCGGTGCAGGACCCAGGGAAGGCAGGTCAAGCGGTTCAACCGTCCGTTCCCGGACAAAGGCCAAGAACACCACAAACGTGACGAGCAAGGCCAGGATGCCGATGGAAAGCCACCCTACGGATTCCGTTGGGGTGTCGTCCCCGAGCGAGGTCGAGGGGGCAAGCGTTTCCTCGTCACCTCCATCCGTCGAAGAGGGAAGCCGAATCAAGTTCACGCCTTGCTTGGAGGAAATCATCATATCGTTGGTCACTTCAAGCGTGATGAGGTAGGCCCCGGGAGGCAGTTGAGAACAATCCAGCGTGGTTGAGTTTGCACCCTCCACCGGTGCCCCCTTGATGCTCCAAAGCTTGGACCAAGCCGAGGTGTCGACGATCCCCTCAACGGACATGATCGCGCTGCACGGCAGGTCGGTGGTGTTTTGATGGCCGACAAGGGAAAGCGAAAATTGCGGTGCAGGACGGTTGGTGATGGTGAAATTCAGGGTGGCCTCGGTTGTTTGCCCCAAACCGTTGCGGTAGGTTTCCCGTAGGGTGTAGTCTCCAGCGGGCCACGATGAGCAATCAAGGGTCCCGTGGGCATCCAGGACGCTGAACGGTGCCCCGGAAAAGGTGCGGACGCCCGATTCACCGTACCTCGGGCCGGTTTCGTCATGGAACACACGTTCCACCTCGCATGCCTCTCCGGTTTGAACCGTCGCAGCCGCATGGAGCGTTAATTCGACCGAAGGAACACGGAGAGCGGGGGTGAGAACAAAGGTGGGCAGCGGGTTTGAAGCGATGAATTCGCCGTCTTCGTCAAAGAAATCCAAGCGAAGGCGGTGTTCGCCTTTGGACCACGCATCGTACACCAGCGAGAGGTTGGTCTGTCCAGAAAAAGATACCTCGACGACCTCAAGCACCTCGCGCTCCTTGTGCAACCCCCTCAGTTTGACAATGAGATCGTTTTGGGCAGAGGTCGAGTTGAGGACCACGACGACACGAACAGCATCGATGTCGCCGTCCTGGTTGGTGTCTATGGTGTCGTTTCGCAGGGCGAGAACGGTCAACCCTTCCTCCATGAGGCGCTCTTCTGTGGTTTGCTCGCCTGCGACGGTTGAGAGCGGGGTGCAAATGGTCAGCAGGAACAGAAAGAAAGTTCCCCACGCCAAGCTTCGTTCACGCATCGTCTTCACCTCCTGGGGCTGAAACGAGCGGTAACGGCGGCAACTGATCGAGGGGAATCAGTTGTGGAGCGAGTTGACGCTCGTCCTCGGCCATCATCAAGTCAAGGTCTTTTCCAGCCACGAGTTGTTCCATATATGCAGCGCGCCGACGAGAGGTGCGAACGATGAGGGCAGCGAACGCTCCAAGCAAGAACCCGGTCCCGATGACAGCGTACGTGAGCCACGATGCGGCGGGGTCCTCACCCATGATGGCGATGGCGGCGGCAAGTTCGCCGTAATCGTTTGACCAACCGTCACCGTTGTCGTCGGGACACCCCTGAACATCCCGTTTCGACCTGCCTGCTTCGTCAGGGCAATCGTCACGGAACGCACCGAGGGGGAGGTCACCGAACCCATCTTGGTCGGAGTCTCGCCACTGCAAGGCTTCCGTTGGAAAAGCGTCCCCGTTTCCAAAGGGGTGCGCGGGCCAGGAAGGTGTGGGGTCGGACCAACCATCGCCGTCGGTGTCTCGACAACCCAGCCGGTCGAGAAGCGATGTTCCCCGGGTCTCCGGACAGGCATCGCCTTGATGCCCCGTCAGACGGTCGCCGTACCCGTCGCCGTCGGAATCTCGCCATTGCGTCGGCTCATGGAGGAAGGCGTCGCCAAGGTCGGACCAGCCGTCACCGTCGGTGTCTTTGCATCCCCAGCGGTCCCCTCCAGAGGACGGTCCCACCGAAGTGCCAGCAACATCCGGGCAGACATCGGCGGTCGTACCGCGTGGGTTATCGCCCCGACCATCGCCGTCAGCGTCGTGCCATTGGGTGGGGTCCTGCGGCCATGCATCGCCCGAACCGCCGGGGCTCGCCAACCACGAGGCGGTCGGGTCCGACCAACCATCGCCGTCACCGTCCGGGCACCCCCAACGGTCAAAGGTGGAATTTCCAAGCGTGGTGCGGCAGCCGTCGGGGCGGTAGGAAGCCCGCCATGTGTTTCCGTCGAAGTATTCGGTGTTATCACCAAACCCGTCATCATCGGTGTCATGCCACTGCGAGGCGTCCTCAGGGAAGGCATCGGCAAAACCCGCCGGGTGCGATGTCCACAAGTCGGTTGGGTCGGAATACCCGTCGCTGTCCATGTCGCGACAACCAAAGCGGTCGAAGCGGCTGATCCATCCCGAATCAACTTCCTCGGGAGTGGAATCGGGACACACGTCCCCTTCAAAGCCGGTTAAATTGTCACCGTATCCGTCCCCGTCGGCATCCCTGAACTGCGAGGGGATGAAAGGGAAATCGTCGATTTGGGTGGCCCCGTAGGTTTGGTTATCGCCCCAACCGTCCCCGTCGGTGTCGCGCCACTGCGTTGGGTTGAACGGAAAGTCGTCGACACGCTGTGCTCCGAAGGATTGGTTGTCACCCCATCCGTCCCGGTCGGTGTCCAACCACTGGGTTGGTTCGAGGGGAAAAGCGTCCGACCCGTTGTCCTGGGTCCAATTTTCATCGCCATCGGAGTAGGCGTCGCCATCGGTGTCAGGGCAACCAAAACGGTCGGCAAAAGAAGCACCACGAACAAAGGGGCATGCATCGGGCTGGGTGGCGTTGTCGACAAACATCCCGAGCCCCCATAGATGCCGAGTCGCGTTGAGTCGGGAATCGGCCCAGTTGTCACCGTACCCATCTTCGTCGGTGTCGTTCCATTGCGTTGAATCGTTGGGAAAAGCGTCCGCCTCGCCAACGGGGTGAGCAAACCAAGGAACGAACCCGTTCAATCCCCCTGGGTCAGGGTCGGAATGCCCGTCGCCGTCGGAATCAACGCACCCAAAGCGGTCGACTGAAGAGTACCCACGGCTGTACGTGCAATGGTCGCCTTGGAACCCCTCGATGTTGTCGCCGTAACCGTCGTTGTCGGAATCCAACCACTGCGTTGCATCGTCGGCAAAGGCGTCCGCACCGTTCTGCACACCCCAACCGCTGTCTGGGTCCGACCAACCGTCGCCGTCGTTGTCCAAACACCCGCTTCGGTCGTTCGTGGACGTGCCCACGAGGTTGACACAATCGTCTTCGGTGTCGATGAAACCGTCTTCGTCGGTGTCTCGGTTGGTTTTGTCGATGCTTGGGGTCAGCGTGTAATCAAAACCGTCGTTGCACCACGAGTCCCCGCCTTCCACCTTGAGCAGGATTTCTCCCGCAGTTGCAAGGGTTGTTGAAAGCGACGCCGAGGGGTTGGTGTCGTCCACGTTCGACGTCACCGAACCCATCGTGAACGTTCCAATCCAACCGTCTCCCGGGCACCACCAGGCTGCATTGTTCATGCTTCCGGAGAACGAAACCCGAACAATATCGCCCTTCTTCCCTTGTATTTTCCAATAGTCGGTTTTGTCGGTTGGAGAACACCCGTCGGGGTCGCACACATAACCGCTTGATGAAACGCCGTCCGTGAGCCCGTTGGCGCTGGTCGGCGAGTTGTCGGCCGCCGCGGATGGAAGAGCATGGAAAAAAAGCGCCGCCAGAAGGACCACCACGACGGTGCGACGCATGTGGGCTGATGGTGAAACGGATTATCAAAACCACCCCTGCGAGGGCTGGTGAACGGAAGGGTCACTTTTGCCGACCAAGGCAGTGACGCAAACAGGATTCGAGGTCGGGATGCTCAAAGGCGTAACCGCTCTCCAGCAGACGTTCGGGCAACACACGTTGCCCGTCGAGCACCAATGCCTGGGCCATCTCCCCGAGCAAGAGACGAAGGGCAAACCCTGGAGCGGGCGCAAAGGCAGGACGTCGGAGAACACGGCCCAAGACCTTCGCATATGATTTCTGGGTCACGGGTTCCGGTGCCGTCAGGTTGTACACACCTTCGCACGAGGCCGTCATCATCAGGTGGTGAATGGCGTAAATCTGGTCGGCAAGGGAAATCCAAGAGTAATACTGGCGTCCCCCGCCCGCTGGCCCTCCGCCGCCCATTTTCGTTGGGAGAAGGAGCTTTTGCAGCGCACCCCCCATGGGGGTGGTGACAATGCCGGTGCGAAGAAAAACCGTCCGAATGCCGGCATCCAGCGCCGGCTGAGCAGCTCGCTCCCAAGCCACGCACGTCTCGGCGAGGAAATTGTCGCCCGGCGACGAAGTTTCGTTGAGTTTCTCGTCGCCCCGGTTGCCGTAAAACCCGATGGCTGAACCGCACAAAAACGCAGCCGGCGGCCGTTCCAACGCGGCTAACGTTTGGGCAAGATGGGCGGTCGGAACGGTGCGGCTGCTCACGATCAGTTCCTTTCGTTTGGGGTTCCAGCGCTTGTCGCCAATGCCTGCTCCAGCAAGGTGAATCACGGTATCAAACCCGTTCAAGTCGCCTTCCAACACCTCGCCCGTGCGGTCGTCCCACACGACCACCGCGTCGTTTTTCGCATCGTCCGGAAGAACGGTTGATGGGCGCACGAGACGCGTGACACTGTGGCCTGCGGCAGCCAAAAAGGCGCACAACTGCGAGCCGATAAGACCGGTTGAACCGCTAACGAGGACGTTTTGTCGGGGCAGGTCAGCGAAGGCTTTGATGCGGCGAAGGTCGCTTTGCACCCGGTCGGTGCGGTAAGCAAACATCTGATCGAGGCGACCTTTCACGGTAAAGGGAGCGGTCCAAAACGTGAGCGGGTGGAAAGGCAAGCGCCACTGCACGGTGTCGCACAATTCGCTGGTCTCGGCGTCGAGCGAAAGGAAGCGATGTTCGTGGTCCCATGCCCCGAACGGCCCTTTTTCCATCACGTCGTTGAACACCTCTCCCGGTTTGACGCCGTGGTGCCGCGCCACCCACATCGGACGCAAGGGGCCGAGGCGGATGCGGAATCGGGTGCGAGCGTCGTCAACCAAAGCCCCTGCTTCAACCGGCTGGATGCCTTCCCATTCGGGCATGATGCGGCGAAAGGCCCCTGGGCTGTCGTACCATGCCCAAAGGTCTTCGACAGGAACCTCAAACCGAGCGGTGTGTTGGTAAACGGGCACGGCAATTCCTCATTGGTGGGTGGAGTAGAAGCCCGGACCTGAGCCAAGCAGGGTGCTTTGCCGGGCATCTCCGTTGTATTTTTCGACATAGGCCTTTGTTTTGTATTTACGTGCCGTAGAGGCGCTGGTCATGCACCGAATCTTGCCGTAAACCGCTCGTTCAGTCCAGCCTCGGTCAAATTTGCCGAGCACCCAACCGATGCCCGTGTATGAATTGGGGTCGCGACCGTCCAAAGCCCATCGGTCGTTGAGGGCGATCATTCGTTCCATGGCCTCTTGAGGCGTGGGTGACCATTCCAAGATTTTCTTTCCCCAAAGCATGCGCAAGTAGTTGTGAATGATGCCTTCTTGGCGGAGTTGGTTTTGGGCAGCGTTCCAAAGTGGGTCGTGGGTGGACGCTGTTTCCAATTCTTCAAGCGTGTAAAGGTAAGGACGCTCATCGGTCTCGTGCTCTTCGAGGGTGGTTTGGGCCCATTGAGGCAACGAATCGTAGTCGGTGTGGTTCTCGACCATGGCACAATGAATGAAACCGATGTCCCTCCAGGTAATGATTTGGTCCAAGAAGGCCTCAACGGGTTCTGAAAGCCCCCACCAACCGCTGCGGCGACCGTCGTTGGGAGGGTTCACCAAACTCACGTCCCATTGATGGTGGGTGAAGATGTCGTGCAACACGGCATGGACGCTGATGTGGCCGAAGTGCAACCAGGGAGACAACCCGCTCGCACCGCGTTCTTGGGGATGGTTTCGCCGTTCGTGGTAGGCGGCTAAACGGCTGGAGAAGAACTCCTTCCAGCGTCGCTTCCCCTCAAGGTGACCGCCTCGCTTTCCAACGACCGGCTGGACATCGTGGTCAATGCTGAGCGTAGAGAGCGCTTGGCGCCCCACATCGCCGCCTTCGGCGACGCGCCAGAGAAACTCGTAGGGCGTTGGTGGCGTGTTGGTTTGCGAGAAGACCTCCTCCACCGTGCCCTTTGGGAGTCGGGGAAGGTCGTCGGTGGACCGCAGAGGCTTGGCCTCGGGGAACTCGTGCATGTGCTCCCGAATGGTTTTGTGGAGATGACGGCGCAGGGAATAGGCGGTGGAGAAATCACGGCCTTGAGCACGCATCGCCATGAAGCCGTTGGAATCCACGACATGGACTTCACAGGGTTGCACCGAGATGGCCGTGTCGAGCACGTGCTTGGGATAATAGGTTGGGTAATCGTCAATGACGCACGCTCGTGCTCGGTGCAACCACCCCTTGAGCAAACCCGAGGCCTCCTTGCGTTTGGTTTCGACGTACGGAACGTAGGTGACGCTCGACTGACTGAAACTGTCTCGGTTGTCAATCATGCCTTGGAGCACGAAGGTGGAGATGCGATCGTTGGCCCAACGGTGTTGGAGGGCCAAGCATTCCACCACCACCAGCGGGAGGCCGTGGTCCCGTGCAAGGTCAAGAGCGTGGTCGAGGGCGTGGTTCCAGTGCGGGCGGCGTGCGGCCGTCATCCAGTAAACGATGAGGTCACCCTCAGGGTTGGGCTCGCCGTGGATTTGGAGGCGAGTGGATGGAATCATGGTGTTCACCGTTTCCCCCGAAATCGTGAACGTCCCGCCCGGTAGACGGCGTAGGGCCCGCTTCGCGGCGTCAATCCGTCCTGGTGGAGGGTGACCGCCGGCTGGGTAAGACCGTCGATGGCGAGTTGGTGCATGGTTTCGGAAACCCATTGAAGGTTGGTGAGTTCTGCGAGGGTGAACCAAGCGACCGATGAGATTTCGTCGCTGGCGTGGTCAGCCGCCGCTTCGCCCACCTGCATTTCGTAACAGAGGAAGACGGCTGGCCCGTCGTTACGAAGCGCCGTGCGAACGCCAGAAAGACCGATGACGGTGCCTGCAAACCCCGTTTCTTCATGCAGTTCACGAACGGCTGCCGCCTCTGGACTTTCGTTGGCTTCGACGTGGCCTTTGGGCAGGCCCCACCGACCAGCATGGCGACCAGCGGCTTCTTGGACCAAGAGGACGCGCCCATCTCGTACGGCCAGAGAGGCAACGCCGAGGTCACAAAGCAACTTAGCCATGTTCTCCATTTTGTTGCATACTGTATATGAAGAACGGTTTCCTTCCAGCAGAGGAAAAAGACGATATTTTATATACAAATTGAACCGATTTTCTAACATGCTGGGGGCGCCACAACCATTAACGACACAACCCGAAGCGGAAGCCTTGCTCCCCACCAAACACGGCGAGTTCAAAATCCGAGCCTTTCGCGACCCGAGCGACGGTAAAGAACACTGCATCCTCTTCGTTGGCGATCTGTCCGAAGGCACCCCGTTTGTCCGCATCCATTCCGAATGCCTGACCGGTGACGCCTTTGGGTCCCAGCGCTGCGATTGCGGCCCCCAACTCGAAGCGTCCATGAAGGCCGTCCAAGAAGCCGGTCACGGCGCCATTGTCTACCTCCGCCAAGAAGGAAGAGGGATCGGCCTCTACGCCAAAATGCAAGCCTACGCTTTGCAAGACATCGGCTACGACACGCTTGATGCCAACCTCGCCCTCGGTTTGCCTGCCGATGCCCGACGGTACGACTTCGCAGCAGAGATGTTGTATTCCATGGGCGTCACGGACATTGAGCTTGCGACCAACAACCCCGACAAGCGGAAACAGCTGCTCGACAACGGCATCAACGTGGCGAACCGTGTCCCCATCGTGGTCGGACAGTGCGCCCACAACCGCTCCTACCTCTCGACCAAAGCCAAGCGAATGGGCCACATTCTTCCCATTTGAGGTCGTTGAGATGAAAGCAACGTTGGTGGGTCAAAAAGCACCCGAATTTGTTCTCGAAGACGACCAAGGCAACTCGTTCAACAGCGAGTCCCTCAGCGGCACTTGGCGAATCGTGTTTTTCTACTCAAGGCACAATTCACCCACGTGCAAGCGAGGATGTTTGACGTTCAAAGAACAGCACGACCTGTTTGCTTCTGCGGGCTGTTCCATCGTCGGCATTGGACCGGGGTCCGTGGAAGGTCTCGCATCGTTCAAAGCCGAATTAGGCGACCTTCCGTTCCCTCTCCTAGCTGACCCTGAACGGGAGGTCGGAAAGCGATTCAATGTCCCCCTCCACGTGGGCCAGTTTCCTGCCAAATCCTCCTTTTTGATTGGGCCCGACAACACGATTCACTACGTCTATGACTGGTTGTTCCGCCCCCGACGCCACGTCGCCAAGATTCTTGCAGACATTTCCAACGTCACGGGGGACAGTTGAATGTGGGACGAGTTGTTGCTCGAGGCCGGATTGAACGAACGAGAAGTCCGCTCGATCATGATCCTTGGCTCTCGGCCGAAAATGAAGGCCTCGGAACTTGCGAAAGAACTGAACACCACTCGGCTTGACGCCTACAACAGCCTCTCCAGGCTCCAAGAAATGGGCATCGTCACCGCCACAGCGGACCGCCCCATGCTTTTCTCAAGCCTCCGAATCAACGAGGCCATGGAACACATCATCCAATCGAGAAAACAACAACTTGACCGATTGGTCGAGGGGTTTGAAGACCTCTCGAAAGGCATCACGGAAACCGATGCGTCTTACGAGAAGCAACGCCGAGACATCGACGACCCTCGTTTTGCCGTGCTCAAGGAGCGCAACCACATTTACAACCGTCTGCAAAAAATGGCCAACGATGCAGAAGAACGCCTCATCCTCTTGCTTGGGCAATTCGGCATCCTGCACTTGTGCCGTAACCCCGAAGCGCTGGAAGCGGTCAACACCGCCGCCGTTCGCGGCGTGGTCGTTCAGGTCATCACCCATCTTGACGGCCGGACGCTACGATTCTTCGACCAGCTGAACCCGACCATTGAAGTGCGGCATTCCGATGAATTGGACTCGCTTGGATTCGTGCAAGATCAGTCCGAGGTCATCCAATACCTCAACATCGAAGACAACCCGGTGGGACGAGGAAAAGAAGACGCAGCCCTCATCATCGAATCCGGGCCCTTTTCGCAAGCCCACCTCCACCTCATCGACGCTATCTGGGAGGGGGCAGTCTCGTTGGACACGGCACGCGCCCGATTTACGGAGAACCAAATCAACGACCCGCTTCGGTTGACCATTGGAGAGGGGTCGTTTCTCAAGAACGTCTCTGTCGCCCTCGGGTTTGACGGAGAGTTGCCCGAAGAAGACACCCCGTTTGACCCCGATGCGTTCTTTGCTGCCGGCAACGAAGTGAACGAAGCGCGCATGCGACTGACGGAGGGCAAACTGTCCAACCTCAAAGTGCTCGGCATTGATATTGGCCGGATGTTGCGCCAAATCGGGAACCGGGTTGGACAAGAAATTGCGTTTTCCCTCCGTTCCATTGAGAACGACATTGAATTCTTGGACGAGATGATGGATTGGTGGGAGCATGCCGGCCTGGGCTTGCTCCATTACGACGTCGACCCTCAATTCCATGTTGTGGTCGGATTGAACCACCCCCCACTCGACGACCCTGATGCGCTCCCCATGTGGCAGATGGACGACGGCATCATCGAAGGAGCTCTGTCCACCCGGTTTGCAAAAGATGCGAACGTGGTCATCCAGCGAGTGGATGGAAGCGGCTCAAAAGGCGACCTCTGGCGCTACCTCATCCACCGTCACGAATTGAACACCATTGAACTGGGCGATTGAGGTCGTTGCGAAATGAAACTCTTGACGTTCATCCGTTTTTTCCGTCAACTCAAGGGCAAGAAGCCGGTTGACATCGAGCGGATTCAATCAATGGGGCTTCTCGCGGTCAAACTCGGGCAAATTTTTGCCCTTCGCCCGGACCTCATCGAGCCCGAACGCTGCATCGAACTGCAACGGCTTTACAGCCGAGCCGCCACCATACCTGAGGAAGACTCACAAGCACTCCTCGCCAAATTTGCACCGCCCGGATTCAAGGACCACTTCCAACACATCGAACCCAAACCCTTCGCTGCCGCCAGCATCGGCCAAATCCACAGAGCCGTCCTCAACGACGGAACCAAGGTTGTGGTCAAAATCATCAAAGCCGATTTTGAAGCCTCTTTCCGGAGAGATGTTCGCCGCATGAAACGCTGGATTCGGCTCGGGTTGTTCTTCAACCCCCGCCTGCGGAAGGTCGGCAACCCCATCGGCTTGCTGGCCCACATTGAAGACTACACGCTGCGGGAGCTTGACCTTACCAACGAAATCCTCGGCCGAGATGACCTGTTGGCCAAAGCCGCCGAAGTGGAGGAGCACTTTCCCATGCCCCGACTCAAGTTTCCGACCATGTGGCAGAACCTCTCGAACCGCCGCGTCCTTGTGATGGAGGAAATCACCGCCCCGACGCTTGAGGACCATCTGAAACAGGGGACGATGGCCTGGGAGAACTTGCTCGAACTCTTTCGAATTCACGGGGCCTTCATGTTTGGTCTGGGCACCTTCCATGGGGATTTGCACCCCGGGAACGCCATGATGGACGAGAACGGGGATTTCTTCTTCATCGATACGGGGGCCATTTGCCATGCTCCCGAGCATGTGCGAAACGCTCTGTTTGGATTCTTCTATTTCCTCGCCAAAGGCGAGTTGACGAACGCTTTTGACGCCATGCTGACCATGGCGGCGGTGCGCCCGACCGGCAGCACCCTCGAGACGTATTACCGTTCGATGGGTGAACTCTACGAAGGCTTCGTGGGCACCTCCGTGAGCGAAGTTTCGCTGACCGAGCAGATGATGAAGACGGTGAAAGCTGCCGTCCTTGCCGGTTGTGCGTTCGGAGAGGAAGCCTTTCCCATCATTCGTTCCCTGATGTACATGGACGGCATGGTGCTCAAGGGTCACCCTGAAGTGGATTTGATCAGTTCCATGGGGCCGTATCTGGACGAGTTCTCGGTCTTGATTGACCCCCACGGCATCATCAACACCGAGCCATAAAGTGTTATTTTCGGCTAATTTTTTACGAACAAAAACCCGCCTTTATATGCATACACCTCTGGTGGAGGACCATGTCAGCCACCGCTACGCCGACCGTCGCCATCATCGGGGCAGGACCAGGAGGTCTTGCTTCTGCGCTTCTCCTCGCCAAAGCGGGGGTTGACGTGACCGTTTTTGAGCGGTCGTCAGCGGTTGGTGGCCGAAACAAGGTGTTTGACCGGGATGGGTTCAAGTTTGACCTCGGCCCCACCTTTTTCCACTACCCCGAAGTTATCGAGGACATTTTCAAAGCCATCGGCAAGGACGCTCACAAAGAACTCAACCTCCACAAACTGGATTTGAACTACCGCCTGATTTTCGGCCAAGGAGGTCAACTTGACTGCACGAGCGACTTGGACGAAATGACCGAGCGAATCCGGGAGCTTTCCGGCGACAAGAACGCCTCGGCCTTCCAACGCTACGTCACCGACAACCGGACAAAACTGGAGAAGTCCAAAGCCTGCCTGCAGGAGCCCTGGTACGGGCCAACCGATCTGCTTTCAAAACGGGCCATGCGGGTGGCGGGGGTTCTTCGGCCTCAACGCTCCGTGGCTCGAGATTTGATGAAACTCTTTGACGACGACCGCTTGATGCTGGCGATGTCGTTCCAAACCAAGTACCTTGGAATGTCGCCGTTCAATTGCCCAAGCCTGTTCACGATGCTGGCTTTCCTCGAATACGAATACGGCATCTTCCATCCGCTGGGTGGACTCGGCAGCGTGAGCGAACGGATGGCGAGCATTGCAAAGGACCTCGGCGTCACCTTCCGGATGAACGAAGCCGTGGAATCGGTCATCATGAACGGGAAAACCATCACCGGCGTTCGCACGGCAAAGGGCGAATTCATGGCCGACCGCGTGGTCATGAACGCCGACTTTGCCAACGGCATGACCCAACTCTTCCCCGACACCGTCCGAAAGAAATGGTCGAACAAAAAACTGGACGGAAAGAAATACTCCTGTTCGACGTTCATGCTTTACCTCGGGGTTGACCGGACCTACAACGACCTCCCACACCACCAAATCTACGCCTCCGCCACCTACGAGAGCAACCTCGAAGACATCGAAAAACACCACCGAATCACCTGGGACGATCCCTCTGTTTACGTCCAAAACGCCTCCGTCACCGACCCGAACCTCGCTCCTGAGGGATGCTCAACCGTTTATGCGCTCGTTCCCGTCTCGCACGTCCACGAGAACATTGACTGGGCCAAGGAAAAGGACGCCTACCGTGACCGCATACTAGCGCAAATTGAAGAAAAATTGGGCTTTGAGAACATCAAGGACCACATCGTCACGGAGATGGTCATCACCCCCGAAGACTGGGGAGACCACTGCTACCGAGGCGCCGTCTTCAACCTCGCTCACGGTCTCGACCAGATGCTCTGGCGACGGCCAAAGAACCAGTTTGACGAAATCAACAACCTCTACTTGGTCGGTGGTGGAACGCACCCCGGCAGCGGCCTTCCGGTGATTTACGAGTCGGCCCGCATCAGCAGCAAATTGCTGCTGGACAGTTTGGGCATCATTCCGGACTGGAACGGCGTTGACACGTGGTTCGAAAGCCGGAAGCGGTCCAAGCAAGGACGTGCGGCGGCCAACAAAACCTCAAAAGAGCCGTCCACGGGAACCCCAACATCTGCTTGAGGTGATACCATGAAGGCCTTGCTGCTCAACAACGCTTACGCCTATTGCGAAGCGGTTTGCCGCGAAGCCTCCACCACCTTCTACTCCTCGTTCAGCGCCCTCCAATTCGAAAAGCGAAGAGCCGTGCATGCGGTGTATGCGCTGTGCCGCTGGGTGGACGACATCGTCGATGGAGATGAAGAACCGAACGTGTTCCACACGCCGCAACTTGAGGCAGCGACCGATGAACGGCAGGCTCTGGTCAGCGAAATCCACGCTGGGAAAACCCCTGTGCTGCCGGCTGAGGAACACCGACAACGGATGATGGCCTTGACCGAGATTCGGATGAAACTCAACCAGGTCTACGCCCAAACCATCACGGCTAACGACCACCCCATCTTCATCGCTCTGCAGGACGTGGTCGCTCGGTACCCCATCAAGCTCAACGATTTCGAAACCGTCATTGAAGGAATGGAAGACGACCTTTACCCGGTTCAGAACCAGACGTGGGACGAACTTCGTTCCTATTGTTACAAGGTGGCTTCGGCCGTGGGCCTCATCCTGATCGAAATTTACGGCTACGAAGACCGGGCCGCCCGACTCCACGCCATTGACCTCGGCATCCAAATGCAACTGATCAACGTCCTGCGCGACATCAACGAAGACATGGAGCGGGGGCGCATCTACCTCCCCGAGGAGGTGTTGGCCTCGCACAACATCAGTTTGGAAATGCTGCGAAAGGAAAACGTCGCCCAGTCATTGGCCTGGCGCGGCTTCATCATGGAATACATGGATGTGGTGAAGCGCCACCAGGCGTCGGCATCCCACCTGTTTGCGTACCTTGACGCCCGTGCTCGCGTTCAACCCGAAATCATGGCCGACGCCTATGCCTCGATTTTCAACGAAATTGTGCGCCGCTCGGGGGATGTGTTCAGTCAGCCGGTGAAGTTGTCCTCATGGCGAAAATTGCTCTTTGGCGTGCGGCTCAGCCTGCGGAAGTTGAAGGCTCGCTATTTCGCTTGAGAACCGAATCACAGGGTGCCCTTTGACGCGACGGGTAGGCAGAGGGTACCCTATGATGCCCTGCCCTCAAAGCGACGCCGAAAGACCGTACTTTTCACCCAGGTCTGCGCAGATGGTTTCCAAGAGGTCCACGTCGTCTTTTGAGAACGCGGCGGGAAGGTCTGAATCCACGTCCAAAACGGCAACGACTTCACCGTTGGGCGCCACGACCGGCACCACGACTTCGCTGTTCGTGCTGCTGCTGCAAGCGATGTGTTCGGGCCGAACATGGACGTCAGGAACGTCTTGGGTTTGGGCCGTCCGGGCCGCAGCACCGCAGATGCCTCGGTCAAACGGGATGTCAAGGCAACCGTGGCCGCCTTGGTACGGGCCGATCTTCAGGTGTTGAGGGCGCACCGTTCGGTAAAAACCCGTCCAGTGAAAGTGGTCGAAGGCGTGGTGCAGCTCGCACACGACGGTCGCCATGGCAGCGACCCAATCGTCCTCGTCGCTCAACAAGCCGCCGATGCGGGCCTGCACCTCTTTGTGGTGTTCGCTGACCATGAGTGAACTTTTGACATGTGATTTTTCAGCCTTTGCTTGCCTGTTTGCAGCCTTAGTCATCAAGCAGCGGAATCAGCGTTCCAAAGTCTTCGTAGAGGCTTGGGCCGCTGGCCAAGTAGTACACCGACCCGCGCCCGTCTCGCGAATCTTGAGCCGTGGCGTTCTCGTTGGTGGCGCATTCACCGGTGCATCCGTCGGCAAAAGCGACGTAGACACGCCCCTCGCGGTCGATGTGCAGGTCGTTGAAGTCGAGCAGGTTTCGGTTGGACCCGCCGATGTCTCGGCAGTCGCCGGAGTTGAGGCAGATGGAGCCCACCTGCACGGGGTCATCGGTCACTCGGTAGGTGTGGAAGACGGGGTTCTCGTCCAAGGCGTTCAGGGAGTAGGTGATGTAGAGGTGGTAGGTGGCGTTGTTTGGAGCGTAGTGTGCGTTGCCGTTCCACGGATTGCCGTCAATGTCGGATTGATTGAGCATCTCGTCGTTTTCGCTTCCCAAGTAGGTCACAGCGATGCGCCCGGCGTCCCCAGCATCGGTCTGAGGGAAGACCGAAGAGATGACGTTGACCGGCGAAATGCGGATGCTCTCTTGCTCCCAGGATTCACCAGAATCGAACGAACGGGCCATGTAGACGCCCTCGTCACCGCCCGTCCAAACGTGGTAGGCGTTGGAATCCGAGTCGGCCGAGACCTCCGAATTCTTGCGAGGGTTCGGTGTACCGGTGTCTTCGCCCATGGTTCGTTCAAACCACGAAAAGCCGTTGTCCTTCGAGACGATGACCGTGGGGGTGGCGACACGAGGCGTCACGTAGACCGTACCGTCGGGAGCGGTGGAAATCGCTCCGTGAAGGCCACCGTTGGTGGTGGCGAGCCCGATGATTTGACCGCCCAATTCAAAGGTCGCTCCGCCGTCAACGCTTGTGAAGCAAAAGATTCCAGCGAGTTTGTTGTAGCAGTAGTACACCGCCGTTTCGTAAAAGTTGCTCGTGATTTGACCCAAGGCGCCGTAACCGCTGCTCGTCCACGGTCCGCTGGCGAGTTTGATGTGGTCGTTGATGGGCGTGGTTCCCGAGTCGTGCGGGTTGCCCATCCAGGTTTCGCCGTCGTCGTCGCTCCAGCAAATCCAAGACGTTTCCAATCCGATCATCTGCACCCCAAAGACACGGTCCGTGATGGGGTCCACCCAACCGTAGGGGTCGCTGGTGGTCGGGGAACAAGCCACGGGGTCTTGGCTCTCTTCCCATGATGCCCCGTAGTCGCACGAACGCATGACCTTCTCCATCGCGATGAAGAAAATGCAGCCGCTCGAGGTGATGCCGATGCTGGGCTCTTTGCCCGTCTCACCGACATCGCTGAACTGGAAGGTCATCGGTTCAACCTCAACATCGATGAGTTGACCGGTTTTGTCCGTCACGAACACACGCCGTTCCTCGCTGTCCTCCATCGGTGGCGTCACCACGGCTTCCTCCTCACCGAAGCAACCCGAGAGGGACATCATGACCACCATCAAGGAAAGAAGGACAGCGTTGGATTTCATGCTCCGCCGAGCGGCCGGTCAAATAATGACCTTCCGATGGGAAGGTCTGCTCAGGAAAGCAGGCTTTCGTAAATCGTCTCATAGGCCTCAGCGTTGTGCTCGTAGGTGAAGCGGTCAAGCACCCGTTGCCGTCCGCGCACCATCTGCTGAATTCGCTCATCAGGCCGGTCAAGGCAACGGTTCACGGCTCGAGCCAAATCTTCGTGGTCGCCGCACGCAAAGAGTTCGCCCACATCAGCATCGATCATTTCGGTCAATGGAGCCTGGTCAACGGTCACCACAGGGGTTCCGCTGGCGAGGGCCTCCAAAGGAATCAATCCTTGACCCTCGTAATACGAAGGGTACACCACCACGTCGGCGGCACGAAAGTGCAACGCCAGCCGGTCAAAACTCATGCCTGGTTGAATGTGAACGGCGTGGGCGATGCCCAAACGCTTGGCTTGCCGCATCAAGGTCCGCCGCATGTGGCCTCGCCCGATGACCACCAACCGAGCACCGGGGTGCTGCTTGAGCACTTCGGGCATCGCTCGAAGCAAGGTCCGGTGCCCTTTTCGGGCCACTAAGCGGCCAACAGCGAGAAGAAGCGGCGTCTTGGTGCTCGCCTCGCCGGTCAGGGCTGCTTCATCCGCTGCGTCGTAGGACTTGCGAAGTTCTTCGTAAGCAAGTTGCTCTTCCTCGTGGTCGTGGTTCATCGGGCGAAACACCTTGTGGTCCACGCCGTAGAGCACCGTTTCGCACCACCAGTCGTCAGGAGGGCGGTACCAGCGTTCAAACTCGGTTTTGGTGGATTCGGAAATCGCAACGCACGCGGTTGAACCTTCAATCCCCGCCTGTTCGTAGCGAGCGTAGTGTTTGCCCGTGAGCAAAATGGCGAGGTCGTTGGGGTTCTTCCACGTGGCCGCTTCCTTGTGCCGAGCGGCCAATTTCATGCCCTCTCGCTCCCCAATCCAGCTGCCGTTCAAGGCCGAGAGCACCGGGGCAATGTTCTCTTCCACCCATCGGTATTCCTTGAGCGTCCAGCTCACCAGCGGCAGCAAGGTGTGAACCACGTCCACCGGTTTGACTTGATGGAGACGGCGCAATTCAACGAGGGCGTGCTTGCCGTAGGAGCGAGTGAACATCATCGGTGCCTTCAACCAGGGGACATGAAGCACGCTTACGCCGGGTTGTTGAGGGGTGGTTTGCGGGTGGGTGCGGGTGATAACGGTCACGTCGTGACCGCGAGCGGCCAAGTGGCCGGCGAGGTGGTACACGACCGACCCAATACCGCCCCATCGGGGTGGATACTCGCCCGAGACCATGGCGATGTGCATCAAGCACACCACTCGGTGTTGACATTTGAAGGTCATTGAAGCGGGAAGGTCGGAGACGCCATGCTTGAACCCAAACCTTTGAAGCAACACCTCCGGCTCGGTTGTTCATGGGCGAAGTGCTTCCCGTGTCCGTCACGGTGATTTTGCCAACGCGAAACGAAGAGGAGGCTTTGGGCCCCACCATCGACGCCATCCCCCGCGGATGGTGCAAGGACCTCGAAATCATGATCGTAGACGGCAACTCGTCGGACCGAACCCGTGAAATCGCCCTTGAGAAGGGCATCCGAGTGCACCTGGAGCCTCGCAAGGGCTACGGGCGGGCATACCGAACAGGATTTGAGGTGGCCAGCAACGAGATCATCGTGACCATGGACGCTGACTGCACCTATCCCGCCGAACTCGTTCCGGAACTGGTCAAACGATTGCTTGACGACGATTTGGAATTCATCACCTGCGACCGCCTCTCCCTTGCGGAAGACGGTTCCATGTCGGGCCTGCACGGTTTTGGCAATTGGGTGCTCTCGTTCACCGCCAGGATGCTGTTTTGGTACGGCATCAAAGACTCGCAAACAGGCATGTGGGTGTTCAAGAAGTCCATGTTTGACAACGAAAAGATGCGCCCGACCAACGACGGCATGCCGTTGAGCGAGGAAATCAAAATCCTCGCCCGCCGACATCTGGGCAAAAAGAAAGCCGTTGAGATTTCCGTGCCCTACCGTCCCCGGGTTGGCGAGGCCGAAATCCACACCTGGGGCGACGGTTGGAAGAACCTCAGGTTCCTGTTCCTCAAGCGTTTCGGACTTCATCGTACCCGAACGCCTTGGGGCGGGCTGCCCACTAACCCCGATTCCTTGAACGGTGATTTGCCCGAACAAGGATGAAACGTTGACTCGTCCAGCGCGAGTCCTGATGGTCTACGCCTTCAACCTCGTGCTTCTTCCTCGATGACGGTTTTTGCAATTTGACGAAGGTCAGCATCGTAATTGGGGTTTGCAGGCATCGCCATCGGGTCAACACCGTGAACGGCATGGAGCCACATGTAGGTGCCCGTTTCGATGGTGATTTCGCCTGCATGCCCTTTTGCATCGGTGAAAATGGAGGTCGCTTTGGCTCCAGAAAGTTGTTTCACATCGCTGTCAAGGTCACCGGCTTCGTACATCGCCCGCAATTCGTACACCACCGCTCCGTGATGGAACGTGAAAACCTCGGTGCTTGGGTAATCGGCAGCCAGATCGGTTGAGAGGTTGACCCATCCATCATAGGCTTCGTCCGTACCGTTTCGATGTTCCTCGACGTTGGCGTAGTCAGCCGGGTAGTCCTTCCAGGGCATGGACAAACCGATACGAATGTTGGGGTTGGTCTTGACCGCATAGTCCGTGAAATTCCACACGGCCTCGTCCGATTGGCCGCCCGTCTCGATGAATTCAATCGAGCAACAAATCATGATCAGAACATCGATTTCGCCGGTGTCAAGAAAATCTTTGATCAACCTTCGGTCGTTGTTGTCCGCCCACAATTGGTCAGGAGCACCCGAGGCCCCACCGCTGAACACGATGTAGGTCGCATGGTTGGTTTCCTCCGCCGTATGTGCGTAGGTTTCCAAAGATTCAGCGAACGTTCGGCCAAAACTGTGACCGATGTAGAGCACGTTGTGGTCGTCTTTGTTCACGTCCTCCGGCGAACGACCCATGATGCCGTCTCCCTCCCCCTTACCGCCCATGCCGAGGCAACCGGAAAGGGACACGAGAATCACCAAAATGACCATGGTGTAGGCTTTCTGCTGATGCATGCCTCGCCATCAAACCCGTTGTTTAACTTCTTTTGCCCAATATTAGCAGACCACGGAACAAAGCGAGGTTGACCTCACAAGAGGTCGTCCAGCGCAGCTTGCACTTCCTCCGTCCCGTCCATGACGTTGGATTCCAGCGCTGGCACGTTTTTTGGTCCGGGCTCGTTTGATGCGGGTGCTTTGAACGCTTCCCATGAGGTCAACAAATCGAGTTCTTCGGCCGAACGGCGCCGGCGCTGAACAACGAAGCCGACGGCCAAGGACAAACCGAGCAAAGCGACAGCAACACCCGCAAAGGCAGCAACCCGTCCATCGGCTTGGGCTTCCTCCACAACCAAGTTTCTCGAAACAAAGTCAATGTTGGCGTTCTCGCCCACTCCGTCACGGGCGATGACCTTCAGCAGGGGCCGCCCGGTGGTTTCTGGCCGCCACTCAACGACGCCTTCCCAAACCCCGTCACCGTCGTCGTCCGAGAGGTTGACCTCCCACTGCTGGATGTTCAAGGTGATGTTGACACGAACATCTTGCGTCGTTCCGTCGGGGTCGCTCAGGGCGATACGCACGGTCAACAACGCCAGTTCGTTTTGCGTAAACTTCTCGCTGCTCAGCGTTAAGGAATCCCGGTCAAGCTCAGGAAGGCTGGACTGCAAGGTGACGTTCACGTGTTCTTCCACCCAGTTTCCACGCGCATCTTCAATGTACAGAGAGAGGTGGTATTCGCCGGGAGGAAACCCGGTCACTTCGTCCTTGGAAGCCCTCGAAATCACTTCTGGATTGCTCTTTTCTGGCGACCACCAACGCCATTCTCGAACGGTCAAGTCGTTGTCGGCGTCGTAAGAGGCCTCTTCCAAAAGGAGCGCAGCACCCGCTTCGAAGGATTGTCGGTTGGCGGGAGATGTCAGCACCAACACAGGGCCTGATTCCGTCACCGTGAGCGTGAAACGCTCGTCCCTTGACATGCCCGTTTCGTCGGTGAGCGTGACGGTCATGAGGTGTTCACCGGCTTGCAGTGCAAACGGGTGACGCAGGGAGGGATCAGCATCCACCACCAACGGCTCGGCCTGAAGGGAGGAGCGGAGCGTGACGGTGAAAGCATCGCCGTCGTAATCCACGCTTTCCGAGGCGTCAAAACTCAGGTTGGCCGATGATGGATGGACGGTGTTGGCCTCGGGCGACACCAACCCCAGAACGGGCGCTGATGCAACGATGGTCACCGTTGTGCTGGCCGTGACAGGCTCGTGAATACCGTCGTCCACGCTGAGGGTAATGGTGTGGGTGCCGGCGCTGAGCCGACCCTCAAAATACAACCAATCTTGGCCCTCGGGGGTCAGGCGTCCGTCAAGGTCGCTCGTCCAGGTCACCACGAGGTATTCCGTGCCGGCCGATGGCTCAAAGGGAGCACAGACCCATTCGCCTTCGGTGGGGAACGAATCGCAGGCTGCGTCAAAGTCGCCCGAACCGTTGGCCGAGAACCAAATCAATTCCGAACTCTCGAAGGTTTGGGTCGCTGGCGAATCGATCGCCGCTTTGGGCACGGAGTTCTCAACGGTCAACAGCATGCTGGTTGTCTTGGATTGATTGACGTGTTCGGCTCGGTCGTCCGTGACCTCCATCGTCAGGGTGTGAACACCGCGTGAAAGGTAACCTTCCCAGGTGGATGAACCAACCGAGAGCACCCCGTCAATTGAGGAGGTGTAGGTCACGGTGAGGGCGTCACCTTCGGGGTCGACCACCTGGCTGCCGTCGAGCAGCACCGAGGCCTCGCTGAAATTGCTGTCCCGAGCGACGGTGAACGCTGGATCGGGAATTTCGTTGTAGAGCATGACGGGGACGCTGTAGGTGGCGTTGTTGCCGACCTCGTCCCAAGCCAACACGGTCATGGTAAACGAGGCGGGAGGGTCGTCATCCACGTGGTCAAAGGTGTAGGTGAGTTCCTCGGGACACCCCCACTGGTTGCCCCAGCCGGAGCCCTGACGGTTGTAGCCGCTGAAGGTGATGAGGCAAGCGAAGTTATCGCCTTCGGGGTCGTAGGTGCCGGTGGTGTTGATGGTGACCGTGCCCGTTTGAGGCATGATCAGCTCGCTCCACGGGTTCAGCGCAGGGTCGAAACTGACGGTGAGAACGGGGGCGAGGTTAACGAGTTCAACGGTTCGACTTTCTGACACGCAATGGTTTGCCGTGTCGCAAATTTCCAAGGTGATGACATGGATGCCGTCCGAAAGCGAACACAGGAACGCATCGTTGCCGTTGGCGATGAACGGAGCGCCGTGGTCCGGTCCGTTCAGCCCGCTCCACGAACCCGCACAACCGGCCAGCAGGTCACCGTCAAGGTCGCTGGTCCACGAAAACGACAGCACGTCGTTGTCCAAATCCCATGAGTCGCTGGCGTTGAACTCCACCTCACCTCGGGACGGGAAGACCGAGGCGTCATCCGGTGAAGTCCAGCGCAGGAAGGGGGCTTGGTTGGAAAGCGGCAGCAGGCAGGAAACGATTCGGTCCTGGTCAAGCGTTGCAGAGGTGCTGTTGGCGGTGCTGTCGTAGCCGCAGGAAATCGAGGCGCTGTTGAACGCACTGCTCCCCGAGGCGGTCCAACGTTGACCGATAAAATCGGGGAGGTCCACATAGCCCAGATCGTTGGTTCCGAGTTGAACCGAAGGCTCAAAGTCCGTGAACGTAACGTTCACGTTGGCGTTGGGCACACCGTTGGATTGGTTGTTGACGACCCATATTTTGAGGTCCCAAGCGAGGTCGATGACCGCCCCGTTCGCCAACACGGCGCTGACGACGCTCACGTTGACCGGGCGGTGAAGGTGCAGAGACGAAGTCGCGTCCAACTGAAGGACGTGAGGCAGAGCCGTTGAGCCGTCCTGGTCGGTGAAGCCCGACCAGTTCACCGCACTGTTTTGCAGTTCAACGGTACCGGTGCAGGAGGAGGCGACGACGTTGTTGGTACCACTCAAACCGAGGTGGTTCGAAAAGGTCGCACACGCTGAACCGGAGAGCACGCTGTTGGAAAGGGAGGAGGGGAAGTTGCCGTTGTTGCTTCCGTCCCAGACCAGACCGGAATGGTTTCCGGGCATGGACAACCCGTCCACGTCCGCTGCAACGCGATCAAAACGAACAGCGGGGACCAACGGGCTTTCGGCCGACACCGAAGCGTCGTTGACCGTCACACGACCCGAAGAACCTGCGGGCAAAGGGTCGTTGTTGTCAATTTCCAAAGCAGGCCGGCTCGGGTTGTTGCCCACCAGGGTGAGCCCGTCGAGCCAAAGGTCAACGGAATTGACGGCAAGAAGCCCCGCCCCGGTGGACCCGGAGACCGTGCAATTGGTGCAGCGAACATCGCCCGAAGCCGACTCAATGTCGTTGGAATCCTCATAATACAGCCCCGCTTGGTCACGTTCGAGAGGGTTTGCAGCGGCGTCCCCTCCGTTGTTTAGCGCCGTGAGGTTCTCGAAAACGACGTTGCGGGCGTCCCACACTTGAGCGCCCGAGCGCCCGTTGTCGTCCAACTTGAGGCCGTTGACGTGGAGGGTGGCGCGGTTCACGTACAGTCCGTGGTCGGTGTTGTTGTGCAGGTTCCAATCAAAGCCCTGCATCGCACCACCGGACGAAGAATACACGCCCGGACCCACCGAACCGCTCACCTCGAGCCCCTCAAACCGCGGTGCGAAAAACGAGGAGCGGACGGCGACGCCCGCTTCGTGAGGTCCTTGACCGGGGTCGCCTGAATCCCGAACGGTCAGGTTTCTGAAGGTCGTCGAACTGTCGACGAAATACAACCGAACGCCGACGGTGGTTGAATCCTCAACCAGGGTATCTTCGAACCATGCGCCGGTGGCGTTGACTTCGATGGCGGCGTAGCCGATGTTGGGTGTTTTTGCGTCCGATCCACCCGTGCCGAGCACGGTCAGATTGGTGAAATCTGCCGTTTCATAATTCGTGTAGTTGGTGTGGTTGTTCTTGTCGACGTAAACACCACGGTACATCGAATTGGAAATCACAGCGTTGCGAACCACACCGTGTGTGTAGCCGCCGTCGTCGATGTGCCGAATCACCATCCCGGTGTCCGAGCGGTCAATGCTGATGTTGGTGAGCAGCGGTTGGCTGTCCTCGACCCAAACGCCAGCAGCGGTCACCCACGAGGACCCGCTGCAATTGTCCACGGTGATGCCGTCGATGAGCCCGCCCGAACCGCCCCAGATATTGACGGCCCTCGTGAGGACGTCGGAAAAGACCGCCCGCTTCACGACGGGCGTCGATCCGGAGCCGACCGACAGGCCAAGGCCGTACCGCCAATCGCCCTGGAACGGCACGTTTCGTCCGGCTTGGTCGACGTAAAGGTCAGTGATGCGCGGTGCGGCGGAACTGAACAGGTCCACCGCCACTCGGTCGGGGTTCACCACAGTCAGGTTCTCGAGCACCGGGTTCGACCCGTACACCGTCACCCCGTAAACGGCGTCTTCAATCGTAAGGTTCTGAACAAACGACCCCCGTCCCGAAGAGGTGCTGTTGAAGGTGATGCCTTCATGGTCGCTCACGCCGCTCGCCTGCAACGTGACGGGGCAGGTTTCGGTCCCGAGCACCGTGAGACGTCCGTCAACAACGATGCGCTCGCCAGCTTCCAGTTGAATGACCGTGCAGGGTTGAACGATGACTTCGTCGGCCACGCCCACGGTGTAGGTTCCCGAGAGGCTCTGCGTGCCCGACCAGGTGGTCTGGGCGCGAGCCGAGACGCTCTT
Source organism: Candidatus Poseidonia sp. (assembly GCA_038118245.1). Taxonomy (GTDB): domain Archaea; phylum Thermoplasmatota; class Poseidoniia; order Poseidoniales; family Poseidoniaceae; genus Poseidonia. The sequence continues at coordinate 42,832 of JAYOHN010000005.1, forward strand.
TGGCTCGGGGGTTGCATCCGAGATGGAGGACCAGGTTTCAGGCTCCACCAGCGAGGACGCCATCGGCGCCACCAGAAGAGACAGCGTCAAAAGCACCAGCCAACGAGACGATGCCCTTCCCTCCATCGTTTGGAACCTGTTGCAATCCCTCTTCAAAGGTTCCCTCCGCTGTGAAGACCCTATGGCGGAGGGAGGAAGCCATAAATCCCGATTTCAAGTGGTGGGAGTCATGCCCGAAGCCTTCGTGCTGTTCAAAACTGAGCCCACGCACGAGCGCGAGGTGTACCTCGCTCTCTCGAACCACGAAGGGGTGTCCGAAGTTCACGCCCTCTACGGCGAATTTGACCTCTTGGTCCGCATCAGTTCGCCCAACTCAAAGGAACTGTCGGCCTTGCTCATGAGCACGTTTCGCCAAATCGAGGGCGTCAAAGAAACACAAACGCTGATTGCGGTGGAGGGGTGAAGATGGCGATTGGATTTGTCTTGATGACCACCAAGCCCGGGCAAGAAGCAAAGGTACGGGATGCGCTTGAGGAAATCGATCTCGTCACCAACCACTGGATGCTCTTCGGGCAGTACGACCTCATCGCTCGGGTACAAGCTGACGAAGAGTACGAACTGACTCGGTGCATCGTTGAAGAAATTCGCCAATTGCCAGGTATCCAGGAAACGAAAACCCTCATCGGCGCCGAACTTTGATCAAAGCACCCGGTGAAGGCGACGGGTCACGGCTTTTGCCGCCCCTAAACAACCGGCTTGTCGGAACCACCGCGCCGCTTCGCGAAGCGCCATCGCTGCAGGACGAACACCGGTACGTCCTGCGAGGTACCACCACCGGGCAGCATAGCGCCATGAAGGTGGGCCAGCGCCCTCGAGTTGGTCGGGGGGGACCAGGGTGCTGAGAAAGGCCGCTGCTTGTTCGGAGGATTCCTTGGCGAGGTGTTCGGCGTAGGTCATGCCAACCGCAGCACGGTGCAACGCAGAAGGTTGGGCGCCCATCACGGCGTCAACCTCCGTGCGCAGGTCGGACACGCTCGCGCCGGAGCGCCCACGAAGATGGAGTTGCGTTTTGAGGTTCATTTGCTGCACAAGCGGGTCGTCTCGCCTGCTCAACCCTTCGAGCTGGTCTGCAAGCGCCAAAGCGCGCGTTTCGTCACCTTCCTGAAGAGCCAGCGCATGGCGAATTAAACTCAGACTCACGGTGACGGTTGCACGCACCGTTCCGTGTTCGGGAAGTTCCACCGCATTGAGCAACTCATGCACCGTTGCAGCATCGGTGGTGGACGCCTCATCGTACAACCGGTCGTCCAACCGTTGAACCGCCGTGCGCAACACCAAACGGGTGCGCTCGACCGAAGCGGCCCGCTCAAGTTGACGCTCAAGCAAGCGTTGAGCGTTCGCCTCATCGCCCTCGAGCAACGCCATCGCATGCGCCAAGTCATCGCAGAGGGCTTCGTCTTGGACCTGCTCAAGGTGGCTGCGAGCGCGCTCAAGTTCGTTGCGCTGAACGGCGATGCGCCCAGCCCAGTAGTGAAGACGCTCGTTCTCGGGATGCTGTTGAGTGGCTCGGTGAAAGAGCACGGCGAGCGCTCCTGCATCGGTGGCCGCAAGCCGATCAAAATCCTCGTCAATCCAAGCATCAAGACGGTCGCTGTTGAGCGCCATGGCGTGATAGAGACGAAGAAGGCCGGCCTCCGGCCGGTCGGCGTGTGCATGCCAGTGGTCCAACGAGTCGGTGTGGAGACGGTGCAAATCCTCCTCGTCCAGCATGGCTCGTCGGACGTTTCGCACCAGATGCTGGACCTCAACCCGACCGGAACCCGACGCCCATCGCAAAAGCGCACGGTCGTCCAAGGCATCGACGGCCTCCCCGCCCGGTGAATCCCCCGGAACCAAGGGACGCGGGTAGAGCACCATCAAGTCAAGACCCGAACGCTCCTCTTCGCTGAGCGAATTGAGCATGGTGTGTTCAACAAAGGCCTGAACATCAGCCCCTGCTTCGGGAAGGGGGTCGCCCTCCTGATGTAATTGCAAGGCCATCGGATGACCGCCTAGGGCTTTGGCGATGGCGAGACGCTCGGAGGCTTCGAGATGGTCGCCCAGCAAGGTGGCGGCCGTTTCCGGTTCGAGCGCCCCGACGCGAAGCACCGGCCAGGCCAACCCTTCGGCCAACGGTAGGCGCCCCGCGAGCAGGACGGTGCAGCCTGCATCATGAGCGGCGTGGAGCAGACCCCACACACCCTCACGGTGACGTTCGTTCAACCGGTCGACATCGTCCAACATGAAGACCGCCGTTGGACCCTCTTCACCCATGCGTTCGGCCATCGAGGCCGTCTCCCGCGGAGCGGGTCCCTCCTCGACGTACCACGATTCAAAAACGGATTGAGCGTCCGAAAAATCGTCCACATTTGTGCAACGAACCCTTCGTTTCTCGGCTTCCAAGCCATCGGCGTAAGCGTCCAACAGCGCGGTTTTCCCGACACCCGAAAGCCCACCGAGCACCAATTTTCCTTCGGCTTCCAAGCGTTCATGCATGTCCTTCAGGGTCTCCTCTCGGCCGACGAGGAACGGAGCCGGAGGCGATGGGTTGACCGAGGACACAAGCGGGGGCTCATTGGTTTCGGGGTGTTCTTCCAACCACGCTCGGCCCGTTTTCGTGATGTGGTACACCTGACGGCGGCGTGAACCGCCTCCGAGCACGTGCGCCACGCGGACGGTGATGAAGCCATGTTCGCTCAACACATTGAGCGGCTGGTTCAACCCGGAACGGACCACGCCCATGGCGTCGGCAAGTCCGGGCAGGGAGAGAGCACGTGGAACATCCCAAGCCCCCTCAAGGTCCGTGGGAAAGGTGCCCAGGAACCGCAGCAATTTCTCTTGAGAACGGCTGAGCATGAGGACCCACCCTGAAGGTCGGGCGCCTCCTTCATCAAACATCCCCACGGCTGATTCTGCTCCTGCGATTGGGTTGCCCTTTTGACCCACGGCCCCCGTGGTCCCAGCATGCCCGTTGACCTCGCCTCGGCCAATTTGCCGAGCGAACCAGGGGTGTACCTCTTCAAAACCTCACAGGGTCGGGTCTTGTACGTCGGCAAAGCCACGAGACTCAACGAACGCATTCGGTCTTATTTCGCTTCCAACCCTGACCGGGTGATGATCCCCGAACTGGTGGAGCGAGCCGATGACATTGAGTGCATCGTCACCCAAACGCCCCAAGCCGCTTTGGTGCTGGAACGGCAGTTGATTCGAGAACACATGCCTCGCTTCAACTCAATGCTGAAAGACGGGAAGTCCTTTCCGTACTTGGCGATGACCAACGAGGCCTACCCCCGCATCATGTACACCCGTCATCCACCCAAGTCGAGTGAACAATGGGGGCCGTTTCCAAACGCCGGGGCCGCCAAACAGGTGATGCAGCTGCTGCGCCGTCAATTCGGCATTCGGGACTGCAAGGAATTGCTTCCCCAAGGGTGCCTTTCCATGCACATCGGCCTGTGCGCCGGGCCGTGCATCAACGGTGAAGGCTACGACGACCGCGTCAAGGCCGTGCGCCGGGTTCTCAACGGAGATGCGGCGCCGCTGCTGGAGGAATTGGTGGCGAGCATGGAGGCGGCCTCCGAAGAAGAGGCGTACGAAACCGCCGCTCAACATCGCGACATGATTCGCGCCGTGCGAGCCACCACAAGCCAGCACGTGGTGTCAAGCAAAGTCTACCGGGATTGCGACGCCATCGGCTTTGATGCGGTGGGCGATTTGGCTGCCTTGGTCGTCTTGCATGCCGACGACGGCATGGTGCAGGGCCAAGAGGCGTGGCCTGCCGTTCACCGCGGGGACATCGGAGAAACGGTTTCCATGTTCATCGCCGAACACTACGCTCACCGAACACCGCCTCGCTTGTTGCTCTCGCCCGTACCGATTTTCGACGGCCTCCAATCCTGGCTTGACGAGCGGCGCGGCGCCGCTGTTGAGGTGAGGGTCCCCCAACGGGGGGACCTCGAGAACCTCGCCACGCTCGCCCGCCAAAACGCTTCCATCCAACTCCAACGCCTGGTCAACAAGTCCAGCGGTTCGCTTGAACAACGGGCGGCTGATGAAGGCGCCAAAGCCCTGGGAATGCCCTCCTTGGACCACATCGTGTGTTTTGACATGGCTCAACTGCTCGGGGACGAACGGGTTGGAGCCAGCGTGGTGATGCGCAACGGCAGGCCGGCAAAGGACGAGTATCGCAAATACATCGTCAAAGGCGAGGCGATGGACGACCTGCGGATGATGAAAGAAGTCGTCGTTCGCTGGGCGAAACGGCAAGAGGAGTGGCCGGATTTGTTGCTCATCGACGGAGGCGAAACCCACCTGAGCACCATCCGACAGGCGCTGGAAGAACACGGATGGGAGGACCGCTTCCCACTGGCAGCGCTTGCCAAGCGGGAGGAGACCATCTTCCGGACCGACAAAGAACCGCTTGTGCTGGACCGCACCGGACGCGTGCTGGTGCACGCCAGGGACGAGGCCCATCGCTTCGTGAACACCTTCCATCGTCGCCGAAGAAGCCGTTCTCGCCTTGCTGACCCTCTTGAGGAGGTTGAAGGCTTGGGGGCAAAAAAATTGCAAACCCTGCTGCGCCACTTTGGTGGGCGAAAGGGCATTGAGCACGCCTCGGAGAGCGAACTCACCACGGTGCCCGGCATCGGCCCGGCTCTGGCGAGCCGGATATATTCAGCCCTTCACTAACGGGAAAGTTCGTCGATGAACGCCATGTCTTCAATGGTCTCACCGTGACGCAAAGCCGGGCTCGAGAAACCCGCCAAATCAGCAAACTCGCTGTCACCGAGTTGCGCCTTGTTGATGCTGGATTCTCGGTTTGCCAGCGCCGCCTTCTTGGCCCGCTTCTTGCGTCGGCGGCGACGAATGAACAACACCAGCAAGATGAGGACGATGGTCGGGTAGACCCAGAATTGGATGAGGAAGTAGATCCAACCGACCTCAACGCGGTAGGAGATCTCGTCAGAGAATTCACCGGGCGGCACCACGTAGGTGACCACTTGACGTCCGTCGTCTTCGCTCAGAACAAGGTTGCCCGAGGTGGAAGAGACGTCGACCAGTTGGATGCCTCGAGGAAGGGTAAACGAAACAGGACCGGTGTAGGCCAGGCCGTTTTCCTCGAGAACCGTGGTGTTGACGGTCCCGGTTTCAACCCGAATGGTCTCTTGCTCTTGGGGCGGGTACATGACGCCGCTGCCGCTGACGATGGAGGATTGGAGGCCGGTGGTGAAGGCATCAGCCGCCATTTTCAACGGTTGATTGAAGACCGACTGGATGGCGCTGGTGACCACGCTCAACTTGATGTCGTTGGGGTCGGTTTCGGCCAGTTCAAACCACCCAAGACCCGTTCCGATGGTGAACGTCACCTC
>JAYOHN010000006.1:0-1278 GCA_038118245.1 Candidatus Poseidonia sp.
GGGGCGCTGCAAGCGGGTCCATCAGCGGGTCAGCAGCCGGTGCTTCGGGCATCGGTGGCATTTCTGGAGGTGCCGGAGGTGCATCGGTTGGCGGCATGGGCGGCATTTCGGGAGGAGCAGGAGGCGCTGCAAGCGGGTCAGCAGCCGGTGCTTCGGGCATCGGTGGCATGGGAGGAAGGCCAGGAGGTGCTGGAGGCGCATCCATTGGAGGCATAGGTGGCATTTCTGGAGGTGCCGGAGGTGCATCGGTTGGCGGCATGGGCGGCATTGGAGGAAGGCCAGGAGGTGCTGGAGGCGCTTCACCGGGAGGCATCGGTGGCATGGGAGGAAGACCGGGCGGTGCTGGTGGAGCGTCGCCGGGGGGCATCGGTGGCATGGGGGGAAGGCCAGGCGGTGCTGGAGGGGCTTCACCGGGAGGCATGGGCGGCATGGGTGGTAGGCCTGGGGGCATCGGTGGTTTCTCGTCAGTCATGGCAATTCCTCAGGTGTGCACGGGTGCGACATGGTGGTGGATGCATGAAGAGCACATAACCATTCTCCACGGCTGATGTTGAAAACCGGATTTGGGTGGTGATGCCCTTGGTAAAAGGAGGGTTGATGTAGGGTCGTCCGGAGGCCCTGTCATGGTCGGCATGGACAACAGTTCACCTCCCGTACTCTTTGTGGTCGGCACGGCAGGAGCAGGAAAATCCTCGTTGGTGACGGCGTTCCAACGCTGGTCTCGTTTTCTGGAGACTGAAGTCATCGCCGTCAACCTCGACCCTGGAGCCGAACGCGTTCATTACGACGCTGAATTTGACGTCCGTGATTTGATTTCGTTAACCGAAGTCATGGACGAGTACGACCTCGGCCCGAACGGTGCTCAAATCTTGGCCGCCGACTTGCTTGCGGCACAAGCCGGTCAAGTCGCCGACCAACTCCACACCCTCTCGGGGGAGATCATGATCGTCGACACGCCCGGTCAAGTCGAATTGTTTGCGTTTCGAGAAGCAAGCAATCACCTCATCGAAACCTTGGGCCGAGAGCAATCCGCCATCATTTACCTCTTCGACCCCATGCTTTCCCGGTCACCGTCAGGATTTGTTTCCCAAATGCTGCTTTCCTCCATCGTTGAATTCCGCCTTGGTCTTCCCACCAAGAACTTCCTCTCAAAAGCCGATTTGCTTGACCCTGACGATTTGGCCCAAATCCTGGAGTGGTCCGAGCGATTGGAGATCCTTGAGATGGCACTTTATGACGAGGCTGGTGGTCAACGAACCGAGTTCGCCATCAACCAAC
>JAYOHN010000006.1:1288-22446 GCA_038118245.1 Candidatus Poseidonia sp.
CGCCAGGTTTGACGCCGCTCTCTTCGGAATTGGAGGAGGGGCTTGCCGACATCCTGACGTTTGCCCAGGCCTTGTTCGGAGGCATGAGCGATGCCCGAGATGGCTTCGCCGCCGACATAGAACACGAGAAGAATTGAGCGCACAACGCTTAGAAGCCTTCTCGCCGAGGCAACCCCATGGTCAACCACCTGCTTGCGATTGACGATGTTAGCGACGATTTTGAAGACATTTTGAAGTGGGCGATTGAATTCAAACGCTTGTGGAAACAAGGTGATGAGGTCGCATTGAATTTTCTCCCACTTGACACACTGGCCATTGGCTCCATCTACGAAAAGCCGTCCACGCGAACTCGGGTTTCGTTTGAGGTCGGCATTCAACGGCTTGGTGGATGCGCACTGACCCTCTTGAAAAACGACATTCAACTTGGGACATCGGAAACCATCGGAGATACGGCGCAAGTGTTGTCCCGGTTTTTGGGAGCCATTACGTACCGATGCTTTGCACACGCCGACGTGGAAGCCCTGGCAGAGCATGCCGAGGTGCCGGTCATCAACGCCCTTTCAGCAAAGCATCACCCTTGCCAAGCCGCAGCCGATTTGATGACGGTCATGGAACATCACGGCGACACCGACGACCTGACCGTCGCTTGGGTGGGCGACGGCAACAATGTCCTTCACGATTTGATGCTCGCTTGCGCCATGCTCGGCATTGACATCCGCTACGCCGTGCCCGAAGGCTACGAGCCTGCTGAAGACGTGGTGGAACGTACGCAAGCCTTCGCTAAAGCCAACGGAAGCACGGTCACTCGAACCACCGACCCGACCGAGGCCGTAAAAGACGCCCACGTCGTGTACACCGATGTGTTCATTTCGATGGGTGAAGAACACCTCAAAGACAAGGTCAGCGCTTTTGATGGCTACCAAGTAAACGAGGCCATGATCGCCCACATGGACGATGCTTGGTCCTTCATGCATTGCCTTCCAGCACACCGGGGTGACGAGGTGACCGATTGGGTCATGGACCATGAACAAAGCATCGTGTTTGACCAAGCAGAAAACCGCATGTGGGCTCAGATGTCTCTGTTGGCTTATCTGGTCAACAACGGAGCTTGGATGGCGATGAAGGATTTCATGGGCTTGATTTGATCAAAGTTGAGCCGCAAGGACAAAACTCACCAGACCGGCCAACATGGCTAACCGTATTCGCCCGGCCACCTTTTTGTCCTCACCTTTGTACAACGGGCCGTTCAGTGTGATGAGCAGCAGAATTGCAGGTGTTTGGAGGGCCAAGTGGCCAAATTCGAACGGCCCGCGCCAAAACGGAACGTACAAACAGACCAAGGCCGCCATCAACAACACGTACGCAAGCATGCGCACGCGCTCCTTGCCCATTGACATCGGCAAGGTGGCTCTCGTCCCTTCGTCCGCTTCCATGTCCATGCAATCCTTCACGAGTTCCCGAGCGAGGTTGGTGAAGAAGACCACGCCGAACACCCACCACACCAGGAGGGTGGCGATGCCACCGACCCCGGCGGCACCGTACAGCACCACGGCCCCCACCAAGATGGAAATGACCACGTTCCCCAGCAGGCCTTGATTCTTCGTGGCTGGACCGTGGTCGTACGTGACCATGAGGACGATCGCCGTGATGTAGATGAGAACGGTCGGTAGGGCGACCGCTGAAATCGAAGGAACCGTGAGGAGTCCTGCAGCGTGTGAGGCGATGCTCAGAGCCCAAAGCGCCATGGTGAATCCTTTTGCTTGTTCAGTTGAAAGTTGGCCCGATGGGAGGGGGCGATGTGGGTGCGCTGTTTTGTCGAGGTCGGCATCTTTGATGTCGTTCATGGCGTTGCCTGCACCGGTGAAGAACACCACGGCCAAGGCGTGAAGGAAGACAGGGAGGAAGGGAAAGCTCTCGTGGCTACCGAACGTAGCAAAATAGGCGCCAAGGGGCACGGTCGCTGCAGCGAGCACCACGTTTTTTGGCCGCATCAAAGAGATGTAGGCACTCCAAGCCCTCAGCATGGGTTTCCGTAAGGCCGGCGATTCTTGATTGCTTGGCCTCAGGCGGACGCCATGGACCAAACACAGACCCGCATTCGAAATCCACCCACGTCCGTCCCTTCGTCAAAACCGACTTTGACGAAACGGCGGTCCCGAGCGAGGACATTCCCCAGTTGATTCATGGTCGCACCCCAACGGAACCTGCGGTTGACATGGTCCAAGATCGTCGTGGTGTTTGCCTCCCCCACCTGTTCGAGGAAGCTGAGGATTTCCGTGCGCAGCCGTTGGGTTCGACTCATCAAGCCTCACCTCGGACTCGGCGATGCAGCGACCGCAAGGTGACACTCATGCCCTTTGGTTCAGGGGGTGAACCTGGGCCAGCCACAGGCTGCCAGCCAATCGCGTGACGACTGGTTGGAAGGCGGCCGCTCGGGTGAGCCAGAACGGTACGGCTTTTGCTCGCCCAAGCGGCTGTTCGTGGTTGCTCGGTGCTCGACGAAAGGTCGGCGAACTTGAAGGTCAACGGAATTTTCTTTGGTTCCATGTTCAGCGATTCAAAGGCATCCGTATATGAACGAACGAAAGGGGCCTCAAATGGAACTGAACAGCGACTTTACCCGCAGCCACTCGTTTTTCACTTTTCATTTCAAGTTAAACTGAACAGGAGGCTGGCCTCACAACCACCCGCGGTCTGCGTGATGGCTAAATAGGAAGGCAAGATGGCCAAGAACACCCACGCTGGTATAGTGTAGTGGCCCATCATGAAGGACTCTCATTCCTTCGACCCGGGTTCAAATCCCGGTACCAGCACCACCTTCTACACCCATCATCATTTGCATCGCCTTGCTCGTCAACGCAGCTGAACCACGCCGTCCTGCTCGTACGATGCCGAGCGGTGGAGTTGACCGCCCCACGAAATGGACGTCACGCGGTCGTAAGCGACCAAGCGATGGGCGTTGGTGCTAACCTCAATCACCGGCATAAGAAGGTACGTCGAAGGGTCGTAAGCCAACGAGCGTCCACCCTCCGCTTTGTCGTTGGGTTTCTAATCATGATTAAACACCGTTTGGCACCGGGCCTTAATGTTTCGCAAGCTGCCGTCTCGCTTTTCGAACTGAACTTCAAACGCCGCTCCTGAAGCGGATTCCATCATATTCAACACCTGTTGTTGTGAGAGAAAAACGCGCCCTGTCGTTGAAGGGCGGCCTGGTTCGTAGCGTTGGCGGGGCACCGCAACGGGAAGATTTGCTCGCTGTTCATCGGTCAACAAGGCATGAAGGGTAACCGGTATGGCCTCCACAGGCATGTGCTCGTCGTCACCAAGAAGAACAAGCAGACTCGCAACCATGTCCGTGTGGAGCGGTTTCACGTTCCCGTTCCTGGCCCGAACACATGCATCTTCGCCGTTGATGTAAACGGGGAGATGGCCTTGCGAGAACGATGTTGACTCGCCAAGGTCCATGCGTGCGGCCTCAAGGGGCAAAACGGCCAAATGTTGACCGTTGATGGTTCGGACAAACGCGTGAACGCCGTCGTCAACGGTGGCTTCCCAAGCCGTTCCCTCAGCGAGTACGTTGCACCACCCCAGCGCCCGTTTCACGGCTTGGACCCTTGTTTGATCATCGTAATCGTTGAAAGAAAGCATTTCTGTTGGAATTTTTTGGCGAACCATAGCGGCCAATCAATTCGACATGTGATAAAGTTGGGCAAAGGAAGGTAAGCGAACAAAGGCAGGTTCGTTCAAGAACATCAAAAAGGGGCGGATGGTAGGGGACAAGCCCACGATTTCTCGGCCATCGAGCGCATGCAGAGGCGTCATCGTAGTTTTGGTTCGATGCGGGTTCCGTCGGCCATCTGGGCAAATCGGCCTTCCTCTCTCGGATGCACCGCATCCGAAGGCCCCCAAGGCCATCCACCAAACTCGGTTCGCTGAAAGTCCGAAAACGCCTCGTAGATTTCCTCCCGCGTGTTCATCACAAACGGCCCGTGTTGCACAACGGGTTCGTTGATGGGGCGACCTTGGAGGACCAAGACGCGAACATCTTCATCCCCGGCTTGCACCAGCGTCTGCTCAGAAGCTCGAAGTTCCATGCCGTAGCGAGGTTGGAGGCGATGGCCTTCCACCTCAGCGACACCGCCGTTGATGTGATACATCATCCGGTTGACGCCTTCGGATGCCGTGGGCAACTCAACGGTACACCCCGCTTTGATGCTGATGATGAACAAGCCGACCTCGTGTTCGGGGTTGTGAGCCCACGAAGCCGAGGGAGGCGATGGAGCGACCGAGTCGCCCCACCGGCCGCTCACCACTCGCACGTCGCCTCCATCCAGTTGGAGATGAGGCACTTCCTCGGCCCATATCATTTCGTAGCCGGGCGTTGTCATCTTGTCCTTGGCCGGCAGGTTGATCCAGATTTGGAAGAGGTCCAATCGGTTCGGACGGTCGGAATTGACGAGTGGAAACATCTCGGAATGCATCAGCCCCGAGCCAGCGGTCATCCACTGCACGTCGCCAAACCCGTATCGACCGGTTGCACCTCCCGAGTCAAAATGGTCAACCAAGCCATCCAAGACCACCGTGACGGTCTCGAAACCCCGATGAGGATGGGCGGGAAACCCCGGTACGGTTTTTCCATGGTACATCTTCCAATCGTTGGACTCGTCAAAATCCGAACCGATATGACGACCGACGAGCGATTCACCGGGGCCCATCACGTTGTTGCCTTCCGGGTAGAGGTCCAAATGGTGAACACAAAACAGAAACGGGTCGAGGGTCGAACGAACAAAGCCCATGGGTCGGTTGGAAAGCACGCTTGAGCTCATGCCGAAGCCTCGGGTTCGCCGTTCAAAAGCCCTTGCTCAACATCGTCAAGACCCAGTTTTTTGACCACTTCGACCTCGAGTTTTTTGGCAACCTGCTCGGAAATACCAAGTTGTTCAGCGCTGGATTTCAGGAGGCTTCGCTCCATCTCGGTGATGATACCGTCGTCATAGGCTGATTCCAGGAGTTTTCGATACATGTTTTGATTGATCTCCCCCGTTTCCGTCAAGCCGCTTTCAATGATGCGCGAGGCGATGATCTCAAACGGAATAAGAAGCGAGAAAATTCCGATTTTGGCGACCTGCAGAACCAGCGTGTTGCTGATGCTTTTTTCCAACTCAGGTTCAATCGCAAACTCGCTGATGATGAACAGAACGAGGGCAACAACCAGCGTCGCAGTGGTTGCTTGCCGTTTGACTTCAGCCGAGGTCAACCTCGACATGGTATCGTTCAATTCAAGAACAGTGTCCTCGAGTTGATGGTTGGTGCTGTCGAGGGCTTGATTGGCCAGATAGAGGCGACGAGAGCTCTCCTCAATGGTTTGTTCAGCCGTTAGCCTTGCTTGCTTTTCACGCTCAAGTTTTCGTTCGAGACGGGCGATGACCTTCGTTGGATCATCATCGGCCGCAGGCTTGTTTTTCTTGGCCTGCTTGGCCAGTTCAAAGATGTCCACCGAGGTCACCGTCATCCGTTCAACGTGCAGGTGAACATCACGACCTGTTCTTCACCGCTCGTGCGGTCTTCGATGTCGATGCTCACGTCCTCGCCCCAGTGGGCGAAGGCACCCTTCATCAAACCAACAGCGAGGTCGGCGAAGTGACGAGCGGAGTGGTACTCAAAGTGGAGGGTCTTGCCTCCGTCAGAGATGCTGCTGTTGAAGGACGGAAGGCCAGCGTCAGGGTAGAGTTTGAGCACTTCAACGTGGACGACATCGTGGATGGAATTCAAGAATTCAAACGACGTTTCATGATTAAAGAAGACCGGGAAGAGTTCCAAGAACCGACCAAAGAGGTAGTTTCCAAACGCCTCGACGAGGGCAGGCACTTCAATCTCCGTTTCCCCGGAGAGCGCCACCACCATCTGAACAAGTTCGGTGTGGTCGTACGTTCCCACAGCAGAGTACGCACCTCCGCTTTCCAGGTCACATGCCGAAATGATGGTGTCCACCATGTCATCTCCAAACGTCGCTTCAACCATGTCAATGAATTCTCGGAAGACAATGCCTTTCATGACCACCCCTCCTGTCATTCGCATATATTCTTTCTGTTGACATATAAAAGGTCTCCAAGGGCGTGGTTGGCCCGAAAAGGGACGCCGTTTGCTGAGTTTGAGACTTTGGGTCAGAAAAGTGACTTAAAAGACATCAATCCGCCCCTTGTCAAACGAAGCGATGTCTGAACGAGCAGCAACGTACCTCCGTGTCGCCTCCCTTTTGTTTTGAGGGAGACCCGCACAACTTACAAAAACGGAGGGCCATCGCCCGTAGGCATGCGCTTTGCCCTCCCTCTGCTGACCTTGCTTTTGCTGTCCGGCTGCCTTGAAGGCTCGGCCACATGGGAACGGGTGGATGTGGACGGGTTCAGCCAAGCGATTCAGGAACATCCGGAAGGCTTTCTCCTCGATGTCCGAACAACGTCGGAATGGGAGCAAGACGGCCACCTTGAGAATGCGACCTTGATCCCCCACATGGACTTGGAAGACCGAGTGTCTGAACTGCCCGAGGACAAAGACACGCTCATTTTGTTGTATTGCCGAAGCGGCAATCGCTCTCAAGATGCGGCCCAAACGCTGCAAGACATGGGCTTCACCAACCTCATTGAACTCGAATCCGGCATTACGGGTTGGAAGAACGCTGGCATGCCCGTTGTCTACGGCTGAGGTGGTCAAGTGTTTGGCTGGCTCAAGAAACTCTTCGGTTCAAGCGGCCCGAGCACCGCCGACCTCCTGGCCCAAGGCGCCCTTATCGTGGACGTCCGAAGCCAAGGCGAATACCGCAACGGACACGGCAAGGAAAGTCAAAACATCCCGCTTGCGTCCATCCAAGCCAAAGCAGCCTCGCTCAAGAAACAAAAGAAACCCATCATCACATGCTGCGCCAGCGGGATGCGCTCTGGAAAAGCCGCAAAAATTCTCCGCCAAGCCGGTCTTGAAGCCCATAACGGCGGGGCCTGGCAGACGGTTGAAAATGCACGTCACCAACAGGCCCTTCGAAGCAAAAACTGAAGACTTCGCTGCGGTGAAAGGTCCGTTCTCCCTTTGTCGGGAACGGCGGAGAGAAATCACCCCCTCGAGGCGACAACACGAACGGGAAGCCTATACAACCCTCAACGGCTTGGGGGGTTCATGACAGGCGAAGGGCCTCGAACGGGGAAAACCCTGTTGCTCGTCGTTTTGATGCTTGGTATGGCGTGGACGCCCTTCTTCGGAGCAAACGAGGAGGTTGTTCTTGCAGTGGATAATGAACCTCGCGAGACGGTTCTTCACCTGCAAAATTTCACCACCCAGCAGGGATTCACCCTCACCAACCTCAGTTTTGATGCCGCATCGGGCCTCACGACCCTCAACCGCCCATCGGTATCGTGGTCAGCCACGACCGGCCTTGGCCTGAGCATCATGCGAACCGGCGCCTGCTCGGCCTACTTGCCTTCCACCAACGAGGTGTTCCTGATCGGTGGCCGCATGGACGCTAACCCAACGCAAACCGGCGATGAGGCTCCCACGAAGATGGTTGAGATCTTTGACGTCACCAACAACTCCTGGTCGCCAGCCGTTGAAGACCTCAAATCCACCCAGCAATACCACGGTTGCGCCGTGGCCGGCAACAAGATTTACGCCATTGGCGACCACTATCCCTTCGCAACACCTGCTCAACAAGCCACCGGGTTGGTGCAAGTCTACGACCCCGCACAGGGCAACTGGAGTTACGGCACATCAATGCCAGCGAACAAGGCGGTTGGACTGGCCGGCATCACCTCCCTTGGAGGCATGATTTACGTGGCCGGCGGCGTGACGGCCGCCGACCGCTCCGACATGAACGACCGGTTGATGCGCTACGACCCTGTAAACGATACATGGACGCAAATGGCGAGCATGAACAACAAGCGCCATTCGTTTGACTTGGTGGCTTTCCGCGGGAAACTCATCGCTTATGGCGGAGTGGCGACCTTTTTCGACCCGGTCGCCAACACGACCGTCCAAAAAGAAACCAACTTAACCGAAGCCTACGACCCTGCGACGAACACCTGGTCGCAACTTCCCAACGCCACCTACGCCTTGTCGGCCTACGCAGCTGAGGTGTACAACGACGAAATCATCGTTCACGGCGGCTATGAATTGACCGGCTGGTCCGGGACGGCCAACGACAAAACCTACGGCTACGACCCGTTCACGAACCGTTGGTCAACCCGTGCAACCTTGCAAATCGGCATGTTTGACTCCACCCTCACTCGAGCCAACAACACGCTGGTGTACGCAACCGGCGATTCGAGTTACACGCGGTTCAACACGTGGAGCGTTCAGTACCTCGCTGAGACCGAGTACCATGTCAACCCCGCCTCGCAGGCCGGCTTGCTGACCTCTTCCATCCAGGACATGCGCAGCCACACACAAGGCGCCGCCAGTCTGCTGTGGTTTGCGTTTGATACCGTGGAACCCGCCGGTTCGTCCATTGGCGTCCAGTACCGAACGGCGCAGTCTCAGCAAGCCATGGCTTCGGCCTCTTGGAAACCGACGTCTGTCCCGATCAACACCTACCTTTCCGCAGGGAACACCTCCCTCACCGATGCCCTGGAGGACGCCCCCTACATTCAGTACCGGGCTCGGTACACCACCACCGACATCATGGCTTGGAACACCCCCACCCTTCTGACCGTGAATATTGGGGCTGATTCGGCTGCCTTCGTATCAAGCGTTCCAACTTCCCTCCAACCCACCTCCACGCCCATCACGCTGACGACCCATCACCACGCTACAACCCAAAGCGGCACCTACACCCTGCAACTCCACCCGAGCGACAACGTCGGGGGCCTCTTGTTTGGCCAAACCTGGACGCAACTGGTGTGGAACACCACCACCTCGTCCTTGTCCGTTCTTGACAACGCTGGGTTGCTTTTCGGCCAACCGACGGCAACGGTGACCTCGGGCACCGCCAGCGGTCACAGCGTGGATTGGAGTTTTTCTCTTGGCGGCACCATGCCATCCAGCCATCTTCGCATCAAAACCACCACCCACGCCGAACGGAACGCAACCTACACGCACCCCGGCGCGGTGGGCATTGACCGGAGCGTCACGGTTGAAATGACGGGCATCACCGCCGATGCCTCAAGCCAAGGAAACGCCACCTTGGAAACCGGCGAGGTGATTCCCGGCAACACCGAATTGAACGTCACCCTCGACCATTTCTTCACCAACAGCGGTCTTCGCCTGTTGGGCGGCAACATCGAGGCTCGCCTCCACCTCGACATGGAAACGTACGACGAAGATGCGTTCGGCCAGCGAATTTGGTCCAACGAGAGTTCGGAATGGTTTCGATTGAACCCCGGACAGCTTCAGTACGCCCACCTTAACGTTCCCGAAACCCTCTCGGGGGAGGTCGGACTATGGATGGAGGCTCGAACCAACGAGGATTGGTCGTTGACGTTCAGCACCGATGCACACGATTTCATCGTGAACGCCCGGGCGCCCCTCCTGCAATCCGTGACCCCGTCGCTGGACGCCTATGTCAACGAGGACTCATCCCAACCGGTCTCCTTCGCGTTTTATGATTTGGGCGGCTTCACCAACGAGACCCTTTTTGCCTACACCTGGTTGGAAGGCTTGAACGACGGCACCGGTGGAGGTTCGATGGACGGTGTGGCCCAGCGGTCCGAGTACACGCCCGCTGCGTACAGCCTCGCACAGGACGGGAACCTCTGGTACGTCAACCTCAGCGTGAACGACACCATCAACAACGATCACGAGGGTGCAAGGGTGCTGCTCGAAGGCGGTGACCTTGCGGGCTATTCGGTCCCCCAAGCCAGTGCTCAAAACGGCCACGCAAGGTGGGAATCGCGAACCCCAGCGAAGAGCACGCTCGTCTCGTTCACCCCAACGAAGAACCTGCTCACGGACACGTTGATGCGGTTTGAACCGTCTCAAGAGGTGGGCTGGACCATCGTGGTCGCCGACGACAACGGCCTTCAGGACCTCATCGATGTGCGACTGGAGTTGGGCAACGACGAGCGTTTGGGCTTCATCTACACCGTGGTTGACAACACGTGTTCAGCCCTTGACGAACGCCTTCAACTGCTGCCTACTGGATGCGAGGTCAACACGGCCAACGGTGAACTTCGCATCGACGTGACGGCGACGGTTGAGTGGAGTTTAACCGAGGCAGGTCTCATCGACGGAGAGGTTGACCTCTCCATTCGTGACCTTGACGGCTTGCAACGTTACGATTTCAGCGAGGCCTGGGTGCTTGAACGATCGATGAGCATTGACCTCAACCGCCTCATGGACAACGACGGTGTGGTCACTCAAACCGTTGACGAGGGTGCGGTTGTGATGGCGGGAGACCGCTTGAACCTCTCTGCCGAGGTCCGCCACCTGACCAGCGGGACGCCCTACACCGGCGACCTTCGCTTGCGCTGGGACGGCACCGTCCAAGGTGCAGATTGGCGAGGTGGGGTGCCTGTGACGCTCATCAACGGGGCCTTGACCGCATCCATTCCAACGCCAGAAGAATCGGGGTTGGTGCAAGACCTCACCGTGACCCTGTGGGATCCGCTCCAAACCGAAGTCCTCGCAACCCTTGAGGTGGGCACGTTCCAAATCGACAACATCGCCCCAGCCCTCTTGCCTTCAACCCTGTCCAACTCGATTTCGAGGTACCACCTCGACGCCGTTCAGGTCGGCGTCAACATCGATGAACCCGAGGGCTGGAGTTCACCCCTCTCGGTCACCTGCCAGATTCGTTCCCTGGCGGTTGAATGGACCCCCATCACCCTTGAGCGAAACGCCACCACCGTCTTCAACGGCAACACCATGTTCAGTTTCACCTACGATTTCAGCGATTTGGGCGACCCCTCCACCCTATCTCCACAAGCCACGCTGGCCTGCTGGGCCGAGGGCTTGGACGACGCAGGCTGGCCGCTCGTTTCCGAGACAGGCAATTCAGAACTTGACCCCTGGTTGGAAGCATCCCTGAACAACATCGGACCGGACCTGGCGTTGGAAAACATCGAGATTACCGGCGGTGAAAAAGCCGGTGAGAAAGTCTCGCTTTCCTTCTTGGTCCTGAACGCAGGAGAAGGACTGACCACCCCATTCAACGCCAGCATTGAATTGATTCAAGGCGATGAGCGAACGCTGGTGGGGCGTTCGATTTTCAATTCCATGGACGAGAACACGGCAAAATCGGTGCGGCGTTCCTTCACGGCGCCCGAAGGGAAATGGACGATTGAAATCACCGTTGACCTCGAACAGAACATTTGGGAAATCGATGAAACGAACAACGTCTACTCCGCCTCCTTCACCAGCAACGCCGGTGGCCTCGGAGCGCTTGCCGTGGCGGGTGGCGTCGGTGGACTGGCCCTGCTGGGTGCAGCGGTGCTGCTGCGACGCCGGGCCAGCACCGACGTGGACGAAAAGGCGTTGGCGGCTGCGATGAACAACGAACCAACACCCACCCCTGCCCCTGCATCTGCTGCAGGTACGCCGACACCCAAGAAGGGGCCACCCGGCGGAAAAATCGCCACAGGACCTGCAAGTCGCCCGCCCAAAGGCCCGCCAAAGTCGCCCCCAAAGGGCCCGCCAACCGCCTCTGAAACCGAAAATGAATCTCCGCAAGCCATGGCGGCCAAGTACATGGACGCCCTTGGTGTTCCCGAAGCACAACCCGAAGCCGAACCCACCACGGTGGGTGATTACTCCCAACTTCCCGGAGGTGGCGAATACGAATACACGGCGGAAGGCACCTTCTATGTGGGCGAAGCTTGCGGCCGCTGGGTGCTCAACGAGGACAAATCGTTCACAAAACTCACGGAGTAAAACGGACGCTTACCTTCTTCAAGGCGCGCAGACTCCTCAGCGTACATGGGTGAAGAAGTGGAGGACATTCGCCGTGTCCTCACCATCGCGTTCCGCGGCACAGAGGGACGCTCTGCCCAGGATTTGGAGCGGACGCTCTCGTTTGACATGGAGTGGGTTGCGCCTCACGAAGCCGAACAAGCGGTGAAGGCGTTGCGGCAAGCAGGGTGGCTCAAAGAGGAAGCAGGGTTGCTCGTCCCCGCCGTTTCCGTGAGTGACGTGACCGTTCCCTTTGGATGGTTTCCAAGGCCACGTCGCCTCTTAGAGCCCGTCCCGGCCTCCAACATCCTTGCCGAGAACACCACGACTGAAAAAGAGAAACAAAGAGGCAAGGCTTCGGTTCAGAGCCCTCAAGAATCGACACCGGTGGCCCCGGCCAGTGAAGTGAAAAACACGGGCGACCCAAGAGCCAAACTTCTCCAGCGTGTCGTTCGGTTTGTCGCTCGGCAGAGCGGTCTGGATCAGCAGGAATTGCAACGCCGTGCTGAGCGAAAACAAGCAGCCTTTGACCTGATGACGCCTTGGCTGGCCTATGCGCTTGTCGCCAGAGAACAAGGCCTTGAAATGAACGACATCGTTGAGGCTTTGGCGGTGGTGTAAACTCACTCAGCGTTCGTGTTTTCTTGACCACGTGCTGCCAGTTCCACCAAAACGGGAAGGAGCATGAGGGCCAACACCAGCGAGAAGAACACCGTGACCGCCGTGATGAGCCCGAAATCCTGGATGATGGGCATGGGCGAGAACAGCAAAACAGCGAAGCCGGCCATGGTCGTTGCGGCGCTGAGCATCAACGCCATGCCGGTGGTGTCAAGCGCCGCTCTGAGAGCGTCCCAATGATTGCCTCGTTTCGCCATCTCCACCTCGAAGCGACGCCACATGTGAATGGAATAATCAATGCCGATACCCAGGGTGAGTGCGGTGACCATCACCGTCAACACGTTCCACTTGAGCCCGAGCAAGGCCATGGACCCGACCACCCACAGCGAAGCGACGCCAACGGGGAAGAGAACGATCACGGCGGGCATAAGGCGACGGGTCAGGGCAAAGAGGACCAGGAACGAAACGACGAGTGAAATGGCGGTGCTCTCAATTTGCGTACGACTCAATCCGTCCAAGACCGTTTCAAGCATCACCAAATCGCCGGTGATGTGGAGTTGGGCGTGGTCGTCAAGCTGCGCCTTCAAGGTGCCTGAGTCATCGGGCGAGCCGAGGATTTCAATGAAATTGTCAACCACGCGGGAGGATTCAACCGATGTTGACGCCTCAACGCGGATTTCGTGGCGGAGATGGACGATGTTGTCACCGTTGAGATGAACCACCTGGGCGACACGGTCCTGCCAGGTCTCGCCCGTTAACGGGTCAGCAACCGTCGTGTTTTGCGAAAGGGCAGCAAAGAACTTCCCGAGGTCGATGCTTTGGTCACGGTCCAAACGGATGACCTCGCCGCGGTCCACTTCCATGTTGTGGGCGGCTCCAAGCCCCGCATCGCGCAAGATAGCGTCGCGGATGACGGGCATGGGCCCTTCGTAGGAGGGTGTTGGAACGCCCACGACATCGTTGTTCGATTCCAAATCGGAGTGGAAATAATTCAATTCCGTCAAAAGGAGGTGGTCGCCGGGGATGTAATCTTCGCCTTCGAGGGGCTCCATCAAGAAATAGACCACTTTCCAACCGGCGCTCTCGTAGCTCCGGTCAAGTTCATCGCGCACCTGCATGATGGCCATGTCCTCGTTGACAAAGTCGGCGAGGTCGAAATCCGTTTCAAGCGAGGCTGCGCCGTAAACGGCCAACCCGGAGATGAGGATGGTGATGAGCAAGACGCCGACCTGTTGCTTTTGCTGGACTTTCACAATGTTCTCCGAGAGCACGGGCATGGCCAACACCTCTGGCGCAGGACCTTGCTCCTCTTTTCCTGCGAACATCACGTGAAGGGCGCCGACGAACACCGTTGAGGAGATGAAGGCGCACAGCACACCCAGAGAGAGGGCGTAGCCAAGCGTCGCAAGGGGAGGGAGCGGTGAGATGATGTTCGCCAGGAAGGCCGCAACCGTCGTGACAACGGCCAGCGAAAGCGGAACGGAAAGGTGGCCAACGGAGCGAAGCCAGGCTTCAGCGGGGTTTTGGTAGGTGTCCGAAACATGGCGTTGGGAACGTTGGAGGTGAATGGCGTAGTCGATGCCCAGGCCCAAAACGAGCGGGGCAACCGTCGCCTCAAGGGCCGTAAAGACCGCTCCGGAGAGGTTCAGGATGCCGTACGTCCAAATCAATGCACTCGTGAGGCCGACCAGCGGGAAGACGACGGGTTTCACTGACCTGAAAGCAAGCCCCAACATGAGAACGACGACGAGCGAGGCGAGGAAGACAAGCACCAGGAGGTTGTCAAAGGTCCCTTCGTCAATGTCATGCGCCAGAAGGTCGTTTGAAATGACGGCGTAGGTTAACGGTGAGGATGCGGAACGGTCGGTGAACACCGTTCGTAGTTGGTCTTGCAATTCTCGACGGACGCTCTCTTCGAGGTCGGGGTCCACTTCAAGGACCCACATGGTGGAGGAAGCGTACGGCGTGCCGCTCCCGCCCTTGCTGCTCAAATAATCGCAAACAGGATCGTAGTCCAAGTCTTTGTGCAAAAGGGCTGCTGAAGCATAGGTTGCGGCAGAAAGCAACTGTTCATCGATGCCCAGACCGCAGGTTTCGTTTTCGTTGAACACCAAGTCAAGGTAGGCTGGCCAGTTGGAAACATCGTCCAACAACGTCCCGTTGGCCTCCTCATCAAGCGCCAATTGTGCGATGCCTGGTGCCGTGGTCCACACCTGCACGAGGTTTTGCCGCTTTTCGGATTCGTTCATGAAGTGTGACAGGTCTTCGTCCATGGCTTTGAGCGCTTCAAGAGACAAGACATTGCCGCCATCGTCCACCGTTACGTGCACAAAGAGCGGACGAATCTCGTTGGGAAAGTGCTCGTGGATGCGGTCGTGCGCTGACGAGGCGTCGGTCGTCGGTGAAAACTCGTTGAGATCGGTCTGAAACGTTGGGGGAGAGAGGTACAGGTTGCTCGCAAGCAGGAGGGTGATGAGGGTGAACACCCCCACCAAGAAGGGCGCAGAACGCTCAAACTGGGGAGCGAACTTGGACAGGCGCTCCTCCAAGCCCGCCGTGTCCATGTTTTCGCCTGTGCACGGGAGTTAAAAAGAAACAGGTCAATCTGTTGACGCCTTCCCTCGAACTGGCAAGCAAAGGTGGCTCAGCGAGAGGAGAAGGTTCAAGAAAGGAGGGTCGGTGGCCGAAGCGGTCATCATGTCTGTCACGGTGCTTAAGAAAGAGAAGAACGAACTCCGACTTCGCATTATCGGCGAGAGCCACACGGCCCTCCAGGTCCTGCGTGAGCGCTTGAACGGCCACAAAGACGTGGATTACGCCAATTATTTCCCGGGCCATCCCGAGTTGGACGACCCTGAGTTTTACATTCGCACCACCTCCAAAGCCGGTGTTGACAAGGTGTTGAACGACATCATCAGCGGTGTGGCCTCTGAGTTTGACAACGCAAGTCTCTGAGCGAGTCGATGCCATGTCCGACCCTTTGGCCGAAGCCATCGGCTTGGTCGGCTACGCCACCCAATCCGACGGTGTGGGCGGCATCATCAAGGCCCGTGTCACCGATTTCCGTGTTGAGGAAATCGCCACGCCCATTCACCTTGACAACCGAGGCCGTTTCACCGTGGCGAAAATCACCCTAACAAATTGGGAAACCAACCGATTTTGCAACCAACTCTCGGCAAAACTCCGCATTCCTCGCAACCGGGTCTTCTTTGCGGGGACGAAGGACAAACGCGCTGTTACTTCGCAACTCTTTGTCATCGACGCCCCGATGAACAAGGTCGCAGAAGTTGACCTACCGGATGTTGAAATTGAAGTGCTCGGCCGAACCCACCAAAAAATCGGATTCGGCAACCACCGAGGGAATCGTTTCACCATCGTCGTCCGGGGATGCTGCGATGAAGAAGGCCGTCCACTCTCGGAGGACGCAGCCTTGCGAGAGGTTGAGCGCATCACCGCCGCCATGGAGGCCTCGCTTGGAGCCAACCGATTTCCAAATTGGATTGGGCCTCAACGCTTCGGGTCAGGCCGACCCGTCACCCCCTATGTCGGTCGTGAGGTCGTCCGAGGTGATTTTGAAGCGGCGGTCATGACGTACCTCACCATGGAGGGCTCACACGAAGAAGAGGAGGCGGCCAATGTTCGCCGCACCCTCCGCGAGAACGGCATCACCGAAGGCATCGTTGAGACCATGCCCCGATGGATGGGTTTTGAGAGAAAAATGATCGAACACCTGCTCGCTCATCCCGAAGACCACGCCGGTGCGTTCCGACAACTGCCAAACAACCTCCAGTTGATGACGGTTCACGCCCTGCAATCCATCGTGTTCAACAAATCGCTTCACGCTCGAATCGAAGCAGGCCTTCCCCTGGCCACGCCGGTTGAAGGCGACATTGTTGGGCGCGTTGATGAAAAAGGGCAACTGGATGTCAATTCGTGCGTTGTGGTTGAGAAGCGGACGCTCCCTCGGATCTCCCGAAACTGCGAACTCGGTCGCTTGTTGACCACGGGGCCGTTGCCTGGCAGCGAAATCACCACCTCGTCGGGGACACCGGGAGAATTGGAAAAAGCGACCATCGAAGCCGAGGGGTTGTCAGACACCACGTGGGAAGTTGAAGCCATTCCCCGTCTCTCCACCAAAGGCACCCGTCGCGGTCTGGTGGCTCAGTTCGACGAGTTTTCAGTGGACACGGTTCCCATCGCTGATGCACGAACGATGGGAAAACGCTGGGAAGAAGGACCTCAAGATGGAGACCGATGGCATCCAGAAGGAGCATGCCTGCGCTTCCGGTTCACGCTCGGCTCGGGAAGCTACGCCACGGTTCTGTTGCGTGAATTCATTCAGGGCCCCTTAGCAAAGATGTGAGCAGAACCACGCACTCGTCCGAACGCACCTTGCTTGCGCCGGTCGGTCAAGAGAAGGAGCGATGTGCTCCATCAATGCAAGGCGCCCAGAAAGGGAATCAAAGAAGCCCCATGGAGAGCACTTCGATTTCCCCAACGCCGTGAATGTCGCTCATCATGCCTTCAAAGGCGTCAGCGAGACCTTCCCCGTCGTTCATTTTGACGTGGACTTGGACAAACTTCAGGCCAAAAGCAAGCGGTTTGGTCTCCACTGCTTGGATGTCGTAATCGTCGTTGCGCAGCGATGCAATTTGCTCCGCAATGGCGTCGGTATCGACATCTTCAATCTCTGAGTTCGGGTTAACTTTGTACGTCATGACTACCATACCCATTCAAATCACCTCAGGGACCAACGAAACCGCATTCAGGGCACTTGTAGAGCACGCCTTGGTTGCGCACACGTGGACTTCGACCGATCGGTTTGAAACAACCCGGACATGGGAACGTGGTTGAACCCTCTTCTGCAAGGGGGACGCCTGACGATGTGCAATGTTCTGCTCGTTCACTCATGTGGATGCCTCGTTACGATTCTGCCCACGACCTCCCCTTCTTTATGGTTGCGTGAGCGGTTTCCGGTTCCTTGGCCGTCAAATCGGCTCACGACGGTCAAGCGACCGTGCTTTCCGGTGCTGATGACCAGAGCACCATCACGAGAACGGCACCAACCCGAATTGAGCCGAACGACATCTCCCACGAGAACAGCTTCAATTTGGTCGCCCCAGAGCACGAGCCCCACGAGCCCCGTTTCATCCCGCCCGCAGGCTGCGGCGACGTAACCGGTGTACCTTGGCGAAACGATCAGACGTTTTGGGTAGATTCGGAGAATCACCAATTCGAGGTCCTTTACGGGAGCGTTTGGTTGAAGGTTGGCGATTCGGTTTGCAGGCGTGGGCCATGAGAGGCCGTGGTTGGGGCGCATGCCTCGTTGACTTTCCATCAAGGGTCTTGAAGGTCACCGTTCGTTTTTCGCCTCCTCACCTTGAAGGAGGATGCTACGGGTTCAGGCTCTTCAGCGATTTCGCCACCGCCGAGCAAAACGTCAATTTCGGCCTCAAACCTGGTGCGTATGGACGCCTTTGGAGCCTTCCAGGGCGTGTGGTGCTTGCACACCAAGTACACCTCGGAAGATGAGTTTCTTGAAGCGTCAGGGGAAAATCGTCGCACGCTCGAGAAATGAGGACGCACCGCTTCGATCAGTTGTTCTACGCCAACCCCTTGGAACAGCTTCGTGGTGAAGCCTCCTCCCTTTCTCAAAAGGGGTAAGGAAAAATCCATCACATCAGCGACCAGCGTCAATGCAACGGACTGGTCCATGTCCCACTTTCCCGTGATATGAGGCGAAATATCGGAGACGATGACGTTCAACAATTCACCATCCAATTCAGCAAGGATTCGCTCTTGGGTCATGGGATCCGTGATGTCGCCGGTCAACAAGATCGCCCCCTCAACCGGCGTACAGGGCTGCAAATCGACGCCCACAACCCGGCCTTCTTCGCCCACCAGTTCAACGGCGACTTGAGCCCACCCCCCTGGGTGGCATCCCACGTCCAAAACGAAATCGCCTTCACGCACGAGGTTGAACCTCTCCTGGATCTGCTTCAACTTAAACGCTGAACGAGCTCGGTACCCGCTGGCTTTGGCTTGTCGGCGCCAAGAATCCCGTTTGTGATTCTCCACCCAGTGGTCAGCCATCACGTGCACCTCGGTAAGCCCTCCCGACCTCGCCCTCATCAAACCTTTTCCCGTATCGCCGGAAAAGCAAGCAATCAAGGACACCTTTGCTGTCCCCCAGAACGTGGCCGAACTCCAGCGTCATCGCTCCGCTGCGAAAAAGGCCATGGGTGTATGGATGCTGCTTGTGGTGGTGACCTGCGCACCCAGCCAAGCCCTTGTTGTGGGAACCGACACCCCCCTTGATGAACCCGTCATGAGCGGTGTGGGCGGACGAACCGTCCTCGTTCAGGAATTGACCGCCACGTGGTGCCCGTCGTGTGCAGAAATCGACCCCGAGCTCGTCCGGGTGGCCGACAGCCACGGTTCACGCATTGCGCTGGTTGCCCTTCATCCGTCCGATGGGGAGGACGCGTTCCAACCTGCAGCCTCGCAGCATCGAATTGAGCGGTTGAAACTCACCCATAACGACGCCATCGGCTCGACACCCACCTTTGTGGTCGAAGACGGCCAACCACGTATCGGATACGAAGCCTGGGCCGACGTGCAACGAGACATCCTTGATGCTGAAGTCCAGCGTCAGTCAGTCTCCGAGTTGGAGTTTCAAGTGGTTTCAACCAACGCAGGCCTCGAAGCCAGCGTTGTCCTCGCACGTCCCGTGGCCCACGAGAACACCCAACTCACGTTCTTGGTCCTTGAACATCAAAAAGCGATGCCCGAAGGGGCCGTCAATCCGGGCGAAGCCACGAGGGACCGCGTTGTGGTGGGGGCCGCCTCGTGCGATCTCATGACCAACACCGTGACGCAAAGCCACGGCTCCATCAATGCGTCAACGGTTACCGGATGCGGAGAGGATTTCTCCGTGGTGTTTCCCTCTTCCGATTCATGGAGCGTTGTCCTCATTCATGAACACACCGAAGCGGCCTTGGAAAACGGATCAAGCCCTGAATCCCTCGGCGTGGTTGAACTCGCTTATCGGGACCGTGCGGTTGTTGAGGATGAAGCGGGCCTTTCGTTCATCATCCTCGGTGCCGTGGTTGTTCTCGCCGTTGCAGCAATCGTTCCGAAAAAGTAACTTTTTCTCGCCCATCCGTCACATGATGGAGCGAAAACGGGAAATTTTCCCGAAATCCGGCAAAGAACCTCACGAGAAGACCAAGGTTTCATAAACGGCCAAGCCAATGTAATACCATGTCAAACACATGGGAAGACGTGGCATGGGAAGAGCCAGAACCCGCCAAAGAGTGGGTGGTGGAATACATTGCGAAGGTCGGCAAAGAAGCCACACACCACCTCTCGGTGTTGATGGGTTCAGACATGGAGGATGCCCAACGAAGTTTGATGCGTGAACTCAGAGCCACCTACCACGAAGCCGCTGAAATCGAGGTGACCGTGCTGCGCATGGAACTCATCGAAAAAGAGCCGAACATTGCCTTATTTGCTGGCCACTTCACGCCTTGATCAAGCGATTTCTCGGTACACCAGTTCGATGTACTGCATGTCTTCTAGGACCAAGTCTTCGAAATCGTCAACTTGCTCCCGAGTGTTTGGGTCAACCACGACGTTTCCTTGATTGTCGTAGTCATAGGTGTTGAGGAACATCAGAAACTCGTGGTTGTCGTCCACGCGATGCTCGTCAAAGCCGGTGGCGTCCATGTGCTTGCCCCAGGTGTCAAAAAAGGCTTCAAGCGGGGCTTCAATCCCCTTTTCTTGGAGTTCAACGTGGATTTTCCCAGAGGTGTCGTGCGTGTGGACCGGTCGCATGCTGCACCCTGGGTCGTTCAAACCAACGTTGCCCGGGATGTCGATGTCTTCACCGAGCACCGAGATGCTGAGCATGGGATGGAAGTGCTCAACGATGCCGCTGCTGTGGTCGCCGATGCATTCATCTGCGAGCGCATGTCGCTCATCAGCGCTTGAATAGAGCGGCCCCCCGTCGCTTTGCCCCAGCAAGACGCCGAGGGTTGACAGGGCTGCGAGCGTCACGATGAGCCAGAAAAGCGTCTCCTTATTCATTTTGAATCACTCCTTGGTGTCGGATTCAACGACGGCATCGTCGTTCCACTGACCACGGTCGTGCATCTGCCCGGCCTTCCAGAAACCAAAGAGAGCCACGACGTTCGAGATGTGGGCCATGGTGCAGAACTGGCAGATTTTGCCCATTCTGACCTCGTACGAGACCAACAGGGCAATGACGGCAAGACCGGCCGCGGTCATGTACATGCCGTAGTTAAGGTAACGTTCTGCCCAGAGCGCGTCCGGCTCCTTGCTGACCGAATTGGTGATGAACAAAATCGCCCCAAAGGCAACCATTCCAATCAGGCCCCAAGAGAGACCAAAGACGGGGTCGGTGTTGTAGGCGGCGTTGCCCAACACATCATCGCAGGAAAACACCGTGGCGCTTGAGCAGACGTTTCCTCCCTCGCTGATTTTGTTGGTAATCCACAAGGTGTGAACCGACACGACGAAACCCGTGAGCGAAACGAGGTTCATCCCGAGCATATGGCGGCGGCGGGGGTGAATCATCAGCGGGTTCCGGCCAGCAAGAGCACTTCCAAAGAGGGAAGCACCGGTGGGCGTCATGAGCAGCAACCCCACAA
>JAYOHN010000006.1:22456-47483 GCA_038118245.1 Candidatus Poseidonia sp.
CCCCACAACGACGGGAACAATGTAGGCAACGAGAATGAGGTTTTGCTCCATGGTTACTCCTCCAGAGTGAGCCGGAAGATGGCGTCCGAGACCTTTTCGTTGGGGTTTTCAGCCGAACTCCACGCGACGATGCCATCGGGCTGAATCAAGTAGTAGGCAGGTGTTCCGGGAACTTTCCATGCCTTCATGTTGTCTTGGTCAATGTCGTCGATGTAAACGAAGGCGTGCGCATCCCCTTGACGCGTTGCACAAGCGGAACCGCCGCATTCTTCCTCACCCGTTTTGTCACGGAAGCCGATGATTTCGTCACGGCTGGTTTCGTGATTGGGGATGACAAGCTCGGTGGCGCTTGCAACAAAGTTCACGGTAGGGCCTTCCCAAGCCGGCGTCCCGTCGCTATTTCTATCCAATTTCATGAAGTAATTCGAGTTCTGAGCCACTTCGCCCGCTGCCCGAAGGCAGTACGTACAGTCGGTGTCCATGAATTCCACAAGCATCCACTCCCCGCTTGTGTCACCCTTGGTCCAGTTGGTCACGAAATACGACGCCATGTCAAAGTTCGTCCAACCGCTCCCGTTGTAGGCCATTCCCTCCAGTTCTGGAGCACGTTCGCCGGCCTTCGTACCGGTGGCGATGGGGTCGGTGGTAAAGGCAAGGAACATGATCGCAACGAAAAACATCGCCAAGATTTTGATTCCCGTATCCGTTCGAACATCCGCTTCCGTGTCGTGTCTCATGGTTCATTCCTCCAGTCCAATTTCTTCCAGTAAGCGGGTTGCCGTATGGCGAATGGCTTCTTCGCTGTTCATCCGAACATCAAACCCACTCCGCACCATGCGTTCGATGGCGAGGCGGGCTCGGGGGATGTCCCCTGCCCAACCTCTGTCCCCGCCCGTGTATTCGATGAGAGCGTTTTTGCAGCCTGTAACCTCGACCACGATCTCAGCGATCCGCCGAACAGAAGCCGTGTCGTGACTCCCCAGGTTGTACAAATTCAGGGGCTCGTCTGCGTGGTCCATCACGTGAAGAATAGCGTCGACGCAATCGCCGACTTCCATGTATGATTTTTCTTGCAAGCCGTTTCCGAGCACTTCCAGGCGGGACGGGTCCCGCTTGAGTTTGTGAATGAAATCAAAAATCACGCCGTGGGTACCACGGGCTCCGACCACGTTTGCAAACCGGAAAATCCATGCTTGCAACCCAAACGTGCCGACCCAACTGCTGATGAGCCCCTCGCCGGCTTGCTTGGAAGCACCGTACAACGAAATGGGCATGCAGGGGCCGTGGTCTTCCGGTGTTGGCATGGGGGCCCCTTCACCGTACACCACGGAACTCGAAGCAAAAGCGATCTTTTTGACCCCTTCAAGGCGCATGGCTTCGAGGATGTTGTAGGTCGCCACGGTTCCTTGGTTCAGGTCCGTGTCCGTGACGCGAGTTCCAAGACGGATGTCCGGGTTCGCAGCGAGATGGAACACGCAGTCGATGTCCATACGCATGGCGTTTTTCACGTCGTCAAGGGAACAAATGTCGCCCTCGATGAGTTCCACATCGCCCGTGTCAAGGTGGGCCTGCAGAAACGACACGTGGCCGCTGGAGAGGTTGTCCAAGACCACAACTCGGTCGCCACGAGCAACCAGGCGGTCAACCAAATGCGACCCAATGAACCCCGCACCTCCCGTGACCAAGGCTCGCATGCAACGACCACCCGCAGCATTCGTATAAGGGAAATGGTCTCAATCTTCCTGCTTCTTGAGAAAGGGATTGATAATGTTTAACCCAATCCACACGGGTCCTGAGGAACGAACCTCGGAGGAGGTGAATGAATGAAGAAATCGAAAACCGAAATCCAAACCGAAGTCCAGGACAACAACATCTTGGTGGGCTACGTTCGTCGAAGCAACGCTGGTGGGGCACTCAAGCTCTCCATCAACACGGCTGCCTTCGCCGACTGCAGCACGTACATGACCAGCGACGGCCAAGCCTATGTGCCGCTTGTGATCTCGATGGGAGCGCTTGAAAAAGTCCTCTCCGGAGAGCGTGCCGTGACCACCGTGACCCAGTTGCACGACTGAAGACCGGACACCTGCAAACGTCCTTCCTTCTCACCGAGAAGTACAACGCGCTCGGTTGGCCAAGGCCAACACGAGGGCCATTCCCCGTTCAAGCGGCAGAATTTCAAAAGCGCATATATAGAACATAGTGGACGCCGAACCGTGTCACAGGACACCGTTTCCCCGAAACCGTACATCGTGGCAGGCATGCCGATGTACAACGAAGAGGAGACGATCGGGTCCGTGGTGCTCCGTACGCTTCGTCACGTGGACGAGGTGATTTGCATCGACGACGGCTCATCGGATGCGAGTGCTCGTATTGCAGAAGCCTGCGGCGCCACCGTTGTTCGCCATCGAGTCAACCGAGGCTATGGAGGCGCTCTGAAAACCCTCTTTTTGAAAGCGGCCGAAATGGATGCAGACGCCTTGGTGTTGCTTGATTCCGACGGCCAGCACGACACCGAAGACATCCCGAAAATGCTTGAACCGATTCTGTCGGGCGAGGCCGACTTTACCATCGGCTCGAGGTTCGTCGAAGGCGGAGGAGGCACCGACATGCCCGCCTACCGTCGCCTTGGCATCAAGGTCATCACCGCAGCTTCAAACCTCTCGAGCGACTTGGGCGTGAAAGACACTCAATCGGGGTTCAGGGCATTTTCCCGAACAGCCCTTCAGCGGTTGCGCTTTGATTCCGAAGGGATGGAACTGTCCCTTGAAATGCTTGAGGACGCTCATGAGAAACAACTTCGTGTTCGTGAAATCCCAACCGTCATTCGTTACGACGTTCCCAAAGGATCCAACTTTACCGCCGTGTCCCACGGTTTCACCGTCATGACGTGGGCGATGTTGTCCTTGTCCCAAAAGAAACCGTTGTTGGTGCTCGGCATCCCCGGCTTTGGTCTATTGGCGACCAGCGCCGCCATGGGCATGCGCACCGCTCAGGAGTTCACGTTGCAAGTTGACAACATCATCGGACACGGCATCTCAGCCGTGTGGATCGGGCTGCTCGGGCTCTCGCTGATGGCGACGGGGTTGGTGCTGCAAAGTGCACAACGGTTCCTCCGCTTGCTCTTGGTTCGTGAATTCGGGCTTGATTGAGTCAGCCCATCACCCTCGCAGCGAGGGCGAGAATGTAAGGGACAGCGAACAATCCAAAGAAAACGAACATCGCGACACGAACGGTTTTCTGATTCTTTTCGTCTTTCTCGTTCTGGTCCAAACAAGCCTGTTGCTTGCAGACCCTCGGGTCAGACGAGACAGAAATCGGTTCCTGACAGATCCGACAATGCTTGTGCGGTGGGATTTTTCCCCCAACGTTGCCCATGAATTGATTCGCCTTCTTGGCCGCCATTTCCTTCACTTTCCTCGCATCAACCATGCTCTCACCTCACGCCTTGACGACCGTGCCTTCAAACCACTCGCCGTCCAAGGCTCGCTCCAAACGTCTGATGTCCCTCCCATCCAAGATGGCGAGGTTCATCCCTGCATCGGTGGCCACTTGGACAGCGACCGGGTCGACCACCGCTGAGGCACCCGGAGCCAACGGTTTCCCAATGCCGGTGATGTTCGCCAATTCGGCGAGCGTTAACTCGGTCAAGGCCTCGGCATCTTCGTGGTGCCGAGGGTCTTTGGAATAGACGTGGGAGACATTCGTTGCGATGATGCAGTGACGTGCATGAACGAGGGCAGCAAGACGAACGGCCACGGTGTCCGTTGTGTGCCCTGGGACCGTTCCGCCCATGACGACGACATGGTGGGCGTCGAGGGCATCTCGAGCTCCTTCAACCGTGTGAGGGATGTTGGGTGCAACATCGCACCCAATTTCAAGCAGGACTTGTTGGAGCACCGTGGCGTTCAGTCGGGTACCGGCAATCCCGATTTCATCGAGGCGGTGGGGCTCGGACACCGTCGCTTTCGCGAGTTCAATCCCTTCTCGAGCGGGCAAACCTCCGCCCACCACAAAAGCGATTTTACGACCGTTGCCCTCGAGATGAACGACCATTTGCCTAAATTGACCCATCCACATGCTTCGTGCTTGGGCTTCCTCTGGTCGGAGAAGGCTTCCTCCGAGGGCCACCACATGAACGGTGCTCATGAAAGGTTTGCAACGCGGGCGAGTTTTCATCCTATCCCCAACGAAACGCTCCGCTGGTTGATTCGGGAATGAGTGCGAGGTTTGAAGTGCCGCATCCCGACCCAAAGGATGGGGGAAGTCCATGGCAGATGACGCAAAAGTGTCTGCACGCCGCTTGCGGTTGAAACTCGCCCTCGAGGAACTTCGAGAAATGAAGGGTTTTGGAACCGAACTGGTCACCCTCATCATTCCGCCTGATCGACAAATCTCCGACGCCCGCTCCATGCTTCAGAACGAACACGGACAAGCGGCGAACATCAAATCAAAGGGGACCCGGAAAAACGTTCAGGGAGCCATTGAGTCCGCCATTTCAACCCTTTCACGGTTCAAAACACCGGGTGAACACGGCCTGGCCATCTTCGTCGGCTCCATCATCATCGGCAACAACAAATCACGCATGGTGAACATCGTGGTTCAAGACCCGCCCCAACCGCTGATTTCGTTTCGTTACCGGTGCGATTCACGGTTTGAATTGACCCAACTCGAAGACATGCTGGTCGACAAAAAATCCTACGCCTTGTTCGTGATTGACCGTTCCGAAGCCGCTTACGGCATCGCCTCGGGCAAACGCATCCACGTTCAGGAACACCTCGTTTCCAACATCATGGGAAAGCACCGACAAGGCGGCCAGTCAGCGCAGCGTTTTGAGCGATTGATTGAGGAAGCGGCTCACAACTTCTTCAAGCGAGCAACGGAGCATGCATCCTCCTACTGGCTTCCAAATCTTGAACACATCCAAGCCGTCATCATCGGGGGACCGGGAGCAACCAAGGATTTCGTCGTCAAGAACGAGTATTTTCACCACGAAATTGCAAAGAAAATCGCGAAAACCACCTTTGATGTTGGGTATTCCAACGAATCAGGGGTGCGAGAACTCGTTGAGAATGCAGGCCAATTGATGGGCGAAATCGAACTCGACGCGGAACGCCAAATCATGAACCGTTTTCTCACGGAACTTATCCGAACCCACCCAAAGGCGACGTATGGGGAAGTCATGATCAAGGACGCTTTGAGCAAAGGGGCGGTGGACACGCTTCTCATCTCGGAGGGCTTGCGAGGGAACATCGTCGAGTTGGAATGCAAAAAGTGCGGTCACGGAGAGAACGGCTCCTGGGAAGAGCGCCTTACCCGTCAGCAAGAACTTCCGGACTGCCCGAGTTGCGGCGCTTCAAACGATGCCGTGCGGGAAATTTCGAGCGTTTCCTTCATCGATTCGCTTTCCATCATGGCCGAAGAAAGCAACACCGAGGTTGTCTATATTTCAGTGGACACCGAAGAGGGTTCGCAATTGATTCAGGGCTTTGGCGGACTTGCCGCCATCTTGAGATACCCGTTGATGTGAGGTGAAACGATGGAACTGCTCAAGGCTCACGCCACCCCGATCGTCGAAGCTGCGATGCAAGCCATCGGAGGAGACAGCGACCTGGTGAAGCAAGTCCTTCAACCGGCACGCGAAGCCGACCAGGGCGACCTCACCTTGCCGTGTTTTCCGTTTGCAAAGACCTTGAGAAAAGCACCGGCAGCCATTGCTGAGGATTTGTGCACTGCGATGGAGGGGCACGAGAGCATCGGTGAAGTCAACGCCGTGAACGGGTACTTGAACATCCGAGTCAACGTAGGGTGGCTAGCGAACCACCTTCTGGAAAACGGCGTTGAAAACGGCATGGAAAAACCTCACCGAAGGGTCCTCATCGAACACACTTCGGCCAATCCAAACGGCCCTTTCCATGTGGGTCGCGCGAGGAACGCCATCCTTGGCGACACGCTTGTCCGTTTACACCGTTTGTGGGGCAACGAGGTCACAGCGGAATATTACGTCGATGACATGGGCAAACAAGTGGCGGTGTTGGCTTGGGCTTTGGAAGCGCTGGACCGAGACGAAGTCGAGGCGCTTCTCAAGGAGCGAGAAGCCCCCAATCCCTATTGGGCATCCAAACCCGACCACGAACGGGTGCGTTGGTACCAAGCCGCCCAACTCCTCAGGAAGGAAAGCGATAAGGCACCCGCCATCGAGAAGGCCATCGGCGAATTGGTCCATGCGAGCGAGAACGGTGATGAAGGCGTCCTCGGACAATTCGAAGCGGCTTACCAACCCGTCCTCGATGGCATGTTGGCAACGCTTGGTCGACTCGGCATCACGTACGACCGGTTCACCAAGGAATCCGTCTTTGTGACCAACGGTGACGTGGCTGCGTTGATGGACGAATTGGGAGCTCTTGACATCAACGGCCAGGCTGACAACGGGGCACAGTACCTCGATTTGGGCCAACGTGGCCTCAAAGGAAAAACCGAATTCTTCTATCGGCGTGGTGACGGGTCTTCCCTCTACGCCACCCGAGACATCGCCTACCATCGATGGAAGTGGACCCAGTGCAACGAACTGATCAATGTCCTCGGCGAAGACCACAAATTGCAAGCCCAACAGGTTGGCTTGACCCTTGAGGAATTGGGAGAACGCCGTCCGGAAGTGATGTTTTATTCCTTCATCAAACTTCCAGAAGGGAAAATGTCCACCCGCCAAGGCAACGTGGTGTTCATGGACGACCTCCTTGAGGAAGCAAAAGCGCAAGCTGCTGCCGTTGTGAGCGAACTTCGGCCAGAATACGCCACCGATGAAATCGAGGCCATCGCCGAAGCGGTCGGCACCGCTGCTGTTCGTTTTAACATCGTGAACGTGAGTCCAGAGAAAGGCTTCACCTTCCGTTGGGAGGACGCCCTGAGTTTTGAAGCCGGCTCAGCACCCTTTGTGATGTACAGTCACACCCGAGCCTGCTCGATTCGAAGAAAGGTCCAGCAGGAAAACACGCCCGTTCAACCCCCCAGCCAGGATGAGATGGGGGGTGCCATGCCTCAGGGCTTGGTCCAACTTCTCCGAGTCTTGGCTGTGCACGATGACTGCTTGGAGAAAGTGATTCGCGAACACCGACCTCATCTCTATGCGGAGTATGTTCTTCAACTTTCCAACGCGTACAACGGATTCTATAGAGACTGTCATGTCATAGAAGAAGAACGGGTGAACGGATTCTATTTCGCCGTCTCTGAACTTGCCCGAACCACCTTGCACAGGGGCATGGACGCCTTGGGCATTCAGGCGCTTGAAACGATGTGATCAAGCGTCTTGGCGGTACCACCCTTCAGGGAGTTCCATGGGGTTGTTTGGGCGAGCGGCTTTGACTTGGCGAACGATTTCCAAACGCATGGCATCCAATCCGACGTTCTCTGTGGCTGAAAGGCAGACACGGCCCGAGGGGTCGATGAGAAGGGGCAGTTCTGGCTCACCGGTGGAACCAGCGTCTCGCCACTCCGTCTCGGCCGAAACCACATCCTCCCACATCGAGGGTCGCGGGTGCAACAAATCCGCCTTCGAACTGACCATCATGAAATTGGTGTCGGGGAGCAGGGTCTGAACTTCCTCGAGGAGGTTCATTTGTTCGTTCAGCGGTGTGCCGCAAGATTCGCTTTCGTCGACCAAAAAGAGGACGAGGGACCCAATGTGCTCAAGGGCAGCGATGGCTTGCATTTCGATGTGGTTCCTTTCTTCCATCGGACGGTCGAGAAGGCCCGGTGTGTCAACCATCTGGTACTGAAGGCGTCGGTGAGTAAAATGGCCAACGTGAATTTGTTTGGTCGTGAACGGATAGTGGTTCACCTCCATTTTCCCGGTGCTCAGGGCCGAGATGAACGCAGATTTTCCGACGTTTGGAGCTCCGCAAACAACGATGCACGGCAAAACGGGGTCAATTTTCGGAAGTCGCTTGAGGGTTTCTCTTGCTTCGCTCAACCAGACCAGGGCCGGACCGACTTGGCGCATGATGGAGGAGATGCGGCCGTAGGCCTCCCTCCTGGCCTCGTGCATCAGATCGGTGCGACCTGTGCGGATGATTTTCTTAGCGTTTTGAGAGGCGATGCGTTGAACCTGACCCGCTGCCCATTGGAGGGTGGCGAGGTTCTTGCGGTATTCATCGCAACCTACGCATGCATCGATCATCGCCACATCAAACAGAGGCGACTGGTCAAGCGATGGCCACGCCGCCACCAATTCTTGAAACTCGGTGGCGATGATGTCGGCGGCGGTTTGGACCATGCGCGTCATCTGTTTTCGAACCCTAAAGATGCGGTCCGGGTCATCGACCCTGTCAGCAGCTTTCTTGGCCCGTGAGAAGGCTTTGTCGAGGACTTCGTCCTCGAGCAAAACCGTCGCCAAGGTGCGCCAAGAGACGTTCAATTCAAGACCTCGTTCTCCAGCCCGACCTCACCCCTAAAAGAACTCATCCGTCCAAAACAGCATCCTCATCCCAAAGGGGAGGTTCAAGTACGCTCGCCGATTCCAGCAACCATGGCGAAGAAAGGAAAAGTCACCTTGCCGGACTGGGCCAAACCGATGTGGAAAGACATGGGGAGCCCTGAACTCGAAGGGTTGGCTCCGGTTCACAACGGGGATTTGCTCGAACGCCGTCAAGGCCTTCGACGAGACGACTTCGTTGAAATTCACATGAACGCTCAAGTCTTCGCCAACCCCGAGGACGCCTTTCTACGAGGGCGCCTCATCTCGAGCGGAAAAAGCAGCCTTGAAATTCTCGACGAGGACGGGAACAGCCATTTCATTTCCCGGGAAGCCATCGTGCACGTTCGCCTCGTCGCTCACACCCGCCCCGCTTACATTGACGACAAGGAATTGCTCGCCTTTGAGCGTGAGGACATGAACCGACGCTCAAAACTTCATGAGAAGGTCGAGAAAGAGACCACAGGCAACGACGACGCACATCTTTGGGGGTGAGACGCTGCTGGCCCCCGATGGCTGGAGCACGGTTGACGGCCGCCTGATGCGTGAATTCACCTTCGATGATTTCAACCAAGCAAAGGCCTTCATTGACAGCGTGAGCGACCTTTGCAACGCCCTCGACCATCATGCAGAATTGCACTTTGGGTGGGGTTATGCCGTCGTGGAAACGTTCACGCATGACACGCAAAGCATCACATCTCGCGACGTTCAACTCGCCTCAGCCATCAATGCCATGGAGGAATCTGCGTGACCAAGGACCCGAAGGGTCGGACTGTGCCGGGTTTTGCTCGGCACGTCTTTGTCTGCGGGCACGAACGTTCAGTTGACGCTGCTCGCCCGTCATGCCTCCCTCGAGGAAGTCTTGACCTCATGAGGGCGTTGAAACATGGCGCCAAGGACCTTCGTTTGGACGGCGTACGCGTCCAAAAATCCGGCTGCTTGGACCATTGTGAGTATGGACCTACTTGTGTCGTTTACCCGGAAGGCACGTGGTATTCACTTGCGGATGAACGGACGTTAGAAGCGGTCCTCAACCACCTCAAATCCGGGGTCATCGACCCGTCCAAAACCCTCGTGATGGATTGACGGTCAAAGTTTCACGGGGCGTGTTGCCCCACAAGCCTGGCATTTCAGCAAGGTCGTCCGGTCTTCCTTGATGAAGTGGGTGTCGGGGGCAGAACACTGGCTGCACTTGATGTAGGTGTTGACGTAGTTGGCGATCGTCCCTTTGATCCGCTTTGGAGGAATCCGTCCCTTGAACCGTGCACGTGGGCCGTCCCTCGAACCGGAGGTTCCTAATTCGTTGAGGATGAACTGGTAGACATGATTTTCGTCCCGGTCCATCATGGAGACAACTTCGTTGAAGTTTCTGAAAATCGTGTTGGAACCCTCAATCATGATTTGTGGAGCAGGGAGGCGCCAACGGGACTTTGACGAAATTTCCTCGGGGATGTTCTCTCGGGCCCGGTCCAGGAGGGATTCATAATCAAAGTCGCCCATGCTTGACGCCCACGATTCCCCCCTTCAAGACTTTCGCCCAGCACACCGGTACAGGAAAGCATTGATGAGCATGCTTCGGCACGAAGGCATGAAGAGCATGGTGTTGAGCATTGAGGAATTGAAAGTTCTTGCAACCAACCTCCGCAAAGAAGGTCTGAACACCCAACAAATTGCGGACGAGCTGTCCTTGTCCCAAGACACCATCACCTGGCTCCTCACAGGAAGCGGTGAAGCCGACCGCCCGAGCGATGTTCGTATCGGATGGAGGACCCTCGGTGTTCGACCTCAACGCATCGCCGCCGTCGGCAGCATCATGGCTGATGTGGCCGATGAAGAGGTCGGCTACGACGACATTGACACCGTTGTCGGGATTTCCATCAACGGCATCGCCTTTGCCTACGAGGTTGCCCGAACGCTCGAATCCGATGTCACGGTGTTCCGCACCACGGACGGCGGCGAGGGAAGCGGTTCTTTGTCCAACAAATACGGGCAAGTGGCCGGCAAGCGCGTGCTCATCATCGACGATGTTCTCTCCTCGGGCGTGACCATGTCAAAAACCATCGACGCCATTCGTGAAGCTGGCGGCGAGGTCGCCCTCGCCATTGTGCTCGTGAACAAAACCACACGGAACGAAATCGACAACGTCCCGTTGCGCGGATTGATTCGTGCCGTCGCCGTTTGAGGTGTCAGCATGCACTGGAGCGACGTGATGGCCCAACGCCTCGCCGAGCGGGGAGGGCGACACATCGTCGCCACCGGCATCACACCAAGCGGTGAGTTTCACATCGGGCACCTGCGAGAAATCCTCACGGGCGACATGATCGTTCGAGCCGCTCGCAAAGCCGGCCTTGATGCAGAGTTGGTCTTCGTCGTGGACAACGCAGACCCCCTGCGCAAAGTCTACCCGTTCTTGAGCGACGACTATGAGGCCTTCATCGGCCATCAACTCGGTGCAATCCCGGCTCCAAACGAGAACGGTGACCCCGACTGGGAGGGTTTTGAAACGACCGGACGAAACTACGGCGACCACTTTCTCGCCCCTTTCCTTGAGGCCCTTGGGCACATCGGCGTCCACCCGAAATTGTTGCCCAATCTTGAGGCGTACCGGTCAGGCAAGTTTGCTGAATCCGCCAAACGGGCTTGCGACGACCCCGAAACGATTCGAGAAATTATAGAACGAGTGTCTGGGCGTGAATTGCCCGAATCTTGGTTCCCTTGGCAGCCATTGGACTCCAAAGGCTCGCTCGACGGGGTCACCGTCACTGGGTACGCCTACCCCCACGTGCACTGGGTTGATGCCCACGGCGTGAACGGCGTTTCTGACATCACCAAAGGGGAGGGGAAGTTGCCTTGGCGCCTGGACTGGCCCGCAAAATGGGGGTTCAATCACATCACCTGCGAGCCGTTTGGAAAGGACCACGGTGCGGCTGGAGGGTCGTACGACACCGGGAAAGAAATTGCCCGATTCTTCGGGCACGAACCCCCCATGCCGCTCACGTACGAGTGGATCAGCCTCCGTGGCCAGGGAGCCATGTCCTCTTCCTCAGGCAACACGGTGGGCCCCATTGAGGCTCTTGAGCTTGTCCCACCCGAAATTCTTCGCTACCTCATCGCACAGTCGAAACCAAACAAAGCCATCGAGTTTGACACCGGTATGGGCCTCGTCAATCTGGCCGATGACTTTGAGCGGTGGTCCGGGCGAGACTTGGAAACTGAATTGGAGGATGCATCGCTGAGCAGGCGACAGCGGGTCCAACTTGAGGACACCGTTGCTGCCCTGGAATTGGCATCGCCCGTCGTGGGCGAGAGCGTTTCAGCCGCCTCGGTGAGTTTCCGCCACTTGGCGCTGCTCGCCCAAATCAAAGCCAGCGACACTGATGTTTGGGAAAGCCTCGCCTCGTCCCACGGGATTGCGAAGCCAACGGCGGAACTCATTGACCGCCTCCGACGCATGCGAACTTGGATTGCCTCGTCTCATTTCCCAGAGGAGATGCGAATCACCGTGCGGACATCGCCCTCACGAGAAGCCTTGGAAGCGCTGGATGACGAGTCCCGCAACGTCATCAAACACTTGCATGAGGCACTTAGCGACCATCCGTGGACGGTAGAGGGCATCACCGCATCGTTCAAAGCCGCCGGTGAAAACTCAGGGACCAGCATGCGTCAGGTCTACCGAGCCTGTTACGCCGTGTTCATGGGAGAAGAACGTGGACCTCGCCTTGCCCCCATCCTTGCCAACTGCGACAAAGCAACCATGCTCGAGTTGGTCTCGGCTTGCAGCCAAGTGGTTTGAGCCCCTTTACCTCCGCCGAAGTTGTCCTCGGTTGGAAAAAATGAGACATACCCTTCAAAAGGTGTCAGCCCTCTTGCCGGCTCATGGGAGGAGTCTACTGCCCAACCTGCGAAGCAGGCGTTGAAGTGGTCGCCAC
Source organism: Candidatus Poseidonia sp. (assembly GCA_038118245.1). GTDB lineage: Archaea > Thermoplasmatota > Poseidoniia > Poseidoniales > Poseidoniaceae > Poseidonia. The sequence goes on from JAYOHN010000006.1 coordinate 34,853, forward strand.
CTTTTGCCTCTCATGCGGCCATGACCTGACTCGGCAAGGGCCCATCACGGCCACGGGCCACGACCTCAACCAGCTGAAAGACGTCATACGGCTCCGAGATGACCTCTCCATGGCTGAAAAATTCGACATGATCGCTGCGGTTGAAGACGGTGCCGACCCCATTGCCTTGGGCATCGCCGCAGCAGGTGATGACGAAGTCGCACCCGCAGAGCCCGCCGCTGCAACCGTCGAAGTGGCGCCCGGCCTGCGGGCCACACAATGGAACCACGACGCAGCTGACGCCGCCATTGACCTCGCTGCAACGGGAACCAAACTCGGGAAACTCAAAACAGACGGGGCCTTTGCTGACGAGTCTGAACTCTTTTTGGAGGCCATGGACGTCGGCCGTTCTGCCACCTTGCACCTGCTCGAGGTGGCTCAAGGAGCGGTGCTGCCGGCCAACGATGCCCTTCAATCGATTCCCGTGCTTCAGCCTCCAACCAAGAGTTTCTGCCCAAAGTGTGGCTCGGACATTCATGCCAACGCCATGCTTCAATGGAAAAAGTGGACGGACATGTCCACCGATGCGCTTACCGTTCAGTTGGAAGCGGCCATGCGGGCCTCAATGATGCATGTCGCCGCTTCGTACCACGAAAGGATTCGCGACTTGCAGGACCAACTGAGCGATGCAAAAGGGCAGATGAAAAGCACGCCCTCGCTTGCGTCAAAGAGCAAGGCCGATTCCAAAGCAGCCAGCGATGCTCCAAAGGACAAAGCAACCAAGGCCGGAAAAGAAGAAGCAGCGGTGGCCGCTCAACCGAAACCCACCGAGAAAAAGGAAACCAAACCAAAGCCGAAGCCAAAGGCTGGGGGGCTGTTCGGTGCGAAGAAGCCGAAGAAAACCTACGAGGGCGACCCTGCTGGTAAAGCCGAGTGGTTCCTTGCGGAGGCCTTGGACACGGTGTACGACCCCCACGGCACGGGCAAGCCCATCAAGGGCGCCATGATTCTCGCCCGATCGTCGGAGGGCAACGTTCGTGTCCGAGACGTGATTCGAATCTACGCTGAAGAGGGCGAAGACGGCATTTCCGACTTGGCTTGGACCAGCCCGCTCACCAAGTACCTCATCGAAGCCTACGACGCATGCTGACGCGTCGTTTCTTGCATCCTTGAGCGGAATGCTTCTTGACCCTGCACCGCATCAGTTGAACATGGACAGCGGGGCCTCGCCACTTGAAGCCCTGAAGGCGGCGGCTGACCGCTCGGCTGAGTGGGTGAAACAAACCCTCGAAGAACGGTTGGACCGCCTCTACGGAACCGTGCTCGCCTCACCAGGTACCGTCCTCTTGTTGCTCGTTGTGATCAGCGCCGTCTTTGCTCAACAAGGCATGGCATTTCAACAGCAAATTGACGATGACGTTGAAATTTTCCTCCCTGACGGCGCCCCGTCCACGGCTCTTCTTCTTGAAGTGCGAGAAGAGTGGTCCACGGACCTTGCCGTCATCTATATCCGAACACCAAATGCGTTCAACCCCAACGACAACACCAACATCACCAACGAAGTCATTCTGAATGAGATCAGTTGGATTGAAGGCGACGACCGCAACATCGGCGGAGATTCCACGGGCCGTGGGATGGACTATGACAAGGACGATCATGGCCGCAACGACGGGGTGTTGTGGGTCATCTCACCGGCTCAAGTGATTAAGGAAATCAATTCGGCAGACGGGCGTTTCAACAACTCGCTTTGTGTGCACGGGGTGAACAACCGACTTCCCATAGACATCGATTGCACCGCACTGCCGGCTGGCGGCGAATACGCCATCCCCAGCCAGGACCGCATCGACCAAATCATTGAGGAATCCAACGGCGCCTTTGACGCACTCATCAAAGACACCAACGACATGGACCCCACGGTGGACAGCGACGGTGACGGGAACTACACCAACGACATGGACGGTGACGGGATTTGGGACACGACCGCCATCGTCGTTGGCTTGCACCACAATCCAGCCGAAACGGGAGATTGGGAAGATTTCTCTGCCTTGCTCAGTCATTTCCAAGACATCATTGATGACCGGCCCGCAGAGTATCGAAGCACCGACATGGCCGTCACGGGCCTGACGAAAGTTCTGGAAGATGTTTCGGATGCCATCTACGAAGACCTCTTGATGATCTTGCCTTGGTCCGTTCTTTTCACCGTCGTGGTCATCACAGCCCTCCACCGCTCTGCAAAAGTGGTGGTCATCACCGGCACGCCCATCCTCATGGCCTTGGCCATCACCTTCGGTTCATCCGTCGTCCTGGACATCACCTTGACCCCAATGATCGTTGCGACGTTCCCCATCCTCATTGGGTTGGGGGTTGATTACGCCTTGCACATGGTGAACCGCATCGAAGAAGTGAGAAGAAAAGAACTCGACAAAGCGGTGGATACGAACGAACGAAGGCGCAAGCGTGGACAGACCCCCGAGCCTGTTCCTGACCTTTGGGATTTGGAGTTCTACAAATCCTGCGTGATGGAAATGACCCGTTCAACGGGCGTTGCGGTGTTCCTTTCCGCGATGACAACCATTGTCGGCTTTTCCGTCCTCATCGCCCCCATGATCGTTCCGGTGAGCCCGATTCGTTCCGTTGGTGTGACCCTCGTCATTGGAATCACCTCGACCTTGATTTTGAGCATCTTTTTGGTCCCAACGTTGGCATGGTTGCTGAAATTCAACAAAAGGAGCAACCCCGGCGTTTGGAAAAACATCGGCAAAGCACCCGTCAAAGGTTTCCTCCTCATCATCTTGCTCGCATCGGCGGTCACGACTTATGGCGTCGCCAACATGGATGAACTCAACGAACCGATCACAGGTTCGTCGGAGGCGCCCGACGGGATTGAATCGCTGAATTCTCTTGCAGAGTACTCTCGCCAGTTCAGCAGCGGGCAAACATCGTTGTACATCTACGATGCATCTGAACGACCAAACAACAACGAGACCGATAACATTCGCGACCTCCCTGTATTGGATGCGATGGACGAAATTGAACGTGCCGTCGACAACGTCGACGAGACCTCAACCACGAGCATCATCACGTTCTTGAAAGCGGTTCCTGCATCGTTGACCTTCACAGAAGGCGTTTCGGTTGGTGATGGCTCATTGTGGGACTTGCTCCACGACCCTTGCTGGGAGAGCGAATCTTTGCTCGACCCCGACTGTGTGGGTTGGACGCTCGTTCCCTTGAGCGAGCGAGAGGCGCTTCGAAAAGACATGGTCAACGTGGCGGTCGACACCCTGTCAGCTGAAGTCCAGTCGATGCTCTTGAACGAAGCGGGGACGAAAGCGATTGTCTACGTTGCTCAGCCCTACATGAACCTAAACGTCGCTGGAGGTTTGCGAGAGGAAATCGACGGCATCCTCGCCGAGGGACCTTCGTTGCTGAACACCCAAACCTCCCTCCTTACTGGAGGGCTTCCCGTCTCGCTTGACATCAACGAAGGCATCCACGACACACAGAGCACCACGACCCTGTTGACGCTGTTGGTGCTCACGCTGCTTCTCATGGTGGTGTTCCGTTCAGCCCGCTTAGGGGTGTACACGATGATCCCCGTTGCCGTCGTCATCTTATGGCAGCCCTTGCTCATGCGGAGCGGGGACGTCAACGTTAACATCTTCACGGCGATGATCGGGACCATTGTCTTCGGCATCGGCGTGGACGATGCCATTCACGTCATGCACCGGATACGCGAAGAAGGCGAGTCTCCAGCCGGACTCGCCGCTGCGGTTGAAGAAACGGGGCAAACCATCTTCGAGACGACCATCACCACCGTATCGGGCATCGCTGCAGGTTTCCTCGCAGCGTTTCCCGGCCTGGAGAATTTCTTCATGCTGATGTGCCTGTTGATTCTGTTCGCTTTCGTGACCAGCGCCTTCTTGCTTCCAGCCATCATCACCGCTGAACATGTTGCCCGTGCAAAAATCAACAAGCACCCCTCGTGGATTGATTTCGGAGAGGACATCGCCGTGTCACGTTCAAGCGTCATGAAAACACTTGACGCTGTTCTGGACGATTAAGTGGAGGGAGTAGGGAGTAAGCCCCTTTCTGTTCCCTTTCGGTGACCGCATTCAACTGTGCATCCTACCTGTCCCTCGTCGTGCCGAGTCAACGGGACGGTTTGGACTTGCTCCAGCGGGGTGGCTCGTCTCATCGACAACAAGGCAACCTCGGTCTTTCAACGTCATTGTACACACCTTGCATCGTTCGTTTCTGCAGCCTTGACCCAACCATTTCTGTTTGCTTCCTTCTGGTAGCCGCTTGCACTATGGAGAGGGGACTTTCCTCAGAGTCGAACTCTGTCAGCGGTCCTCCTACTCCCTCCGAACCCATGGCGCGCTTGCCTTGCATTTCAACCAGTCGGCAAGCAGTAGCGCTCACTGGTAGGGGTTTTCACCGGGCGAGGCCGGTGCCTCTGTGGCACCGTAAGGCCCGGACGCCGGCTTGGATTGAGCCGGTAAGGCAGCAACGGTCTTCTTGACGACCCCAGGAGCCGTGAGCGGGGCATCAGGCAAGGCTTCTCGGCGCAAGCCAAACACGAGCAAACCCACCAAAGCCAAGACCAACACACCAACCACCGAGAGCAAGGCAGGATTGACCGAACTGATGGTCCCCAGAACGCCTTCGCTTCGTGCTTCATCCACGAAAACCGTGGAAGACTGGGTGCCGGGGCCGTTAATGATGCTCAACTCGAGCCACTGCGTCCCCTCTCTACCCGGTTTCCAAAGGTACTGATAGAGGACCTGCTCGCCGGATTGAACATTCAACGTCCTCGCATCAAGTCGGGTTCGGGCTCCGCTCGATTCCACCAGTTCGAGCACCATGTTGGCTTCCCCATCAGCGAGGCCCACGTTGTTCAACATGGCTGCCACCTCAACGAAGTCACCTTGACGCAGGTCCGCCTGGGGGTCCATGTCAAGATTCGAGAGCGTGAACTCAGGAACACGCTGCTCCAAAGTCCAAACCCTTAACGGAGCATCGATGTCGTTGAAAACGCTGTCAATGCTCAGTCCAGCCTCGTCGTTGCCCGTCACCCACACCCGCAACTCAACGGCGCGGGTCCGGAACACAGGAAGCATCAGGGCATCAAGATCCAAGGAGCACTGAACAGGAATGGAATCTCCGTTGATGCGTTCGCCCATCACCATAAGAGGCAACGAGCCGTTGTCAAAGACATAGGAATTGAGCCCGAGACCCGCCTCGTTAAGGGACCAATGGAGCATGAGGCTCGCTTCGTCCAACCTGGCATTCTCAGCCAATCGCAACTCGAATTCCAAATCCTTCCATGCGTCCTCAGCCAACAAGGAGTTGAAACCAGGTCGGTCCACGGCCACAACGCGAGGCGCTTCGTTGTCAACAATGAACCACACGAAGGCGGCGTTATCGCCTCGGTAAACCGCTCCGTTTGGAGCGTCGTACAACGAACCCATCAAGCCGTACGTACCGTCTTGAAGCGGGGCGAGGAGGCTCCCAGTAAACGAACCGTTCAACGCCTCGAGTTCAACGGCGTTCTCGCCGATTTGAAGTTCAACATGGAGGTCTTGATGTGGGACCGTCCCGGTTCGATACCAGACCAGATCACCCGAGACATCAAACGTTGTGCGAGGCTGAACCCAATAGCCCAACGCCGAGGAGGATTCGCCCGGCAGCCCCACGCGTATCGAAGATGGCTCAATCGCCAATTCACCTGAAAACCGCCAACCGAGCGGCTCAAGGAGGAAGGTGTTGGATTGCCCGGATTGATCTTTGAGCGAGAGTTGGGGCGTACGAATCAGTGAAGTGTCCGGGTCGAAACCCCACTCGAGGGTAAAATTCACCACAAATTCACCGTTCCTCGAAAAGACATCGCCCTCTTCGAGAGCGACCAAGTTGCATGAGTCCACTTCGATGTAAACGTTCTCTGAGGCGCAGAGCCCCGTGCTTTGGTTCCAATGAACCTCTGAAGACCTGGCGGTGTTAGAGGCGAGGTCAAGCCGTATCTCAGCGAGGTCAAAAATCCCGTTTTGCTCCCAGACCGGTACCCGAATCTGATTCAACTCACCGGGGTGGAACCAAGGGTGGTCTTGTCCGTCCGGCCATCCAAGCGTTGTTGCACCCAGGGAGGGAGCGCCGTTGGTGTTCAACTGTACATGAAACATGGGAGCCTCCAACGAGCCACCGTCCTCCATGACGTGCCCAGCGCTGTCAGCCACCTCGAGCCAACCGAGGAAGTAATCGCCCTCGGAAGCATCTGAAGTGTCAACGGCCAAGCCGTATTGACCCATGAGGTTGGTGAGGTTTTCAGGCAGACTGAGGTCGAGCGCCTTTTGTTCGCCGTTGTCAAAGACACCGTTTCCGTTCGTATCATCCAGCCATGAATGCCAAAGATAGGCAACGGCGTGCACGGGCAAGTGAGGACGGTCAGCGATGGTGAAGGAGAAGTCGTTCACGGGTTTCACATCTCGATTGTCAAAGGAAGCAACGCTGCTGAGCAACAGGGTGGGAGCAACGTTGTCAAAGAGGAAGCGATGTTCCATCGGGATATCGCTCACGGCCGCTTGTCCCCGCAGGGGAACCACCTCGACGGCAAGATCGATGGAAGGACGCCCGGTGGGGACGTTCCATGTGAAACTCGCCACACCGTCGTTCAACAGGGTGGTGGTTGCGTATTCCGTTCCGTCAACGAGGAATCGGACCAAGGCTTGTCCGGACCGTGGCGTACCTTCATCGGTGCCCTCGAAGCCCAACACAACTTCGACCTGAACCAATTCGCCAGCCCTCAAGTAAGGGAATGCCGACGACGAGCGTATGCCCTCATCAGACACCACGGACCACGCTTTGACTTCAAGGTCGTTTTCAACACCCTGGTCGTCCCCAAGACCCAAAACGGTCGAAACGGGAAGCATCGGTCCGCTGGTGGAAATCAAGTGGACGGTCAACACTGCAGAGGGCTCGTCATCCCATCCATCTGGGAATTTGAAATGGTGAACAACTTCAACATACGGACCTGAACCAACCGCCGAGATTGAACCGCCGAGACCTTCATCAAACCAAAGCAGAGCCGTGCCCTCAGCTGAGCAAGAGGAAAGGCTCAACGGCGTGACTGGAAGGCTTTGAACGGGACACCGCAATAAGGAGCGTTGGTTTTGTCCCACCAACTGCAACTCGACCTCCCAAGAGGATTGGCGTGCGTGCGTCAAGGCGTCTGCGACGTTGAGCGGTGAGAAATCAAAGGTGCTCGTGGCTTGCACCCAATCGTTTCCGGGGACGAGGGTGTCGGAAACATTCGCCAGTTCCAAACCGATGGGTTTCACCGAGGCTTGCGTCTCGAGGGAGTTGACCGTGAGGTACACCGAGCCGGTGCCGTCCATGCGAACGGGCAACGTCACTGTGCGCTGTCCCTGAACCGGGACGATGTCGGCCAGGGCATGATTCAGCCCCATCACCAACGGACTGACGGCGTTCAAACTCAAATTGAGCGGGGTTGCGTATGGGGCAAAAACACCACCAAAATGCAACTGAGAGGTGCTGAGTGAGGAACCGATACGAAGTTCAACGGTCGCCATGGGCAGGTCCGATACACCGTGGCTGTTGGTGGCTTGCCCGAGGGCGTTGTTCAAGGTCTGAAGTTCGGTGGGTGTAAGCCTGACCTCAACCAAATCGTTGATGTTGGCCAGGTTTCGGCTGAGGATGTCTTGACCGTTCACCGCCATGGCGAGGAAGGGGTTGGCAATGGGACCTGTAGGCGAGGCCACGGCAAAGGAAAAGGCTTCAACGCCGCCCGTAGGTAGGGCAACCTCGAGCGAGGCGGTCGATGCAGGAGCGATGGAACGCTCAACCCAGGCCTCACCCGAGACGAGCGTGTGCTGCAGCCCCATCGAGCCGATGGCGTTGCGGTCCAACGACCATTCAGCGGTGCCATCGATGCCCACGTCCATTCGCAGTCCGGAAACGACCGAAGTCCTCACCAGTTCAACCTCAAACGACTGCCAGGTGTAAGTGCCGCCAGTCGAATCCATGCGAAACTGGACGCTGAAGGCGGGTTCATCCAAGGCCACCCGCTCCTGTGCCCCCATGGTCTGCCAGGAACCTCCACCGTCGAGGGAATATTGCAAAACGCCCGGACCCGTATGGACGTTGTTGGCTTGGATGGCCGAAAAGCCGCTGCGAACATCGTACCTGTTTGAAAGAACAATTCCAGAAGAGGATATGGCCCCGTTGGCCCATGAACCGCCTTGAATCTGCCAGCCTTCAGCCGAGGGGTCGGTGGTGAACGATTTCGATATGAGGCCGTTGTGCGAAAGGCTTCGAATTTCAGAGCCACCGCCTGAGGACGCTTCTTTCATGTGAATTTTGAGCCTGAGCAAGGGGTGAAGTTCTTCGTCGATCATGCCCAAATCAACATAGGGCAGGGTCAAACGTTCAAATCCAGGCACCGGCGTTGAAGTTTGAGCGTTCAGAACTTGGTACTCGAACACGGAACCCGGCAAATCCATGAGGTCCATGTGGAGCAAACCGTGCTTGGTGGACTCCCCGCGTCCGAGCAGCGAGGGACCGAAGATTTCCGAAGTCCAATTCCCTTCGCCGTTGCCGGAACCTGCGGTTGGCGTGATTTGGATGTTGTCCACCCATGCCGTGTCCGAGCCAGAATTGACACTCCCGTCCTTGTGGTACTTCCAAGTGAGGGTCTGAGCGCTTGCAGGGAAGGAAAACGATTGTGTTCCTGAGGTCGAGCCCGACCACCGGTTGGCGTACCCGATTGTACGGCTGCAACCGGTGTTGTCAATGCAAAACACAAGGTAATCGAAACTTGATTCTGATGAAACCCGATACTGGAAGGTCCCTGAAGAGGCGGGGAGTTGAGACACATCAAGGGTCATGATGGATTGTTGGTTGTGTGAGATGGAACCTGCTTTGGCCCACCGTGCACCCTGAAGGTTGCTGCCGCTCTGAATCGCCCAATTGGACGACCCGCTCAAGGTCCACTCCTGCGCAAAGGTGCCGGATTCGAAATCGTAAATCCAGTCTTGCGGGAGCAACTTCAGTTCGGATGCATTCACGTCCATGCCATCGTAGGGGGCACTGGTGTCAAAATCTCCCGCATCGGTCATGCTGTTGGCGAGCGTGTTGGTGAGGGTGCTCGCTTCCAGTCCCAAACCCAACGACATGATGGCGTGACCATCGGGAACGCTGAGTTGGACCCGTTGATTTGCACCGTCCGGCCAAGACCCAACGGTCAACTTGGTCGCTTGTCCAAGGGGTGTTGCGTGGTCTGGAACCGTTTGTTCCCCCATCTCGTAGGGCACGGGCTCAGGAGGGAGCATGGAAGCCAGCATCAGAAGAACCAGCGCGACGCCCAGCGGGGCCTTGCGAAGCGGTTGACCCATCGCCCTAAGACGGCTCGTTGAAGGTCTAAAGGCTTCGGACAGGATGCGCTCGCTAAGGATTGAGCGAAAGTCCATAGATGGCGACCTTCGGTTCCTGCTCATGGATGTTGAATCACTTAAGCGAGCAGCGGGCATTGCGGCTTGCGCTTACATCAACAACGGGATGAACGTCGGATTAGGGACCGGCTCAACCGTGAAGTACACCATTTTGGAACTCGGAAGACGCGTGAACGAAGAAGGGTTGGAAATTGTGGGTGTTCCGACATCGATGGCGACGGAAGAACTTGCACGCTCGGTAGGCATCCCGCTGGTCGAACTTGATTCCCTCACTCACCTCGACGTTGTGATTGACGGAACCGATGAGTTTGACCCTGGTTTCAATTTGGTCAAGGGCGGTGGAGCCGCCTTGTTGCGGGAAAAAATCGTCGCTCAAGCCTCAAGAAGCATGGTGGTGGTCGCTCACGCGCGAAAGCAAGTCGAACGACTCGGCGCGTTTCCGCTGCCCATCGAGGTCACCCCCTTTTCGTGGGGCACCACCAAACGAAGCATCGAAGCGATTCTTGACAGCCCAACCTCCCTTCGCATGGAGGGGGATGAACCCCTCGTTACGGACAACGGGAATTACATCGTGGACGCCCAAACCGGAGCAACGATTGACAACCCTGTTGAGACCGAACGCCGGCTCCTTGCGATTGCAGGGGTGGTCCAAGTCGGTTTGTTCAACGGAATCTGTGATGTTGTCATCCTCGCCAAGAACGACGGTGTTGAGGTTTTGACAAAGCAAGACGAAACTCGTTAATCCCAAGTTGCGTCAATGATTAAATACGCGAGGCAGGAGCCGAACTCGGGCCTGTAGCTTAGTCAGGTAGAGCGATGGACTCTTAATCCATCGGTCGCGGGTTCGAACCCCGTCAGGCCCGCTTGACCTCTCCGTTCCATTTGCCAAGCACCGCTTCATTGCGAACGGGACCAAAATTGTGCGAATCTTCGCTCGCCGTTGGGTCAGGCTGGTCTCCGGCAAGAAAGAGGTCACCGCCCTCAAGGACACGACGAATCCGTTTGACCATCAAAACCTCTGCCTTCAGTGGATGTGCTGCGAGCACCACGTCACCCTGCAGCAAGGGTTCGTTCTTTTTCAAAGGTTCAAAACACAGCACATCGCCGTGAACGAAGGTGGGCCACATGCTGTCGCCTTGGAGCACGACCTCGAATGCCGAGGTCATCTCACGCCCTCAAGAGGCTCGAATCCATGAAACTTCTCGGCCCTTGACGGACCAGAACATTTCGTGAATGGCTTGGCACGCATCCATCAATTCCTGAGCGTGTTCAGCAGAGACCTCAACCTTGCAAGCGGAGCAAAGTTTTGCAGCATGCCAGAAGGTTTCGTGGAGATCGGGAACGGCTTCAAGGTGCTGAGGTTTGAAGAAGTCCGTCCAAAGCACGAGGAGTTCATCCTTGCAGGTTTGTGCCTCTTCTTCTTTGATGGCGGCGTAGCGAGCCATGGTGTTCAAGTAGCCTGCCATAGCGCCGGCATCTTCGGGACTTGGGGGCGTCAGTGCGAGCATCTTTTTGGTCATGGATTGAACGGCTTCGGCTGCAATTCGGGCGCTGGCGGGGTCGTACACACCGCAAGGTCCGTCGCAGTGGGCATCAGCAAGGATAGGGGTCTTCATGGTGGCACCCAATCCATCACACCATAAGAACATGATTCTTATGCCGCAAGCCGCTAAAGTCGAAGCGTTGTTCCGTCCTCACCACGAAGCGCTCTCACCACGTTGCCCGGAGCGCAGAGAACGGCCGATGCGCCGCCTTGCACCACAAACTCTCGCAAAGCTTTGACCTTCGGAGCCATCGACCCCGACGGAAATTCGCCTTGATGTTCGAGCGCGAGGAGCTCCTCCACGCTCAGCGAACGATGCGCCACGGCCTGCGCGGTTCCGAAGCCAGAGTAGATGGCGTCTGCATCCGTGGTGATGATGAGCGCGTCGGCTTCGAGGTCCAAAGCGAGGCATGAGGAAAAGAGGTCCTTGTCCACCACGGCAGGAACACCTCGGAGGAGCCCGTTTTGATGTACAACTGGAATCCCCCCTCCCCCTCCACAAATCACCACGGCTTTCAGCGAAACCAGGTGGCGGATGGTATCGATTTCAAGCACACGAAGCGGAGTTGGGCTCGCCACGACTCGCCGTGGACCGTGCACCGTCTCGGCAATGTCCCAATCCGCCGACATGACCGTTCCAGCATCCAGAATCGGACCAACTGGTTTGGTTGGCCAAGCAAATCCGTCGTCTTGAGGGTCGACTTCCGCATGGGTGAGCACCACCACTGTGCGCTCAGGCCGACGGCGTCGCTCGAGGATGCTTTGGAGGTGAAGGGAGATTTGGTGGCCTATCGTGCCTTGCGTTGCAGCGACCCAAGCATCCAACCCGTGCGAGCGCTCGGTGTCCAGGGCGAGCAGATGGCCGACTTGTGGCCCGTTCCCGTGAGTGACAACAACACGCCAATCCATTTCCAAGAGGTCGACGATGTCGCTCATCACCCTGGCCAACACTTCAGCGGCATCGTTGGAGTTACCGCCCGGTTTTTGCAGGGCGTTGCCACCTACGGCGTAAACCGCTAACTTCCTCATGGTACAACATCGCACTTCGTCGTCTTTCACCCTTTGGACAGGATGATTCACGCACGAGCACCTTTTGCAGGTGGTTGGAGGGAGACATTCACATAGGCAAGCAAGGTGCAAGGAACGGTGCGAACATGGTGAAGACGGTTTGGATAGGGGATGTGCAAAAAGGGATGCACGACGACACCTCCGTCGAACTCAAAGGATGGGTGAAACGGGCCCGGGGAAGCAACAAGATTCGCTTCGTCGTTCTGCGTGACTCGACCGGAATCATTCAGTGTGTTGGAAAGCGAGAGACGCTCGGTGATGAGATGTTTGATTTGCTCAAGAGCATGATCATCGAGACGAGCGTTGTTCTCACCGGAAGCGTCCGTGTTGATGACCGCTCGGATGGCGGACATGAACTCGACATCACCAACGTTGAACTCGTCGGAGCGGTCAATTCCGAACGACCGTTTCCGATCACCGAAGCGGACATGCTGGTCGAAGATGAAGACGGTGAATTGACCTACGGGGGCACCGAGCACACGCTTAATCATCGCCATTTGTACCTCCGCACGACGCGAGCAACGACCATGCTCAAGTTGCGCAGTTCGGCTTTTGGTGCCATTCACGGGTATTTTAG
>JAYOHN010000007.1:0-32523 GCA_038118245.1 Candidatus Poseidonia sp.
GCAGGCTTCCTCGTCAACCTCGCTCCAATCCCCAGCACGTCGCTCGTCTTTCTGCCACGCTTCCTTCATGGCCTCAAGGGCGACAGGGAGATGAACCCCACACCGTGCATGAGCCCACTGGGTCAAGGATGATTTGTCCGAGGGGCGTTCGCTGGGGAACAAGGGCATGAGCTTGGGGGCCGGCCATCCAGCGTGATGTTCGTCTTCTGGCTCACCGTTGTCGCGGTAAGGGCTCGGCCCCAAAGCGTTGGAAGGGGCGTGCGCTGCTACCAAACTCGGTGAGTCGCGCAACACGCGACACAGGGCTTCCTCGACGGCCCGACCGATGAACAGCACCGGAATCTGGGGCATTTTGAAACGGTACACTTTTTGGTAAAACCAAAGCCTTGGGCATGCGAGGTACGTGTTGGCTTGACTTGCTGAAAGCCGATTGTACGGGCCGACCGAATCGTGTTCACTCAGCGCACGATGGACGGGCATGAGCGGAGAAGCCCGCCACCCCTTTTGAAGGCTCAGTGCAGCCGTTTTCACGGCGAGCGTGGCGATTCAATTCGTGTCTTCCGGTTGTCGATTCGGAGTTGTAAAATGCCACCTCGCCAGCCAAGTTCAACCCCCGTCATGGCGACGGCATCCCCGGGCTGTAAGGCAAGAAGACGCTGAGAGATGCTTTGACCGAACGCCACGACTTCAGCGATGTGGGTGCCGTCCCAAAGAATCAACGAAAACATCGACCACGGTTTCCCATCAAGCCTGTTCCCTGAGCGAAGGTTGAGCGACAAGACGCGACCCGTCACGTTGGCCCGGGTGCGTAAGAGACCCAGGCGAGTGAATTGACGCTCATCGGCTGTTGATTCATGGAGCGAAGCTACCGATCGTTCGTCGAGGTACAAGCGTGGCTGGTCTCTCCAAACCCCTGGGAGGGCATCCGAAAGCACCACATCTTGTTCAAGGAGGTCGTGAAGGTGGGTAAACGCACCCGGCTCGCTTTCCTCAACGGCGATGTGCTGGTCCCCCACCACCAACAGCGCGCCCAAAACGGGCTCGCCGAAGTGGTTCGGCATGGGCCCCCATGCACCGGTGAGGCGACCACGAACCGAAACACGACCTTGGACCGAAGCCAACTTCTGGTAAGGTGAAGAAAAACTTACTTGTGGCGCTGAGGCCATCCAACCTGCAAAATCTGGAACACTCAAAACCCCGGAATCATCCCGGGAAACCGAACACCAACCGCACCCAGCACCGTTCCCGTTGCAGGTTTCATCCGATGCGGCCGGGAACACCAACACCCCCTCTGCAGCCGACTGCATCGCCTCGTGAGTGGCTCGATAGGAAGCGGTGAGTTCGTCCATGTCCTCCTTTTTTGGCGCAGGGTAGGGGACACGCTCCGAATCCCCGAGGTACCAGCCTTCCATCCCTTGCGCCGATTGACCCTCATGGGTTTCGTGCCAGAGCCATGCGTAAAACCGGAGTTGGTGCTCCAATGAGGAAGCGAACGGGGAAGAAGCATACCCGGATTTGATGTCCACAATTCGTATTTTTCCGTCCCAACGTAAAACAAGGTCCAATTCACCTGAAGCCCACCCTTCGGGATGGTAGAGGCGTTGAGGTTGGTGCACCCTCGGATCTTTGAACCAAGGACGGGCACATTCCCATGCCTCGTTCCAGCGGCAAGGCTCACCTTTGGCCTGCCAGGAAGGGGCCGCATCGGACGACCACCGACGGAGCGCTGCATCGGGCACTTTGTCCGGTAATGGGAAGACCGGTTCATCGCCCCACGCGGGTGACGGCACTGAAAAAGGAGAAACCCCCGCACGGAAGGTCTCAAGATGAGGGCCGCCGTTTTGCTCAAAGCAAGCCTTGACCTCCTCCAGGAACAACGTCAGACCGCCACTGATCCGCTCTTGAATCAAGGCCACCGTCACATCGTCCCATGCTGAACCCTCTGCCTTCCAAAGGGTCGTCTCCCATGCCGCACGACCTTCATCCCACGCCTTGGTGGCGAGTTCCTCAATCAACGGCTGGGCCCATGCACGGACTTCTTCAAGGCTTTCAACGGTCTCAGGGGGATGGTGCATCATGAGGGAGCAGACCGCATCTTCAAGCACCACACCAAGGATTTGGGAAGGTCGTTTCGGACCGGAAAGTCCGGCCTGATACGCCAGAAGCCATTGCCGGGGACAGCGGAGATAGGTTGTCAGGGCGCTCGCTGAAAGGCGACCACGTGAACGCCCCATCGGCCCGCCCCGTGGAGGCAAGCCTACGGGCACGGGTTCACCCCGCCCTTCGCTGCCATCCTCGGTCTATGCATCGTAGGAATAATAGTCACCACTGTTTCGTTGTTCACGGTCTTTTCGACTTTCGTTCTTGTTGATTCGAGGGCGTCGCGAATCATGGTCTCGCCGAAACGTGACGTTCACACCGGACAAAAAGCGGTTCATCCCTTCGCGGAGGTTGAACGGGCCCGTCGCCTTGCCCTCAACGCCACCTTCTCCCTCAAAGACAAGCAATGAATCCGATACGATGTCGATGAAGTAGACGTCGTGGTCGATCACAAAGGCCGATTTCTCGTTGGCCTCCATCGTTCGTCGAATGGCCTTGGCGGCCTCCATCCGAGCGTTGGCGTCAAGGTGTGCTGAAGGTTCGTCGAGCAGGTAAAGGTCAGCGTCTCGCCCCAAACAAAGAGCGATCGAGACCGCTTGACGTTCACCGCCTGAGAGCTTTTTGACCCGCTTGGGCAACAATTGGTCAACGCCGAGGGCTTTGATGACGTTCACATTGAATTCGCCACTTCGCCATCGCGGCCCCAATTCGCTGTCGAGCCAGAGTTGAACCGACCCGTCAATGTCCACATCGATGTGTTGCGGTTTGTACGATATCGTAGCGTCCGCCGTGACCCATCCCTCATCGTATTCGTGTTCTCCGGCAAGGATTTTGATCATCGTGGATTTCCCCGTTCCATTTGCGCCCACCACGCCCACCACTTCAGAGCGATGCACGGCGCCTTCACCAGCAGTGAGTTGAAACGAACCAAGTTTTTTCGAGAGTTCCCCCCAACTCACCACCGGAGTGCCCAATTCAGCCACTCGGTCTTGGTGGCGTTGAAATTTGATCGGTTTCTCCCTGATGCGGACGTTTTCCTCAGGCAGAAAGCCATCCAGGTAACTGTTGATGGCCTGCCGTGTGGAGCGGGCAGGGGTGAAGATGCCGAAAGCCCCTTTCTTGCCGTAGACGATGTGAACCAGGTCGGCGAGGACGTCGAGAACAGCCAAGTCGTGTTCGATGACGATGACGCGTTTGGTCTGGGCGAGGTTTTGGATGATGCGAACGATGCGCATGCGTTCATGGATGTCGAGGTACGAAGAAGGTTCGTCAAAAAAATACACGTCAACGTCCCGAAGGATGGTGGCGCACATCGCCATGCGTTGCAATTCACCTCCAGAGAGTTGATGCACTTCTCGGTCCAAGAGGTGGTCAATGCCGAGGGCCGCTGTCATTTCGTCAAACATCGCTCGCTCGTCAACGCGTTGAAGCAAATTGCGAACCGTCCCCTTGACCCTTTTGGGAAGGCGGTCGACGTTTTGGGGCTTGACAGCAACGCTGATTTGACCTTCTTGAACAGCGATAAAGAAATCGCGAAGTTCTCCTTTCGGCACCGAGGCAATGATGTCGTCCCACATCGGTTCTTGATTCAACCAATCCCCGAGGTTGGGGATGAGCCGTCCCGAAAGGGCGCTGATCGCTGTGGATTTGCCCATGCCGTTGGGACCGAGAATCCCCACAACGCTCTCCTTTGAAGGGGTCGGAAGACGAAAGAGACGGAAACCGTTCATGGAATACCGGTGGACCATATCGGTCTCGAGTTCACTTGGGAGGTTCTCGATGATGAGGGCATCGTGCGGGCACTTGTTGATGCAAATCCCGCAACCGATGCACAAGCTCTCCGAAATGTGAGGCTTGCCAGTGTGGTCGTCCATGATGATGCATTCCTGCCCGTTTCGGACAGGTGGACAAAAATCGTGGCATTCGTCGTTGCACTTCTTGGGTTGACAATTGTCTTCCTTCAGAACCGCAACACGCACGCTACCACCGGTCCTTCCTTTCGTAAGTTGTATTTTGTTTCACCTGCGGGCCGACGGACAGACCCCGCCGAAACAACGGTGGAGGTGCTCAAATGAGGCCCTTGAGATGCTCGTGACCGCTGATCAGGCGAATCGTGCACGGTGTCGGGAACTTCATGCTCGCCTTGCGAAGGGCGTCCCGTGCGGTGAGGTAGTGCTGGGGGTGCACTTGGATGGAGAGGATGCGCTGTCCTCGCTTGACACGGGCTGCCGTGCCGACGTTCTTTCCAAACGCACACCGCATGCCTTGCGAAACACGGTCAGCACCGGCACCGGTCGCTTGCTTGTTCTCTCGCAACACATGGTGAGGGAAGGTGTGGACCCGAAGCGCATAGCCTTGAGCACCGGCCTGCTTACGGATGGTGGAGTTGGACACCACACGAGCAGCTTCGAGGGCCGTGTGACGGATTTGCACATCGTTGTCAGCCCGGAGTTCAATGCGAACGGGGAACTGGCCCGTCTCTGCAGCACGGCGGTTACCGACGTGGAACTGGTGAATGCGGTTATTGGGCACACCACCGATGTATTTTCGGCGGGTGTAGGCGGGGCCTTTCAAGCGACGGTACATCACTGCGGGTTTTCGTGCCATAGATATCCCTCCAAGCATTCCTCCGACCGATGCTCCCTTTATGATATCTCCGCAAGGCGTTTCCCACATCACCTCGGCGCCATCAGTGCATTCATGCGGGCAAAGTCTTCATGATGGCTTGCCTCCAGCGGGATTCATGGCTGACGGCTGGCGGAGGCTGCTCGAGGAAGAATCCGAGCACCAGTGGTTGTCCATGGCTGCTTTTCTGACGTTCATTATCCTCGGTGCCTTGGCGATTGGGGCAACGGAGCATTTTGTCGGAGCGGACGTTCTTGAAGAAGGCCGAGCCTACGAAGGGGGCCTCGTGGTCGAGGTGGCGTACCACGGAACGGGAGCTTACACCGCCCTCGTCTATTCGCCAGACACGGGATACCACCTGTTCACCGAAGACCCCACATCTTCGTCCGTGATCCCGATCTACAGCCCTGACACCGTCGACAGAGGCGCCGATGTGCGCTTCTTGAAGAGCATGCCGAACGGTGAAGTGCTGTTTTCGGTTGAAAACAACCGTTTGGTCGGCATCATGGGAAACACGATGGTGACCTACGAATACCCGACGACCAACGGTGAATTTGGGGTTCTGGACGTGGCTGAATTTTCCACCGATGACGGCACTCAGCGGCTCTTGCTGACCCAAGAAGGAGCCAACACCTCCCTGCGAGGCGTTGCCGGAATGATCCCCACACATGCGATGTCCACCTCGCTTGGCGTTCAATGGCACACGGTGGAAGCGTACAGCCAAGGCTTGTGGATTGCTTTGGGGAGCCATCACAGCACCGCCGGCGCCGATGGTTCAAGCCCTGCAACGCCTCAAGCCCGCCCCGTTTTGGGTTGGGTCGCTTGGGACGGGACCAACTCTACGCCCGTCATCCAGAAAGTCCAAACCTTCGATGCGGGTGTTTTCCACAGCGTGGCATCAAGCGCCCATGGACTCATCATCGGTGGAACGGCGCAAAGCCTTGTGGTCCATGATGTCGACCGAGTTGAGACGATGGAGGTTCCTTCCGCTCAGGTGGTGTCCGACAGCCAAGGAGCGGTCTGGTTCATCGGCCCCTTGGGGAGCCAAACCATCAGCCGATACGATGAGGCCGGCATCTCAACCCACGTCCTCAGCCGGCCTGTGCCGGTCGACCATACGACCGTTGGTGCTTCAGGCGATTGGGTGCATGTTCACGGGTCGGACGCTGAAGGAGAGCCCATTCAATGGAGCATTGACATTCAAGCCAATGGCTCTATAGAAAGCGGCCGTGGGTTCTTGAATTTGCTGTACTTGTTGTTTGGCGGCGTTCTTTTGGCCACCATGCTTCGCCACGCCACCATCGAGCTTCGACGGCCGACATAATCGGAAGGATAACACCCCCAAAACGGACAACAAGGTCAACAGGTGCGAGAACCTTCATGTGCCCTCGTCAACTTCCTCAGTCTCCAGCGTGAGCCACGGAGGTGATGATGATGGGGAAACGAGGAATGATGGACCAATTCTTCGACATCAAAGAGCAACACCCCGATACGGTTCTGTTTTTCAGGATGGGGGATTTCTACGAACTCTTTCACGACGATGCAGAAGTGGCGGCTGAAGTACTCGGTTTGTCCTTAACCTCGAGGGACAAGAACGCCGACCAGCCCGTCCCCATGGCGGGCTTTCCATGGCACGGATTGGAGGAGCATTTGCGAACCATGCTTCGTTCAGGATACAAAGTCACCGTGGCGGAACAAGAGGAGGAACTCCGAGAGGGTGCAAAACTGCTGGAGAGGGTAGTCACCCGCGTTTACACGCCAGGAAGTTTGTTTGAGGAAAGCTTGCTTGAAGTGGACGAACAATCCTTGCTTGCTGCAGTTTCGCTTGGGAGCGACGCTCTTGGCGTAGCGGTCCTGGACGCCTCAACCGGCAAGGCGTGGGCCAGCACGCACGAAGGGCCCGACCGGTTTGCTCGCCTTGAGGACGACCTCCAACGCTGGCAGCCCAACGAACTCGTTCTCACACCGCAAGATGCAAACGATGAGACCATGGGGCGGCTGTTTCGCTCGCTGGACCGAACGATGATCAGTCAACACGGACTGACCCAGAAAAAAGCCAAAGAGCGCTTGAAAACGATGCTTGACGTCGCCGACCTGGGCCATCTTGACTTGGACAGCGCCCCGTTAGCGCTCTCAGCAACGGGGCTGGCGGCCGATTACTTGGCCAACGTCCACATGCAAGGTGAAGTCCCGCTCCAGGACGTCGAGGTGGTTGAAGAGCACGGCCACCTGCTCCTGGACCAGACCACCTTGAGAAACCTCGAATTAATTTCAACGCTGGCCGGCGAGCACGAAGGAAGCCTCCTCTCGACCATGAATCGGTGCCGAACGGCTATGGGACGCCGGGTGCTGAAAAACTGGTTGCTCAACCCGCTTTCGAATGCGGAAGCCATCGAAACACGACACAAAGCGGTCGGGAACCTTGCGAAATCAGCTCGACGGCTCGACGGTCTCCGGGCATCCCTGAAAGGCATACGGGACATGGAACGCCTCGCAACACAACTCGCTTATCAGCGCAGCAACGCTCGTGACCTTGTGGCGACGGCGCATGCGCTTGAACGAATGCCGGCCTTGATGGGGTGGTGTTCGGAGAGCAAAGACCCCTTGCTTCAGCACCTGAGTTCCGATCTTGACACCTTGAACGAAATGGGGACGTTGATTTCAGCAACGCTCAACGAAAGCCCTCCGCTCGGTTTGCGGGACGGTGGATTGCTCAAAAGCGGTGTTGACGAGGAAGTGGACCGGCTACGAGCCGTGACGCTGGAAGGAAAGGAATGGTTCTCAAAGTTGGAAACCCGCTTGAGGAAGGAACTTGACATCGCTTCGCTCAAGGTGAAAAACAACCGGCAAGTGGGCTGGTACATCGAAGTGACGCAGGCGAACGTGGACAAGGTTCCGGAGGATTGGAAACGCAAGCAACAACTTACCAACGGCTCTCGGTACACAACGCCCGAACTTGTTGAACGGGACGACCTCTTGCTCTCAGCGGATTCAAAATTAAAGGAACTGGAATACCGTCGGTTCCTCGAACTGCGAACGTATTGCGGGCAACATGCAAGCCGTTTGACGGAAATCGCCCGATGCGTGGCCACCATCGATGTCCTCCAGTGTTTCGCATCGGTCTCGAGAGAACGGCAATGGGTCAAACCGACGATGACCGAAAAGCCGATTCTCAAACTCGAGGGGGCTCGGCACGCCGTGCTTGAATCCCAACAGGGATACGTGCCCAACGACGTCAACCTCAACGGCAAACGTTCCTTTCACCTCATCACAGGCCCAAACATGGGCGGAAAATCAACCCATCTTCGCACCGTTGCCCTCGTTACCGTCCTGGCCCAATCCGGTTGCTTCGTCCCCGCAAAGTCGGCGACGGTGGGCATCGTGGACCGAATCTTCACACGCGTCGGTGCAAGCGACGACCTCAAACGAGGACGGTCGACCTTCATGATGGAGATGATCGAAGTGGCGCACATTCTCAAGCGCGCAACGCCGCAATCCTTGGTCTTGCTCGATGAAATCGGTCGCGGCACCTCCACCTTTGACGGGCTCTCCATTGCGTGGTCCGTCACAGAGGACATCTGCAACCGTCTTGGAGCCCGAACCCTTTTCGCCACCCATTACCACCAACTTATCGGCTTGGAGGGCGAAATTGCAGGATTGTGCAACGTTCACGTCCAAGTTGCCCAAGTGGACGGGCAACTCAAGTTCCTTCACACCGTCGCCGACGGGCCTTGCGACGATTCATACGGGGTTCAAGTTGCTGCGCTCGCTGGCCTTCCCCGAAGCGTCGTGGAGCGAGCCACCGACCTCTTGGCGTTTCTTGAGCAACAAGCCGGCGGTGCAAAAGCCGGGGAGTTGGGCACGCCGAAAACGAGGGATGCTGGACAAGCGAGCTTGATGGGGTATTTTGCCGCAGCCGCCATGACCAACGCCTCGGCGAGGGAACATGAACCGCTTCCCGAACAACCCGTTCTTGACACCTTGAACGCCACGAACGTGGACGACCTTTCGCCCAGAGAGGCGCTCGAGGTTCTCTACCGTCTCAAATCCATGATGGAGGAGAACCGATGAAGGCAGGCCGAATCAAACAACTCGACGAAGCCACCATCGGACACATCGCAGCCGGTGAGGTCGTGGAGCGACCTGCTCAGGTCATCAAAGAATTGGTTGAAAACAGCCTTGATGCAGATGCAACGCTCATCACGGTCACCGTGGAAAACGGTGGTTTTGAACGCATGACGGTCGAAGACAACGGCAGCGGCATCCATCGTGAGGATTTGCCGCTGGCTTTGGACCGGCACGCCACCTCGAAACTCGCAACAAAAGATGACCTTGGATCAATTGTGTCTTTGGGATTCCGAGGCGAAGCCCTCGCCAGCATCGGCATGGTGTCAAAATTGACCATCGCCAGCCAGCCCCCCGGCACACAGGGCGCAAGCGTGGTCATGGAGGACGGTGAAAAATCCGACCCCGTTCCAGAAGGCATGCCGGACGGGACGCGTATTTCTGTGGAACATTTGTTTGCAAACACACCCGCTCGGTTGGCGTTTCAGCGCCGCCCTGAAACCGAAACCGCCCGCATCGTTGACGTGGTTGTAAGCCACGCACTGGCACATCCCGAATGCGGTTTTCACCTCAAATCAGAGGCAAGGACGTTGCTCAACGTTCCAGCGACGGAAGACATGCTCGACCGACTTTACGATGTGATGGGAGCACAAGCCACTGAACTTGTCCCCCTCGCACTCCCGCCGGGAGATGAAGACGCCCCCGGAAGCGAACGATGGGAAGGTTGGATCAGCACGCCGGACATCACAAGAGGGAAAGGCGACGACATTCACGTCCTCATCAACCAGCGCCCGGTCGCCGCTGGGCCGTTCCTGCAAGCCATCCGTCGTGGTTACCGAACCCGCTTGATGCACGGGCGCCATCCGCTCGCTGTCATCAACCTCACATGCCCTCCTGACGAAGTGGATGTGAACGTCCACCCCACCAAACGAGAGGTACGCCTCCGCCATTCATGGAGAGTGCTGGAGCGGCTCGAACGGGCCATTGCTCATACCCTCGAAGCCGTACCCACCGAACCGGACGCAACTGGAGGCATTCCAGAATTGCAAGGCTTCGCCGCAAAGGACAACGCCACCAAGGTGGAGGCTTTTTTTGCCCCAACCCCGCAAAACCAACCTTCGAAGCGACCTTCTCAGGAGGAGCAAAGCCTCGCATCCGCGGCGGGTCTGGAGGCTGCAGAATCCCAACAACGAACCCCCACCGCAGCCCCTCCGGCGTGGGCGGTGGCTGCGGGCAAGCAACTGAACCTGGTCGGTGAGGAAGCGAAGGAGACGCAACGAGTTGAGTCCCCGAGGCCTGTTTCCGCCTCGCCACTGGGCCAAGGCGTTCTTCCAAACCTCAGCGACGAACCCGTCGCTCAACACCTCTCGTCGGCGGAACGCCATCTCCATCGCTATGCGGGAGCAAGCGAGACGCAATCACCGATGACGGAAGCCCCGCTCGATGGACTGCTCAACGATCTGCCGGCCATGGAGCCCTTGGCTCAATTCGCCGACTCGTACATTTTGGTCCAAGCCGAGGATGAATTGTTGCTCGTGGACCAACATGCGCTTCACGAGCGCGTTCGCTACGAACGGCTCCGAAACAGCGGCCAGGCCTGGGAGCCTCAACAACGCCTTGCACCCCTCGACCTCGGCCTCGATGCCCGACAATCAGCGGTGGTGGACGCTCACCATGTTCGTCTCAAATCGCTCGGATTTCATTTGGAACATGAGGACGGTGCCTGGAGGCTCACCGCGTCGCCTCAACTGTTGGGAGGCGAAGAGGTCCGGCCGTTTTTCTTGGACCTGCTTCAAGACTTGGCGCTCGACGGCGGCCCTCTGGAAACCATGGAGGCCAAGAAAGACCACATTGCGTTCATGAATGCGTGCCGTGGGGCGGTGAAAGCCAACGAAACCCTCTCCCTTGCTGAAATGCGTCGGCTGCTTGACGACATGCGGCGAATCCCGAACCCCTGGGCCTGCGTTCACGGAAGACCAACTTCGTTGCGCATTTCATTGGACAGTCTTGACCACCACTTCGGGCGTCACGGCTGATTCACCAGGGCTGGTGAAGGTCATGCTCAACGGTCACGCCTGCGGCTTGAAGGCGTTCAACGGCTTGCGGGTCGGCTACAGCGTGCAAATCTTGCCCCTCGATGATGGTCTTGCCGTCAACGGCTGAAGCCAGCACCAGCGCCGTGAGCATCATCCGGTGGTCACCGAAGGTTTTCACGAGGCCTTGAGGTCGGGTAAGTTGTTGCCCACCTACGACTGAAAGACCATCTTCGGTGGCTTCGGCGGTGAGGCCAAATTGCTCCAAGAAGGCGGCGCTCCCGGTCAAACGGTTTGTTTCTTTGAAGGCAGCGTGGTGTGCTCCTTTGATGAGGCCGCCCCCTCCCAACGCCATCAAAGCGGCGAGCGGCGTGATCAAGTCGTTTGCATTGCGAAGGTCAACTTCCAGATGCTGGTTGGAGGACGAAAACCCAAGTGCACGGCCCCGGACATCCACGCCCAAAGCCTCAGCGTACTCGAAGAGGATCTCGTGACCCAGACTTTCCGACGGAGAGGGAAGTGCCTCCACCTCAACGATGCAATTCAAGGCACGGGTGGCCAAGAACGCAAAGGCGAGCATCGAAGCGTCGGGAGGGATTTCAACGCCTGAATCCGAAAACACGGGCGTCCAAGGCAGAAGCACGCCCGAATCCAGTCCATTCGCACCGGTTGCCTCGCAAAGGGCTCTGGTCAATTCAGCATGGCGTTGCGATACCGGTTGGCCCTCAATGGACCACGTGACCGATTGCGGAAACGAAGGCGTGGCTAAGAGCCAAGCGGAGGTGGGCTGGCTTGAACGACGAGCGTCGACCTTCAACGCCACCCCTTCGTCAAAGGGACCTTGGAGCAACACCGGCAGGCCTTCTTGTTCAACACCGTAGGAGCACGACACACCCAACTGGTCCATGCATTCGAGCATGGTGGCATAGGAGCGAGAACGCAACGAGGCATCGCCGTCAAGCATCACGGGCACGCGAAATTGGGATGCTAAGGCCATTAAAATGCGCAAGGCCGTCCCGGAGTTTCCTGCATGAAGAACGCTGACCGGTGGCTGAAGACCGGCTGGCCCAACACCGTCAACTCGCCAAGCCACCCCTTCGGGATGGGGTTGGTCATCGTGGTTTGGAGGAACGGAAAGGAGTTGCCCAGCGTGGTCGATATCGGTGATGGCGACCCCCATTTGAACCAGGCACCGTCGCATCGAAACCGCATCCTGACCGGCGTTGGCCATGTTCTCCAAGACCACGCTCTGCTTGGATTGTGCCGCGAGTGCAAGCCAACGAATGGCGTGGCTTTTGGAAGGAGGAAGTCTCCATTGCACCGTTTCTATAGAGGTTGATTTCTGCACCGACAAGACAGGAACCAAACTGCCTTTCTCCCCGGCTTGCGTCGGCCCCCAGCGGCTGACCCAACGCTTCCCCATGGGAGAAGGTGGACCGTTTCAGCCATGAACCCTTGCTTATAGGTTCAAGAACCCGAAACGCCTCAGGAAATCATGGCGCTGTTGGACCAACACCAACGGCCGCTTCGTGACCTCAGAATCTCGATCACGGACCGTTGCAACTTTCGATGCACCTACTGCATGCCGAGGGAACATTTCGGCAGCGACCATGCCTTCCTTCCTCGTTCTGACTTGCTGACGTACGAAGAAATCGTCACCGTCGTTTCTGCGCTCCTTCCCGCCGGACTTGAGAAAGTCCGCCTCACCGGCGGGGAACCGTTGCTGCGCAGCGATGTGGCCGTTCTTGTTCGCATGCTCAGGGCGGCAGGGCCGAACCTTGACCTCGCGTTGACCACCAACGGTGCCTTGTTGGCGAAGCATGCCAAGGACCTCGCCCGGGCTGGTCTGGACCGCGTCACGGTCAGTTTGGACGCCTTGAACCCAACCGTCTTCGCCACCATGGCGGACACAGAAACGACCGCCCCACGGGACGTGCTCAACGGGCTCGATGAAGCCTTGAGCGCAGGATTGGGCGTGAAAGTGAACACCGTTGTTCGCAAAAACGTCAACGAAGAGGAAATTCTCCCGCTCGCTGAGGCATGTGAAAAGCGGGGTGTGCCGCTCCGTTTTGTTGAATTCATGGACGTTGGAAACACCAATTCATGGAAGATGGACGAGGTCGTCAGCGGAGCAGATGTTCGTCAACGTTTGGAAGAGCGGTACGGGCCAATGAAACCTCACGGCAGCCAAGGGGTGCACGAGGTGGCCCGGCGCTTCACGACGTCAAACGGCCAGGAATATGGCTTCATCAATTCCGTTACTCAGCCGTTCTGCGGCGATTGTTCACGAGCTCGCCTTTCAGCCAACGGTTCGTTGTACACGTGCCTCTTTTCCTCAACAGGCCACGACCTCAAAGCGTTGCTTCGGATGGAAGCAAGCCCGGAGGAGATTCACAACGCCATCAAGAGCATTTGGAGCCGGCGCAACGACCGCTACTCCGACGAGCGACAGGAAGGGAAGGTTGGTGCATCCAAGGTGGAGATGTCCTTCATCGGTGGTTGATGCTCACAAGACCGGTGGTAGGGAGACATCGATGAGCAACACGCCTGCGCTTTCTTCCACCAGTTTGAAACGCCAGGTCCCGTCATTTGACCCAACGGTTGCCGAATCAATGACGAAATAATCACCCTGCGTTACCGAATATCCCGCATCTCGGTCATGAAAAGAAACGTTGGATCCGATCACACCGTAGACCTCTGCATCCGACACATGCCCTCCCACCGTGTACGCAGAGCTCAAATTTCCAGGTTGAAGCGTGAATTCCAAGCGGGCTGGGTCAATCGACTGGTCCAAGCTCGTGATGCGAACGACATGAAAACCGTTGTCAAGCGCCCTCACGCTCACGGTTGCCTGTGGGGGGGCTTTCTCCACGGAAGTCAAGGCCCCCTGCATCAAGACGAACACCATGCTGGAGAGCATCACCGTAATCGCAAGAAGCAACACGGTGGCGATGACGGGGCTCACCCCGTCTTCGTCGCGCCGCAGATGTCCTCGCATGAAGTAAACCAAGCCGTCAAATCACTTGAACCAACCGATGCGTGCAACGCAGATGTGGGCTTTCCAGCATCAGGAGGGTCAGAGCAGCCAAAGGGGTTTCTCGCATTCCATCGCTCGCTTGATACCACCGATGGGACCCAAAATTCGCAACATCAGCTCGGTGATAAGGTCGCCCTTCAGGAAAGCATATCCCATGTTTTTTGTTCGCAGCGAATTCTTGAGCGCTGGGCCAAGGCTTGCTCGCAATCGCTTTTCGTACGCCTCCAATGGAGCACCGTTTCGAAGGTGGTCAACTATCGCTTCCGCCGCAAAGCAACCCGAAATGATGGCTTGGCTGATGCCGCCACCGTTGCTCGGCATCACCAACCCAGCAGCGTCACCCACGGCGAGGGCGTTACCGTCAACCATCCGCTTGACCGGACCGCCCATCGGAATCCACCCCCCGCCGATGGACAAAATTTCGAGGTTGAGGTCGTCGCAAAACCGCTCAAGATGGTCCTTGAGCGATCCTTTGAGTTTTCCTGCTCGCACTCCCAAGCCCACGTTGGCGAAGCCAGGTCCCTTGGGTATGATCCAAGCGTAACCGGAGGGAGCAACCGAACCCAAGAAGACATCGAAGGTCTCGGGCACATCGCCTTTGACTTGGGCGTAGATGGTGGGCACTTGGTCCTCCGGGCGAACCGATGGATCCTGGCCGTGGCGCAACCGAGCAACGTGCGCAAGGCTGCCTGAGGCGTCGACCAGCACATCGCATGTGTAGCGCCCTTGGCTGGTGACGAGAAGTTCACGGTTGGCTTTCTTTTGACGTTGCAAACGCTTCAATGCCGTGTCGGTTCGGATTTCGGCACCAGCTCGGACGGCTTTGTCGGCGAGGTAGCCATCAAATTGCAGCCGATGCCCCGCAAATGCATCGAGTTCAAATTCGTAGGATTTACCGGAAGGGAGGAAGACCCGCATGTTGTCAAGACGATGCAGCCGAAGCCTCTCTGGAAAATCAAAATAGGACTTGAGCCATTCATGGTCGTCAAGGTGTCGGAACGTCCCCACGACCTCACCCCAATTCGGGATGCATTCCCCGCATTGTGCAGGATTGCCGACCACGGTTCGCCGTTCGAGCACGAGGACATCGATGCCTTCTTCTGCAAGTCGCTGAGCAGCGGCGCTGCCTGCGGGACCTGCTCCGACAACGATCACCGACCGATGTTCAATTCCCTTCACGCCCAAAGCATCGCCTCATGTGTGTCGGATCTTGACAAATTCCGTGATGTGGAGCATCATGGATTTCGCCTCGCTGTCGGGGAAGAGGTCGAGCGCTGCTTGTGCCCGCTCAAGGTGCGTCCTGACCAACAATTCGGCATACACCATGCTTTCGGAACGGTTGAGCAACGACATCAGTTCATCAAAGTCATCGTCCGTGAAGGTCTCAATGAGTTCCGAGAGGCGTGCACGGTTCTGGCCGTGGGAGAGGGTAAGTGCATGAATGAGCGGTAGCGTCATCTTTCCTTCGTAAACGTCCGCCCCCCTGGGTTTGCCCATGCGTTCGTCGCCTCTCAAATCAAGAAGGTCGTCCACGAGTTGGAAGGCGATGCCCAACTCCATTCCAAATCGGTGGAGGGCTTCGGCTTGCTCCTCAGAGAGACCGGCCACAAGGCCTGCACTGTAACAGCCCGCTGCAAAGGGTCCTGCGGTTTTGCCGCGAACGATGGCCAGGTAATCCTCGGGGGAGGTGGCCAGATTCAAGACATGGTCGAGTTGATGGAACTCGGAGACCGCAATGTCGGCACAGCAACGTGCGATGACCGTGACGATTTGTTCGCTGTATCGCCCTCCGAGCGCAAAGCCTTGAACGAAGAGCCAGTCCCCAGCGATGACGGCCTTGGCTTGCCCGGCTTGGGCGTGAATGGTGGGGATGCCACGGCGATGACGGGCATCGTCGTTGATGTCATCGTGAACCAGGGTGGCGGTGTGAATGAGTTCAAACGCCAAGGCGAGGGGCATGACATCTTCGGGTTTGGTCCCGCCTGCAAGTTTGTAGGCGAGGAGAAACAAGAGAGGACGCAGGCGTTTTCCACCCGCATTGAGCATTCTTCCGGCTTCAACCGCAACCTCTCCAGCACCTCGTTTCACTTCGGCATCGATGAGGCGATGCAGTTCTTCATTGACCTCGTTGCGCATGGCTTGAAGCGAAGCCGCAAGAACATCAACATCGCTGCGCACACCCCGAGGAGGACGGTGGGCTTCTTAACCAGTCGTCCACGCCCCTAATCCGTGGGGGGGCGACCCCTGCCGAGGTGAACGGATGGATGAACATGAGCGACTTGTCGTCCTCACCACCGCAAACCGTGACAACGGGGTTCGCCCACAAATCGAGCGCATGGTGCACACCCACGGACGACTCCGAGACATGCGGATGAAGGAATTGCCTCACCTCGAGACCGCCGTCGAAGCCCTGCGGGACGGCCATGGAGATGTCGTTGGAATGAGCGCTTTTGACTGGCAGGACCAATCATCAGACGGCTTGATGGTCGTCGGTGTCCTGCCTCGCAAGGAACCCACATGGGTTCTGGTCGGCCCGGACAAACCCGAATATCTTCTCCCGGAATCGATGGTGATGTGCGACCATGAATTGCTGAGGCGCCAAATGCGTCGCATGCGCTCTGACCTCAACCTTGTTTCGAAAGAAGAACTCGTCAAGCGTCTTGGGCGGACAGAAGAGTTTGTGGCCCTCGACCCTGACGACCAATGGCCGTGGTTTGAGGAGCGTCTTCTTGCTCAGGAGTTTGCAGGTTTTATCGTGCCGCGGGCCATTCACGCCGGCCACCGAATGAAAAGCAGAAGGCACACGTTGGGTCTTCAACGGGACCAATCTGAAAGCGAACGAGAGCGCTTTGTCCCCCCTCCCCTGCACGGCTTTACCCTCCTCGTTGCCCGAGAAGGGTTTCCGAAAAGTCGCATCCGGGAAATGGTCGACCCCAGCGCGGAACTCGCATACCGCCTGGAAGTCGCCATGCTGGAAAGCCTCGATCCAAACCTGCACCCCATCACCGGTGTGTTTGTTGAACAACGGAAGATCACGACGTTCTTGAAAAAAGCGAAAGACGAGGGCGATGAAACGCTTCTCAACACGTTGGTTGACCCCAACAAAAAGAAAGGTGTTTTCAAAGGCGGGCCACGGGTTGAACTCTTGATTGAGACCCTCAACCCCAGCGGCACGGTCACGGCTGCCTGCGAACGCATCGTTTTGCCGGAGGACAGCCACATCGGCATGGTGAACCTTCTTCGAGAATTCATGGAACTGGTGAACCTCATGACCACCGAGCATGTTGGCTCAAAGCGAAGCATTCCCGGCCTCCCGCTTTCCTTCTCCGAGCCCCGACCTGCCATGATGCGATTGAGCGAAGAAGAATGAAGGCGGCCAAGCCCATCGAGCCCGCGAACACCGCTTCTTCCCGTCACCCGACGGCGAAGACATATATGCTTTCAATGCGGCAAACCGCCAAGAGGTGAAGCAGACCATGGCAGCGTCCGACATGTTGGCCAACCTCTACCAAGCTCGCTTTGATGAACTCAAGGCTCTTGCCGCCGAGCACAACCTCCCCAAAACAGGGCCCGTTGAATCCTTGCGAGCGCGCCTCATCCGATCTTTGGTCCTGTACGATTGGGATTTGTCCACAGCAGGCATGCGAACCATCCCAAACAACGACCTCGGCGAGTTGCTTGGCCTGTTTGGCATCAAGAAATCCGGGTCCATCAAAGCCCGAAGGCAGCGACTTTACCTCCACCTCAACCACGACCCAAAATCCCTCACCACCGACAACTTGGATCAAATGACACGCGATGATCTCCACGCCCTTTGCAAAGACTTGGAACTCCCGCTTTCGGGCAACAAGCAAAGCCTGCTAGCTAGGGTCGCTGGGGTTCTCGCAAGCCAAGAGAACGCATGGGGAAAGGTCAAGAAAAGCCTGCGACGGCCAAAAGGCCCGGTGGTCGTGCCCCAGCCCACAGCGCTGGCTTCGGCCACCTCTCCCGCTAAACCCGAACAAAGGGAGGCAGCGCTATGGGAAGAGCCCCTCGAAGGTGTCGCGCAAGAACTCGAGAGCCACGAGCCGTTCTTGGAAAGCCTCAGCAGCGTGGAGGAAGCGGCTGAAACGCCAATTCCCCCCATGATCCAGCACATGGATGAAGGTGAAATCTACAGTCTTGAAATCGAAAATGCCTTGCTTGAAGTTGACGAGCGGGTGGCTGAAGTTCAGGCCTTTGCACGTGATTTCTTGACGGTGAGTTCCACCACAAACCAGGACGACATGAACGCATTCATCGCTTCGCTGCGTGACAAAGGCTTCGCCACCGATTACCCTCCGGTCCATCAAAAAATCGCCAACATCGTGATGGAACTTGACTATAGAACGCAGAATGAAGCGGTTGCAGCAACCGCACTCCCTCAGTCTTGGAGTGAACGGGAAGCCCTCCGGCTGTTCGAGGAGGTCCGCCCCGTCCTTCGGGACCAACTGGAAAACCTCCTCGCACTTCACAAAGGCGATGTCGTCAAAGCCCGAGTTGCTTTCGAGAAGGAAGGAAGCGCCATGGGACTGGACCTTCGAGTGCCCAGCGTCTCCGGAAGACTCCATGCGCTGTTTGACCTTCATGTCGAAATCGCAGCCTCGCAAGCGCTCCACGATCCCGTCGTGCTACGTCGGCAGCGCATGCTCCGCATCCTACACCGAGGCGCCGTCCACATGACCGAATCGGAAAAACAGACCGTCAACCGGCTCGAGCGGAACCTCGCTGCGTTTGAAGAACTCGTTCAGACCGTCCTGGACTCTTCCGAAAACGGGTTCGAAGAGCCCCAACAAGCGCTGGTGGTGCGGTTCCTCGAATCCAAAGGTTACGAAGTGAACACGAGCAACCTCCGACCGAGGGTCCTGGCATGCGCTGGAATTCTCGGTGCTGAATTGGGTTACCTCTCCCCGGCAGAAATCCCTAAAATTGCCCCAGGAGTTTTGGTTTCTGAAACCGAAGTGGATGCCATCGTCACTGAACTTCGAGCTTTGGCGGCAAGTTTCAAACCTCAAAACGAGCAAATCGAGGAAGAAGAGTTTGTTGTGGCGGAATCGGTTGCTGAGGCGTCTCAAAACGTCCAACGGGTTCGAAGCAACATCGACAAAATTGACGACCTGCTCAATCGCCTGAACGGATGAACACGCTCAGTGTTGCTGCGCGTAAAAGTTCTGAACGACCGAGGTCACCGTTTGAATGTCGGAGATTCCCCGCGAACACAAGTCTTCAATGATGGCTTGTCGCTGGGCCACGTGCCGCTCAAACACATCGGGTGTCACACCTGCAGCGTTGCAAATGGTTTCTCGCAACTTGGAAGGGATGCCGGTTTCTTCGATTTGGTCGGTGGCAGCGTTGTACTTCCAAATGGCGTTCAACCGAGGCTTGTCGCCCTCCATTCCGGCAACTTCTGCAACCTCCGTGATTTTACGGGCCGTTTTGCCGTTGACGTGCAGGCGGGCTTGAATGATGATCAGGTCGAGACCGCTCAACATGATGGGTGGAACGTTCATCGGCGGGTTGATCATACGGGTCACGGTCTCTTGGGCCGTGTTGGCGTGCAAGGAACCGAAGGAACCGTCGTGCCCGGTGTTCATCGCCGTCAGCAGCGTCGCACACTCGGGTCCACGAACCTCACCAACGATGATTCGGTCGGGGCGCATACGAAGACTGGATTTGAGGCAGTCATTCATGTCCACCTCGGGTGTCCCGTCGGGGCGCTCTCGCCGTGTTTCCATGCGCAACCAATGGTCGTGATAAACCTGCAACTCAGCGGTGTCTTCCACCGTGAGCAAGCGTCGGGACCAAGGGATGTACATGCCGAGGCAGTTGAGCGTCGTGGTCTTACCCGAACCGGTACCTCCTGCGATCACAAAATTCGCTGGTCGGCTGTCCAAGCCTTCAATCCAAACCCACATCATGGCGGCAAGGCGGGAGTTGACCGTGCCGAAATTCACGAGGTCGATCATCGTGAGGGGGTCTTCCTTGAACTTTCGAATCGTCAGCGTTGGGCCGTCGGGGGAGACCGGTGGGATGGTGCCGTTGACACGAGAGCCATCGGGCAGTCGGCCGTCAAAAATCGGGACAAGCCCCGGCCCGTCGCCGAGCGGGACGTTGGTAAATGAAGCGATGTTCTTGGCGATTTGCAACCCTGAATCATCGTCAATCCAAATGTTGGTGCGGCACATGCCGTGGTTGCGATGGGCCACCTTGACGCATTGCGTACCCCCGTTGTACATCACTTCTTCAAGAGCATCGTCTTCGAACAGGGCCGCCAAATCACCGTATGGATTGGCCTCAATGTCCCCTTCGACATGGTAAATGGGCGAAGGGTGGTTGGC
This sequence comes from Candidatus Poseidonia sp., assembly GCA_038118245.1. Classification (GTDB taxonomy): domain Archaea; phylum Thermoplasmatota; class Poseidoniia; order Poseidoniales; family Poseidoniaceae; genus Poseidonia. Next base: position 20,217 of record JAYOHN010000007.1, read on the forward strand.
TTCGGTGTAAATGGTCACGCGTCCGTACTGTTCCAAAATTTGTTCCGACATGTTTCAGCCTCCTACGGCTTTGACAGCCCCGAGGTACAACGCCATGGAAACGGCCATCCAAAGCGGAAGCCACCACATGGTGTCTCGGAACCGACCCATCATCCTCCCCGAAACGCTCACACCAACGGCGGAGGCTGCGGCAAAGAAGAAGGAAAATGTTTGATTGAACGAAGCGATTTGGAACCCTTTGCTGGCGGGAGCAAACAAGCCCACAATGAAGGCGATCAGCACAGGTAAGCCCACACTTACAAAGATAATGATGAGCATTCCTCGGCCTTGCAGCTCGCTCTCTCGACGGTTCATGAGATCGTTCAGCCGCTCATAATCCCGACTCAAATCGTTCAAGATATCACGAAGCGAAGAGTTCTGTTGCAAGGCCGTTTCGACCAACATCATGACCCGTTGAACCTGTGACGAGCGTGATTTCGCTGCAAACGCCGACAGACTGGCTTCAAACGAGGAGGCGTGGCCTTCTTGGAGGGTATCCCTCAGCAAAAGGGCGAGAGGGGAGTCGCTTGCCTCCGATTGCTCTTTCATGGCTTCTTGGAGACCACGACCCGCACCGACGGAATCAGCAAGCGCTTCGAGGAAGGAGGGGAGTTCGTTCTCAATGGCTCTTCGCCGACGACGCTCCAACATCGGTGGAATGCCACCGCCCACGCAGGCCACGGCAATGACCACCAAATAGAGCAAAATTGGCGTGTCGTTGAAGGATTCGAGAAGGCCAAAAATCATCGCTTCACCTCACAAACCCGGGTCTTTTGTGTGCGCTTTGAGACCGATAAGCGCCATGCCGACCAACGTGATGAACAAACCCATGTTGACGACGCTGTTGATGACAGCAGGATCTGGGAGGGACATGAATGCCCCCAGGTCACCGGACATCAATTGTGGCACCAACCCAACGATGGCGAGAATGATGGGCCCGATCATCCCGATGGAGAGCAGGGTTTCGGGCACGCCGCCCAATTCTTCGATGTATTTCTCAACCTCGTCGGTGCGCTCCTCCTCCATTCGAGTGCCTTGTTTTTTGAGCGTCTCCACGAGGTCGGTGTTCTGAGTGACGTTGGTGTAGAGCGTGTTCAACAGCCGTTTGTAGCCAGCGGATTCGGCTGTTTTCATCATGTCTTTCAATTCTCGGTCAAGACCCTTTGAATTGCCCTTTTGCAACCGCTTCATCATTGAGGAAAAGTCGTCCGAGATGATGCCATAGCCGCCCCGGCCAATGGTGTGAAGGGCTGCCTCCAGACCGACGCCGGACGACATGAGGACGTCCAAGGTACGAATGACATAGAGGAGTTCTCTTTTTTCCTCCAACTTTCGCATGCCGTGCACCTCAAATGACGTCTTCAAGCAACTCAAACAGGAACGATTGGTTCGAACTGTCGTATTCCATAACGGCGAAAATCACCTTCACGTCCCGCTCTTCAAACGGATCGTGGATGTAGGGTTGTCCCGTGCGAAACATCGCCACGATGCGTTTGTACTCATCAAGCGAAAGTTCACCTCGAACGGCGTAAAGCGTGGACTCGGAACCTTCGTCGTGAAGGTCATCGCCTTCTTGTCCACGAATCACCGTACGGGTCAGTCGACGCGTCATTCGGACCGTGATGTCGGCGTTCGCAATTCGAACCCAGTCCGAACTCGACGTTCCTGTAGCGGGGCGTATGAAGAAGTCCATTCCAGCCATGCTTGACCCTCATCCTCCCCACGCCACGAGAAGGACTTCAATGTGTTGGAGTGATTCAATTGCTTCCGGCGACCTTGAACCATCCAAAGCGAGGCTCTTCGAGTCGACCAACTTCAAGAAGTTCGTCCAGAACCGCTTCGGCTTTTTCCCTGATGTGACCACGGGCGACGGCGTTCTTGAGTACGGTGTCGAAGTCCACGCCTTCACCCTGATCGAGGTGGCCCACCACCTGAACCAGGACGTCCTCAAGTCCGGAGTCACCAGCGGCTTCGCCCGAAGCAGCGTCGCCCTCGTCGGAAGGCAAGGACATCATGGGTGGCGGTTGCGTGGCGGCTTCAAGCCGGCCCTCAGCGATGTCAAGCGCTTGCATTAAATTGAGCTTGAACGGTTCGAGGTCAACTTCGCCGTAGTGGTTACGAGCGACGAGAAGGCTGTCGGGGAGGTTGGCTCGGGCGTAGGCATCCGAGGTTGGCTCAACCTCAAGGGAAGCCGTGTGAGCGTTCAGTCGCTGCATCGTGCTTTTGCAGGCGTCGAGCAACCAATTGGCGTACACCTCTCTTGAGACCACGCAGGCTTCCTCGGGCCGAAGAGAGGTGTAGACCGCCCCCTCGTCGGTTTGGTACCAGCGCGTTTTCGCCGTCATCATGACCAGGAGCGGTTCTCCGTCATCGAGGCGTTCAACCCATTGATGGGACAGTTCTCGCATGGTTTCCGAGTTGTAGTCGCCCACCGAGAAATAATGCAAGCCCGTAGGGTCCCTCAACTGCCCTTGATAGAGGGTGGCACCGTTGGAAGTTTCTCGCTGTTCGAGGCGTTCCAAGAGGCCGGCAGCCACGACGCGGTTGACCTTTGCCCCCAACTTCGTGATGATGAAGGAAGGGTCGTATTCTCCCGGACCTTTCTCGTGGAGGGTTGCACTGCCGAATTCTGAGGCCAAAAGGAGGTGCGCGGGTTGACGTGAAATGCCTGCTCGTTGCATCAGCTCCACCCCCACTGAGCGCGAAGTTCCGTCGCACGCATTTGTGCGTCGCGTGCTTCAACCGACATGCCTTCCGCAAGGATCATTGCGCCTTGTTCGTCAACGATGGTTCGTCCCTGAACCGCCACCTTACGGCCGAGCAGGTGCTCCCTCACGAGTTGAACAAAACCAAGGTCGCCGTGCTCCTCAACGCTGGCTCTCATTTCGTCTTCGCTCATCGTAAGGGCCTTCAAGGAGGCGTCTTTGTTGACCAGGACGGCCGTGGTGGCACCCGCTTCATCGACCACAAGCCTCAACCGAACATCTTCGTTTCCTTGGTTGGCCCCGTGATCGTAACAGGCCCCGTCCCTGAGGACCCGGCGGCATTCCGTGCAACGCATGATGAACCCCGAGTCTTCCCGAACGCTGACGACGATGCCGCTGGTCTCGATACCAACCCTGCTTGGGCCCGCCGCCAACTCGGCGAGCGGGACGGCGACGGAGTGGTTCGCAAGGTCAATGGATTCATCCCACGGTGGGGCGTCGAGCACTTCCATCTGCTCGCTGCGGTCGACGGTGATGTCGGGAATGCCCTGCCATGCTCGAACTCGGGCGCCCTTGATGCTGACCGTGACCGGCAACGACGTTGCATCAAACGGCAAAGCGTCCCAGATGCTCATTCGGCATCGACCGGTTGGGTCAACGATTTGGCCCGACCAGAGGAATTTTTCCTCGCCGTCTCGTTCGAACTTGCGTTGGGTCAGTTCGGTGATTTGGACCACGGCGTCCACGTCTCGCGCCCCGTCGGTGAGTTCAGAAATGGAGGTGTTTGCGCTCGCAGAGAGGCTGTTAAGGTCTGCAAACGATGCATCGTGGAACACCTCAATCCGAGTTGTGCGTCCAAAGTTAAGTTCAGGTGTGTTTCGAAAACTTCGCACCTGTGCACCGTCAAATTTGAGCAAGGTACCGACTTCGTGCTCAAACGGCTCCCAAGACAGGAACCCAATGGTCCCGGTGGCGTCGGCGATGCGCCCACGAACGACATCGATGGAACCCGAACCGTCTTTTCGATGAATCTGGTCGGGTCTTGCAGCCAAAACACGCCCGACCACACAGATGTAGCCCTCAGCGGGAATGGCGGCGATGTCGAGGGGGTCGTTGGAGGCTGGAACCGTGGCCACACCCTCTTTCAGCACCACCACACGGGTGGATTGGTTGATGTTCAACGACATCTTACCGTTGTATTCGTTCACGCTCGCACCTTCAAGACGAACGATGCTTCCTGAAGCGAGGTTTGCATGGGGGCCCCAATCCTTGTAATCCCAACGAACACGGGCGCCGTTTTCCTCCCAAGGGTTGTCTTCGAGCATGCCGAAGGCAATTTGTTTTTCTTCACCACGGATGGTCTGGTCACGAACGTTGTGGGTGATGATGGCGACTTCGATCTCCACATCCCGGTCAGCCCCTGACAGTTCGCTGAGCGAGGCCACTTTCTTCGTGGCCTTGGCTTCCCGGCTCGCACCCGTTGTGTTCCCGCCCGGCGAGGTTCCGCTCTTGAAGCGACGCAAAACGGAACGCATGGCATCTTGCGGCGGAATGTAGAATTCTGTTTCGTACTTTGCAAAGGCCTCCGCAACTTGAGAGGCATCGGCGTCGGGACACTCCTTCAAGATGGCTTCGACGTAATCAGCGTACTTTTCATCAGCCATGTTGATGACCTCCGCAAGGCGTTGTTTTTCGTGGCCTGTGCGGAGAACAGGCGGCGGGCTTTCGTGCGGGTTGGTTAAGATTGGACACTCCCTTTACCTCCATGGAGAGGGTGACCGCTGACGACAGGTCATAAAGAATCCCTTGAGGGGAAATGGTGCCATCAAGCGGGGTTGACGCGAAGACCGCTCATCAGGAGAGCGTCGGGGAGGTGCATGCTGCCCGAGGAGTAGGAGCCTTGGCGTCGTGTTTCCTTCCCCAGGAGCACTTCGCCGTTGAGCGCCTTGGCGAGGTTCCCCGAGAGGCCCGCTTGTTTGAGGGCCCCCACAATTTCTCCGTCCTCGACTTTCAGGATGGCGCTGGTGGTGACGGAAAAATCGCCGCTGCTTGGGTTGGCGGTGTGCGCCCCCATGACGCTGTTCACGATGTATCCGTTCTGCATGGTTTCAAGCAAAGCCTCCTGCGTTCGCCCTGCTTCAGAGGAAGTGAGAAACAATTCGGTGCAACCCGTGGAAGGCGGTGCTTGATGGCCTCCGCTTGCCGCCGACCCGGTGGAGGAGGCGACGTCAATACGGCCCTCTGCGACTTGTTGGGCTGCATCCCGAGTGGACCAAAGCATGGCCGCAAGGCGCCCTTTGTCAACAAGGGTTCTCCGTTGACGAGGCACCCCCTCGGCGTCACGTGATCCAGAAGACATCCCACCTTCCAGCAAACCGTCGTCGACCACCGTGAGCTTCGGGTTGAGAACTTGATGATTCAACTGATCGGACCAGAACGATTCCTTTCGAACCATTTTCTCACCGGTGAGGGCTGGGGGCACCACCATCGAGAACAACGGCGAGAATCCTTCGCTGGTCAAAAGAACGGGCGAGTCCACCGCTTCGCTTTCAACTTCGAGCGGATTTTGCGTCACCTGAGCCCAATGGACGGCCCGTTCAACGCAGGAGGGGACTTCATCGAGTTGGGTTCGGCTTGATTGGCCCTGATAGGAACTGGTGAGTTCACCGTCGACGTCGATGGTGACCTGCAAGCCAATACCGTGGGAGGTGGTCACGCCGGAGGAAAGAATCCCTTCGCTGTTCATGAAGCACGAGGCGGTTGCGGAAATACCGACGCCTCCGCCCGTGACCACCGCTCGTTCATCAAGGCTGGCGACCGTGGCCAAAACGCCATCGGCTTGTTCAAGCAAATCTTCGGGTGACACATCGAGCAACTTGGCGTCAAACCGACCTCCAACGTTCTGTGCGGGTTCTGCTGACGGGAGGACAAAGCCGTCCACGGAGGGGGACTTGTTGGCAATGTCCAGCGCTTGCTGGACGGCCCGTTCTGCGCCGCTTACATCGACGAGGTGAGCAAAGCCAAACCGCCCTTGGTCGACCAAGCGCACGCCAAAGCCACCTTCTCCACCGCCTCCTGCCATGGTGATTTTGCCTGCCTCGATGTCGAGTTCGTGACCGTACGATTGGAAGCCAACCAGGTCCCATTGTTGGACGCCGCTGGCCTTGCAGGCATCGGCAAGGCGTTTGGCGCTTGCCAGCAACCGGTCTTCAGCGTCTGAGGGAAGCATCTTCATCCCACCAAGGCTTCTCGAATTCGCATCACGGGGCCGCCGTCGCCAACGGGAACCGTCTGCCCTTTACCACAAAACCCTGGCGAAGCCAGTTGAGCGTCCCGCGTCAGGCCGTCCACGTTTTTCAGAATCTGAAGGGTGAGTCCGCTGACGCTCACGTCCTTGAGAGGACGCGTCAGTTCACCGTTCTCGATGAGCCAGGCTTCCTGGGCAGCGAATTGGAAGGAGCCACGGCCGGTGTCCACCTGTCCTCCACGCGTTCCGCAAGCGTAAACGCCGTATTCGATGTCTTCCATCAACTCGTCCATGTCGGCATGATGTCCACCCTGAATCATGGTGTTGGACATTCGAACGAGGGGGTGGTGAAGTCCGTCCTGAGCCCGAGCGCCGCCGTTGGGGTCTACGTCGAAATGGTGAGCCGTCTCCCGATGGTTCAGGTATTCCGTGAGCACGCCGTTCTTGATGAGGACTTTTTCTCTCGTATCAACGCCTTCGTCGTCCACCGGGTAGGCCCCGTATCCACCCATCATGGTGGGGTCGTCGACCACGGTCACGATTTCGTTCCCGATTTGCTGACCCAACTTCCCGTCGAGGCAAGAATCGCCCGCTGCGACCAAATCGGCTTCGCAAGGGTGCCCGAGGGCTTCGTGAATGTACACCCCGGTGAGGTCTCGGTCCGCAATCAGGGGCATTTTTCCAGACGGAGCCCGTTCGGCGGTAAGCAAGCGAAGCGCAGCCCTTTGAGCCTGTTCGCCCAAGCCCACGAGGTCGCAGGCTTGGATGACCTCAAGACCCCCTTGGCCACCATGACGAGTCCGATAGGAAACCACCTCGCCATCCCGACGGGCCGTGACCGTTCCGTGAATCAACGAACGCTGGAAGGACCACACCCGGTCCATGCCTTCGGTGGTCATGATCTCGGTGTGAAGGTGCTCGTCGCTCCATCCCGTTCGAACCGACACGATGTCGTCGTGGCCGATGGCTCCGCGATAAAGGTCCCTCATCAGTTCCATTTTGGTATCAAGTTCGGTGTGTCTGACATCCAAGGTGGACCGCCAATGTTGTTCATCCTCAAGGACGGGGACCTCCGCCAAGCCAACGGGCCGGTCGTTTGGAGAACGGCGGGCTGCGACGGCCTTGGCGAGGCGGGTTGTGGACTCGATTTGGTCGTTCAATGAGGCCAAGTCGGTCGTGGAGTGTACACCCCACGCCCCGTCGGCGAGCACACGAAGCGTCATGCCGAGTTCTTGACCAGGAATCGCTCGTTCAAGGACGCCATCCCGCATAGCAACGGTCGATTCGGTGACCGACATCACGCGGACTTCGGCGTATGAAGCGCCAAAAGCTTGGGCTTGCTCAAGCGCCCTTCGAACCCGGTCTTGGTCCAAATACCGCCCCGTAGAAGGCATGTGGTCGCTTCCTGAACGTGCTGCCATCACCATGGCTGGAAGGAGACAAGCCTAGCCTTTGAACCCTCCCCCTAGCGGTGGGAGGAACTTTGGTCGTCCGCCATCAGGACGTGGGCGACGGCGGCTTCTGCAATTCGGTCCTCCGCCCACCCATCGGTATCGACGCCAAGGCGTCGCAAACCCTCTATAGAGTGTTTCGCATCATGGTTTTCTTTGACCCAACCCAACGCATCGAGCAAGGGCCCAAGCCCTGCCTCAAATTCATCGGCCAAGACCGGGGAGGGCTGTAAATGCCCCAAATCATTCGCTCGACCTTCGCTGTACGGAAGCCAAACCACCCAAGCCCGATCGTCTTCAAGCCCGACGCCTGCACGAGCGAAGGCTTCGGAAATGTGGTGGGTGCCTGCAAGGTAGCGCAAAAATTCTGCATCGATGGAACGGGCCACCATGGCCGAACGCAATTCGTTGCGAGCGGCTTGCAGCCAAGCGGTCCAGAGTTGAACGTGAGATTGCACCGCGTGATGGCCAATCAACACCCACCGGGCATCGGGCCGGTGCTTGAGGAACCGCTCAACGGGGGAGCCCTCTTCGCTGTTGGCGAAGGTCACAACCGCGCTCGGGAAAGGCCGCTCGGACATGCTCCCCCCACCTCAGGACTGCATTTCAATCATGGTCTTGGCGTTCCCCGGCCAGCGGAGCGTCGTCCAATCGACGTTCATCGGCTTGTGCACCTCTTTTTGAGCGTTTGAGCACACGTTCAATCTCAGCCTCAACATTATCGAGCAACAACGGCCCCCACCCTCGAAGCGAGAGCACTTTTTGTCGCAGTTTTGGCCCCATGTTCAACACGTCGCTTGGTTCACGCAAGCCCAGCGCTGCAAGGTCCCTCGCCCGCTGCCGCCCAACGTGGCGAATGTTGACCAGTTGGAGCAAATCAGCCTTGCATCCGTGACGGACCCGCTGCTGGAGCACGCTCAATTGTTGAACCAAGCGAGAGACGACACCCATGTGTTCCTCCGCAAAGACATCGTCGGTCAAGACCACGTGTTGCGCTCCGGCCAGCAACCAACCCATCAAATCCACGCGATGATGGACGTCACCGGGCAGCACGTCGAGGTCCTTCTCGAGTTCACGAAGCGAAGTCTCTTCGGTCCATTCTTCGACCATCCAGGCGCTCTTGATGTCGCTCAGCATCGCCTCGGCGTAGCCCGGTTCCACCAGAAGTTCACGCTCGGTCGCGTTGGCCTTCAGCCACGTCGGAGAATTGGCTTCCATGTCCGAGGTTTTGGCCCAAAGCGAAGCGAAATCCGGCGTTGCAACCGCGAGGTGAAGCAACCCAAAGTCGCTCACAGGTGCGTCTTCCCGAACCAGCCGGCGAACCGCACGCCGCAACCCTGTGCGTAGGATGGAGGCCGAGAGCGGATCGAGGTAGAGTTGCGTGACCCGCTCCCCCATCGCCGTGGCTTCGTACCGCATGCCAGGTCCGTCCTCAACCGGCGAGAAGACAGGCGAGGAACCGCGGCCTAAGGTAGAGGCCGTCGAGAACCCGAACGTGGGTGCTCCATGCGAGGAAGGTTGCCGGAAGGATTGAACCGCCGTGGATTCGGGCGACCAAACAACGCCTTCGGTTTCCGCAGCGCTTGAGGCCCATGCTGGCACCGTGTCGTCCCAAGCCTCAGCCTCGTCGTCAACGTCGCTTAACTCCGCAGAACGGGGTGAGAAGTGCGGGTCATCGCCGCACTTTCGGATGAAGCGTTCCTCGGTGAGCCAACGCAGCATCGTTGACAATCGCTCCCGAAGTTGACTTTCGGGCATCGTTGACCCAAGAAACGTGGAGAAGAAAAAATGCTCAATATCGCCACGATGAACAAGTCCACCTGTGGCGATGCTCGCCAACACGTGCATCCTCAGGGCGGGTTCTGAGGCCAATTTGGAGCTGACGTCCTCAACGGGGCCAAAGAAGTAACGATCGGCGACGGCATCAGCAACCTCCCACCCGTCCGTCCCCTTGCAATACACCCAGGCCTCCCCCCGAGTGTCGTATTTTGGCCGTCCTGCTCTTCCGAGCATTTGGCGAACCTCCATCACGGGAAGGGGACGGCTCATGCCGTCGTCCCATCGCTTGAGATCCCGGACCAACACACGCCGAGCCGGCAAATTGACCCCTGCAGCAAGCGTAGGAGTGGCGGTGAGCGCCACCAAAAGTCCCGATTTGAACGCTGCTTCGACCTCTTTTCGTTGGGCATGTGTGAGCCCAGCATGGTGAAAACCAACACCGCCCGCCAAACACGCTGCCAACTGCTCGGCAAGGTTGGACTGACGGCGCCCGCTGAGCTTTTCGGCGAGTTCACCCAACCGTTGAAGGCGGTCCGGGTCATCCTTTGTGAGACGCTTTTGCACGCGTTTGGCGAGGTTTTTTGCTTCCGATTGAGCGCTCCTTCGTGTTCCTACAAACATCAGGACTTGACTTTCTGAATCCATCCCATCGCTGATCACGCTCCAAACCGGATGGCTCTTCAACCCCTCAAGATGTCGAGGAGGCCCCAAAGGCGGAACGCTGCTCCCCTCGCCCGGTGATTGCAATTTGCGAGGCTCGACGTGAAAATCATGGAACGTTGCGTATTCCAGCGCCACCGGGCGCCAGTCTGATTGAATCAAATCAGCGTCCAGCCATGTTGCTAACGCCTTTGCGTTCCCCACGGTGGCCGAAAGCGCCACGAGTTGTGCGTCCGGTTTGATGTGCCGAAGGCGTGTAAGGTTGATTTCGAGGGTGGGGCCTCGACTGCCGTCGTTCATCAAGTGAAACTCATCGGCGACGACACAACACACATCGACCAAGAGTTCGGCGTTGTGGCGCATCAGCGAATCCAGTTTCTCCGAAGTGCACACCAAAATGTTGCAGTCCTTGATGTTCTTCGCCTCCGAAGTTGCATCTCCAATCCCCAAGCCGACGGAAAGCCCCGTGGCTTGACCGATTTCCGACAATTCCTCGTATTTCTCCATAGCCAAGGCTTTGAGCGGGACAATGTAGATCGCTTTTGAGCGGTCATGACCTTCGCTCAAGCGTTTCACAATGGCCATGTAAGCTAAGAGCGACTTACCTGATGCGGTCGGTATCGCAATCAGCGTGTTGCGGCCCTCCAACACCGGACCAATCGCTTCGCCTTGCGGAGGGTGAAGTTGCTCAATTCCCCACTCGCGACGAAGAAATGCGGTGAAGTTGGAAGGCAAATCCAACGCACCAATCTTGCGCTCCACGCCCTCCATGAACCCCGATTTGCGGCAACGGTTCAAAAGGACGACGGCAGGGGGATGAAGCCGACATCCCTAAGTCCCACCGTGGGGTGGTTGAGCCATGAGCGACGATGTTGAATCCATGGTTGAAGAACGGCTCTCCGTCTTTGACGACGAGCCCGATTTGAACGATTGGGTCGAGGTGATGTGCGGTGCGGCCATGGTTGTTTTGGGCATCTTTCACCTTGTTGAGCCTGGCGAACTCGTTGACGCCAACATCATGCGGTGGTTCTCTGCTGCGGTCGTCGCCGCTGGCGCTGTTTGGGCGGGCCACGGTCTGAAAGACATGGCCGTCAAGGAGGTTCGCCGCTCGATCGCCTTGCTGGACATGGCAGACGGTGCATCGGGCGTGGACACCGGCCTCATCAGAGATGTTTTGCTCAACCAGGAGGCGTACCGCGACTTCTTGGTTCATGCTTACGAATCCGCTTGGCAGGACGGCGTCATCACGAAAGAGGAACTCATGGAATTGAAATCCTTCCAAGACGCTCTGGGAATCAGCGATTCGGAAGCGGCCGACATCAACGTCAAAGCCGCCATCAAATCCGCCGCAGCCGATGGGAAAATCACCGAGGCCGAAGCAAAGTCCATCGATGAAGCTGCCAAAGCAGCCAACATGACGGAAGAAGATGTCTCGGCCGCTGTTTCCGAAGAATTGGAAAAGAAATCCGAGGCCTGATTCAATTCCAATCGTTGCCTTTGGGCCGATAGGTGGCCGCAAGTTTCTGGGCTTTTGATGCACGTTGCACCTCCAACGTGGTGGCCGTTGCGCCCAAGAGCAGCCCCGTCCACATCAAGACCGAACCGTAGGGCAACAGCCCTGCAGCGTTCCGTAGCCCCCACGGCTGAGGCAGGTCGTTGATGTCGAACCCGCTGGAAGGCAAAAAGGTCACATCGAGCAGGTCCAAATCGCAATCGCACAAACTGATGGAGATGCGCTCGGGGAAAAGGGAGCCTTGCAATCGGACCCATTCTGCCGTGGTGATGCCCTCAGGACGCGTGCCCCATGCAGGTGCTGCATAGGAGCCTGCGGATTGGGTTTCGACCATCGTGGTCTCAACATGAAACACCGAGGAAGAAGGGGCCTCATCAACCACCAACAACGCCTCCAGCATCAGCAAATCAAGCAAAAGAGAACGCCCTGCGAGAAGGACGAACCGAACGGTTTGGCTTTCCAACATGCCGTCGTCGGATTGAAACGTCTGTCCTTTCGCCACTTGCCCAAAGATGGCCTGGTCAAGACGAAGCGATGTCAGTTCGGGCACCACCAACTGCCAGCGACCGTCTTCGAGGGGAATCGCTTCCTCGACGGTTAATTTGAGACGAAGGGTTTCCCCATCGAGCATCCCCCATGTGGCCCCGGTGTGCGTGGAGAGGGTTTGTTCAGGCACGCCGTCCGCTGAGACATCCCACAATTGTTGGAGACGCATATCGATCATCTCTTCAAGCGTGATTTCGCCCTCTTGCTGGACTTCATCCGCCATGGCCCAAAGCGGATGCAAAACGCCACCTGCAAGCAACAGAACCGCCCCTGGAACAAACATTCCAAAGCGAAGGTTGTACGATGTGGTTGGTCGCATGGCCACCAACAGGAAGACGCCAAGCATCGCCAACGAGAGGATCAGGAG
>JAYOHN010000007.1:32533-45515 GCA_038118245.1 Candidatus Poseidonia sp.
GAGCGCAAGCCCCTGACCGTGGAGCGTGTAGGGATCATCAAGGTCGCCCAATAAGGCCGCCCCTTGGGGGTAGTAACTTGCAGAACCGAATCCGCTAGGATCTGTTGGACCCATGCTTTCGTAGCCAAAGGCACCCGACCAAACATAGGGTTGCACTTTTCCTGGCGAGCCGTGCATGCATAGGGTGTAGTCGCCCGTGGAAAGCGCACGCCAACGGTAGGTCATTTTTACCGAGTCACCGTCATCGTCCACCAGAACGTCGGGGGCAGGTGCTCGTCGACCAGCGGAGGTGATGAAATCTGGGACGGGATGGGGTTGCTCCACTTCGATCGGAACCTGTTCCCATTCCACCAAAAGACGAAGCACTTCGTGCGTTTCAACTTCAAACGCCCAACAATCGTGGTCCGCACCCACCAACGCCCCTGCATGCAGTTCCTCAAAATCGGTTGACCTTGGTTGCGTTTGCGAGGACGGTTCGTCTCTGTTCACCGCTTGGGTGTCCATGGACCAAGGAACATCAAAATTGAGCAGGGAAGCTCCCCGCATGTTCAACGCCCATGTCCCGGGACGGTCAAGCGTGAAGGTCAAGACCAAGCGAATCGGTTCGTCTTCCCAAAGGACGCGCCCTTCCGGAAAGGAGAGGGTTTCGTCCTCAAGCAGGTAGGGCGAAAGGGTCGTTTGCGGAAAGACGTCGCCCTCAAACGACCAATCGTTGACGCTTGCCCCGATCACGAGCCGGGCATCCAACGCCGGCCGAAACAGGCTTCCAGCCTCGGTCTGGTGACGAAAATCAATCTCCATAAGCGCCATCCTTTCGGGAAGCAGAGCCACGTGGTTTTGGGGTGGGTCGGCTTCAAACTCAAACGTCACGGTTTCCGTTTGAAAAGCGTTGGCCGTGGATTGCCCGGTGACCACTTCCTCACCGACGGGCGTGGGCGTGAGAACGCAGTCGTTGTCTTCCCTGCAGGAGAGGTACAGTTCACCCCCGCCCTCCAACGCCGTCAACCCAGCCCTTGCAGGCCCCAAGAGCGAGGGCTGGAGGATGGACAGCATCAACACCCCCACCATCAACAGCAAGCGTGACAAGGCCCTTTGCATGGTCAACGAGCCGACCATGTTGCACTGGTATATCATTGGGCCTCTTTTGCACGGACGTCCACCAAAACCGTTCGGCAGCCTCGACAAAGGTACTTGCCGTTGCCTCGCCTTTGTCGGGGAAAGCGCTTCTCACAGGTGGGACAAACCCACCACCAGTCAGCGCGGGCTGCTCTCATGGCGTGCGTGAACGAAGGACCCAGCGAACACGCCGCTGCGTCCGGCCAGGCAACCTCAAGCGCTCGGAACGTTGCATCGTGCATGCGCCACCCAAGAGCGTGAAGAAATTCGTGGTACAACACAAACTTCGCGTACGGCTCCCACCGCTCGCTCAACAACTTCGGGTGAAGGTCCACCGTTTGAACAAGAAGTCCCCCCCCGGGCGTTCGCTCCCATCGGGTAACGCCGTGTCGTTGGGTGGCGTTTCGTCGCAACACCCCCAGAGGGATGTTTCGAAGAAGAACAAAATCACTGCCCGCAACGACCGGCAAAGCCTCCATGGTCTCAAGAACGCTGTTTCGGAGGCCTTCCAACGCTGTGGATTGGACCTTGTCAGGCCGTGCCATGCCGTTCACCTCAAGACCATCGGTGGTACGCAGGATGGCCTTCTTTTACGGCCACGAACAAGCCGGTGCCGGTTGCACAGATCTTGCCGTTTGCCTCAAGCGTCAGTTCAACGTTGGCTCGGTCGTCCATCAACTCAACCACTCGAGCGAGCACGGTCAACTCAGCGTCAACCGGCGTGGGTCGGCGCAGTTTCACCTCGTAACTCGCCGTGACGGTGCAAGGAGGCTCCTCCTGGCCAGAAGCGTCCATCAAGGCGATGGCGGCCGCCCAGTTTCCATGGCAGTCCAGCAAGGTCCCAATGATGCCGCCGTTGACCATACCGGGGAAGGCCTGGTGTTCGGGTTGGGCCTGAAAAGTCATGATGAGGCCGTCATCTGTTCGATGAGAATCGATTTGCAGGCCGTGTTCGTTGGCCGGACCGCAACCAAAACAAATGGAGGTTGGGGCGTAGGTTCGTTGGACGCCAAGTTCAGCCATATAGCCCCACAAACGAGGGCGCTTCATGGAGTTTGTTGCGTGGAACGAGCGGAGCGTTGATGAGGACGCCACGCCTCGAGTTTCCATGGGCGAGCGCCGAAAGAAAACCGTGCGAAAAGTGCGGGTCGCTCACGAATTGCCCAAGCGGAGGAAAACCGCCATCGAAGAAGCCATGAAAGCCCACCAAACCGAGGACAGGCCCGATTGGGACCGCACCTCGGAGTGGGGAGACATTCGGTTTTACCGAAAGCGCATCAAACCGGGAACCTTGCGAACTGTTCACCTCCCATTGCTCGATGTCAACCTCGGTGATCGCTGGCCTGTTCCGGTCACCGTGCTTCACGGAGCTCGTCCCGGGCCGTGCATCACCGTCCTTGGTGCGATCCATGGTGACGAACTCACTGGCCCTTCGGCCTGCACCCACCTCCTGAGCAACGCTTTCACCGATACAGGAAAACCGCTCGACCCTGCCACCATGGCGGGAACGCTTCGCATCGTCCCCGTGGTCAATCTCCCGGGCTACCGCATGAAATCACGCTATTTCCCTGACGGCCGAGATTTGAACCGTCAATTCCCGGGTGACCCGGGCGGGTCCACCACTCGGCGTGTTGCAGACCAGATTTGGTCCCATCTCGTCGACGATAGCGACGCCATCATCGACCTTCACAGCGCTGCAAAAGGACGGACCAACATGCCTCAGGTGCGTGTTGACCTCACGCATACAAGTTCCTACTTACTCGCGAAATCTTTCGGCATTGAAATCCTTCTTGATTCCATCCCACCAAAAGGCACGCTGCGGCGGACCGCCAACAAAGCCGACATTCCCGTCATCACGTACGAGGGCGGTGGCGCAGATTTCCTGGGCGACCAATCGGTGAAGGTTGCTGTTCATGGCATTTTGAATGCGCTTCGCTCCATGCGCATGATCCCCGGGAACCCGCAGCGCCCGAAGTTCCGCATCCTCGCAAGCGGTTCAACATGGCTTCGGGCTGGTGAAGGGGGATTGCTGGACATGTTCGTGTCTGCAGGCAGCGTGATGCGAGAAGGGGAAGTGGTGGCCACGATTTCCGACCCTGCAACTCCGGGCATGACGGTGGACATCGTTGCTCCCGAGGACGGCTTGATCATCGGAGCGGCAACAAACCCCTTCACCTCAGCAGGCATGCCTGTTGGCCATTTCCTGCCCATTTCCAAACATTTCTCGCTGCTTCAGGAACAAATCGATGCAAACGGCCACTTCGTGGTGAACGGTTCGTTGGAGGAGCGGGTTTGGCGAGAAGAACACGAGATCAGCGAAATTTCGCTCATCGGCGAATGGAGCGGAGGCGAAGTGGATTCGGAATGGGTTGATTCCAAAATCTCCAACGACGGCAAGGAGTTTGAAGAAGAGGAGGCGGCTTGATCACTGCGCCGAAAACGCCGCAACGGCCTCGTGAATTTCGCTTTCCAACATGTTTCGCTTTTGGCTCTTGGCCACTTCAAACAAGTGAGCTACCAAATCGTCATCCGCTTCAATGCCGTTTTGTTCGAGCCACCAAATGATGTTTGACCGTCCGGACATGTGGCCGATGCGGATCACCTGTTTCAGCCCGAAATCACCTGCTGGAACGCCGGAGTACACCCGGTCGGCCAACCAGTGGTCGCCCTTTCGCATGGCCTTGATGACCGCCGAAGCGTGAACCCCGGTCCCGGTTTCAAAAGCGTCGTTGCCGAAGACGGGGTAGTTGCGGGGCAGCGGGACCTCGATGTACTCGTTTGCTTTCTGCATGTAGGTATCAAGCAGGGTCAGGTCGTTCTCGATAACGCCCATCAGTTTGAGGTTCACGAGCGTTTGGTCCAACGGGGCGTTGCCAGCCCGTTCCCCAACACCGAGCGCTGTTCCGTGGATGACGTCCGCACCCGCTTCGACCGCAGCGATGTTGTTTGCTACACCCAGACCACGGTCTTGGTGGCCGTGCCAGTTGACCTCGATGTCTCGGCGTTGGTACCCTGCATCTTTGATGACTTCCTCGTCGATGAAGGAAAGGAGTTTCTTGACGCCGTTTGGCGTGACGTGACCGCAAGTATCGCAAACGCAAAGTCGGCGTACCCCCAATTCCATGGCCCGCTGGTAGATCATCTTGACATCTTCCGGATTGGAACGTGTGGTGTCTTCGGTCACGAACATAACGGGAACATCGTTGTTCACAGCGTACGACACCGCCGCTTCCATGGTGGTCATCAGTTTCTCCATGGTCCATCCTTCGGTGTATTGACGGATGGGGCTTGTTCCCAAGAAGGCGGAGGCTTGGATTTCCATTTCATGCTTGGCTTGCATCTCAACCAAGGGTTCAATGTCACCCATGAGGGTTCGAACGGCTGCACCCGGTCGGATGGCGTACCCGTTCTCGTTGATGTGACTGAGCATCGCGTCGATGTGGTTTCGATGGAACGGCCCTGCCCCGGGAAGTCCCAGATCGACCTTTTGCAAACCCAATTTTTCCATGTAGCCGAGGAGCTCGATTTTTTGTTCAATGGTGGGGTTTCGGGCGCTCGGGCTCTGCAAACCGTCTCGGAGCGTCTCGTCGTCAAACCAAACGCCGTGTGGGTGATTGGCAGGGTTCCGGTTGATGTCGTAATCCACGGTGTTCCAATCGTAAATCAAAGAACGCTCGTCCAAAAAACTCACCCGCGGGAAAGAGAGGCCCCGCATACGTGGAGAACATGCCTTCCCGTTTGAATGCGTCGCTCGCAAAGCGTTGGGCGACAAACGGAAAAGGCGATTCACTCCTCTTCTCCGGGAGGCAGAGCGTCAACTTCGTCCTCGCTCTCGTCCAAGAGGGAGGCGGAAATCCTCGAAGAGAAGATGATCTCGTCGGTGAAACCGCCCTTGTCCTTGTTCCTGAACTCCATCACGCGAGTCCCGCGCGTGGCTTTCCCGGTGGTTTCCTTGGTCTGGTCAACCCGAATACGGATCATCATTCCGGATTTGGTCAGCAAAAAGAGATGGTCGTCCAAATCAGGCACCGTTCGTACGCTGATGATGCTGTCCGCATGCTCTTCGTCGAGTTTCATGGTTCGGACCCCTTTCGCACCCGGTCGAGTGATGCGATAACCGTCGGTGGTGAACTTGGGCTCACCGTCCTCGTTGGTCTTCACGTTGCCCTCAGCGTCCTTGTCCGGTATCCGGTCTCCTGAGCCGAGGACGCTGCGTTTTGCCATGCCGAATTTTGAGATGGTGAGGATGTATTCCTCCGGCTGCAGCATCGCCACCATGCCAGCCACGAGCCCACCGCCCGAGCCCTTTCTGTCGGCGACTTTGATGCCGTACACCCCACCGGAGACCCTTCCGGATGCTCGGATGTCGCTGCAACTGAAACGGCAGGCGTAACCGGTGGTGGAAATCATGACGATGTCGTGTTCGTTCGTTGCTGAGCGAACGTTGACCAAGGAATCCCCCTGAATTTTGAATCGGAGCGCGTATTTTCCGTTTCGGTTGATACGAACGTACTCCGACAAAGCGGTTTTCTTGATGAGACCGAGTTTGGTGGCAAACATGAGGTAGTGATTGTCGGGCTCCTCGAGCAACTCACGCGAGACAGGAAGGATACTGACGATGTTTTCGTCGTCTCGGAGACTCTCAAGCAGGTTCCTGATGTGACTTCCACGCGAAAGTCGACTTCCCAACGGCGTTTCCCAAGCCTTGAGGCCGTACACGCGTCCCTGATCGGTGAAGATCAACAGTCGGTCCTTGCTGAAACACGTGGTGATGAGTTGGGGCGTGTCTTCTGTTTTGGTGGTGACACCTTTCAGGCCTCGGCCTCCGCGGTTCTGCGTGCGGAAGGCTTCAACGGGCATGTGGCGGATGTAATTGTCTTCGCTCAAGGTGATGACAATGGCTCGTTCCTGGATGAGGTCTTCCCGGTCCATGGAGAGCGGCATCGGGTCGATCATGGAGCGCCGCTCGTCGCCGTGGCGGTCCACCAACTCTGCAAGTTCATCCTTCAAGATGTGCAGGCGCCGTGGCCGAGATGCGAGAATGTCCTGCAAGTCAGCAATCACCAACTTGAGTTCCTCGTGTTCATCTTGCACCTTGGTGACGTCCAAGCGGCTGAGTTGATACAGGCGACGTTCAGCGATGGCTCTCGCTTGGGCTTCGCTGAAATCGAAGGGGGCGATGCCCACCATCGTCTCGTCGCCCCGAAGCACCGACTCAAACTGCTCTCGGCTTGAACTCGCTTTTCCAACAGCGACCACGTCGTCAATTCGGTCCTGAGCCTTGACCAGGCCCTCAAGAATGTGCGCCCTTGCTTGGGCTTTCTCCAACTCGAAGACGGCACGGCGTTCAATGACGCCTTCTCGGTGCGAGACATAGGTGTGGAGCATGGTGGACAAGTTGAGCAGCACCGGCCGCCCGTCCAGGATGCCCATCATGTTCGCTGAGTAGGATTCTTGCAAACGGCTTGATTTGAACAATTGATTGAGGACAGCATGCGGGTCAGCGTTGTTTTTGACTTCAATGACCACCCGGATGCCTTCCTTGGACGACTCGTCTCGAATGTCACGGATTCCCACGACCTGTTCTTTGTTGACGAGGTCAGCGATTTGAACCAACATGTCCGCTTTCTTCACCTGATAGGGAATCTCGTGAACCACGATGCGCTTCCCGTGTTCATCGTCGTACACATCGCACTTTGCGCGTACATGGAACCGACCCTTTCCTGTGGCGTACATGTCTGCGATGCCGTCGATACCGTAGATCGTCGCTCCTGTGGGGAAATCCGGCCCTTGAATGTGTTTCATGTACTCATCTATAGAGATGTTTGGCCGACCCTCAGAACCGCTCTCTAAGATGGCGTCCACGTGAAGGTTGACGGCACCTGCGACCTCGGTGAGGTTGTGGGGAGGTATTCGCGTCGCCATCCCGACGGCGATGCCGTCGCTGCCATTGAGCAGCAAATTGGGAAGACGAGCCGGGAGGACGGTAGGTTCGTTCTCTGAATCATCAAAGTTCGGTTGGAAGTCGACCGTGTTTTTGTTGATGTCGTCGAGCATGTGCTTGGCGATTCGGTCAAGCCGGCTTTCCGTGTACCGCATGGCGGCTGGGGGGTCCCCGTCAATGGAACCGAAGTTGCCTTGCCCGTCAACCAGCGGATAGCGCAACGAGAATTCTTGCGCCATGCGAACCATCGTATCGTAAATGGATTGATCGCCGTGAGGGTGGTACTTCCCCATCACCTCACCCACCGAACGGGCGGATTTGCTGAACTTCTTCTCCGAGGTGTGGCCGCCCTCAAACATCCCGTAGAGAACACGGCGGTGAACCGGTTTCAGGCCGTCCCGTGCATCGGGAAGGGCTCGACCGATGATCACCGACATGGCGTAGTTGATGTAGGAATTTTTCATCTCCGTGTTGAGTGAGTGGTTGAGGATGGTTTCCCCTGCTGCAGAGGTCTCAGCGTCAACTTCGTTTGTGTTCTCGTCCTCAGATGTCAAGGTTGGTCACCTCCTTGGCGTGGCGTTCGATGAACGCACGACGCTCGGGGACGTCCTCGCCCATCAGCGTCTCAAACATCCGGTTGGTTTCTTCGGCCTCACGAACCGTCACCTTGAGCATGGTCCGAGTTTCAGGATTCATGGTGGTCTCCCAAAGTTGCTCGGGATTCATTTCACCGAGACCTTTGTAACGCTGAACTCCGATTTTGGCGCTCTCGTTCTCGCCTTTGAGCTCGTCGATGATGCTGTCCCTCTCTTCGTCGCTGTAAGCGTAGCGGTTCACCTTTCCTTTGCTAAGTTGGTAGAGGGGGGGTTGGGCGATGTAGACGTGCCCGCCTTCAATCGCCGGCCTCATGAAGCGCCAGAGGAAGGTAAGCATGAGGGTGCGAATGTGAGCGCCATCAACGTCAGCGTCCGTCATGATGATGAGTTTGCTGTAGCGAAGTTTCTCGGTGTTGAACGCCCCCTCGTCCTCAGCGTTGTTGCCCACACCGGCGCCGAACGCTCGAATCATGGTTTGGATTTCTTGGTTCTGGAAAACTTTGGCAACGTTGTGCATCTGCCGTTCCACGTTCAAAATCTTCCCTCGGAGAGGCAAAATGGCTTGGGTACGACGGTCGCGTCCTGTCTTCGCTGAACCGCCGGCAGAATCGCCTTCCACCAGGTAGATTTCGCATTCAGTCGGATCCCTGGACTGGCAGTCGGCGAGTTTTCCGGGCAAACCCCCACCCTCAAGCACGCCCTTGCGACGGGTCAGGTCGCGGGCTTTGCGGGCCGCTTCCCTGGCTTTTGAGGCGAGGAGGGCTTTGTCGACGATTTGTTTTCCAACCGATGGATTTTCCTCAAAGTACTCGTTGAGTTTTTCGTAAACCACCGTTTGAACAATGCCTGCAACTTCGCTGCTGACCAACTTGTCTTTTGTTTGGGACGAAAAGGAGGGGTCGGGGTGCTTCACGCTGACGATTGCAGCGAGGCCTTCTCTGACATCGTCGCCCGAGAGGCCCCCGGATTTCAGCATGTTTTTTGCCTTCGCATACCCGTTGATGGAACTCGTCAGCGCCGTGCGAAGTCCCGACAGATGGGTCCCGCCGTCACGGTTACGAATGATGTTGGTGTAGCAGTAGATGTTTTCACTGAATGCGTCGGACCATTGAAGAGACAACTCAACCGTCACAGGACCTTTTTCGATCTCTTTTTCCCCTTGGATAAGAATGGGTTCAGGGTGGAGGGTTTCTCGCCGTTCGTTGATTTGCTTGACAAACTCCGAAATGCCGCCTTCGTAGTGGTGTTCCACCGTGTGAGGTTCATTCGTGCGTTGGTCGTTGATGATGATTTTCAATCCGGCGTTAAGGAATGAGGTTTCCTTCAAACGGCTGTCGATTTGGTCAAAATCAAACTCAAGAATGTTGGTGAAGATGGTTCGGTCTGGCTTGAAGGAGATGGTCGTGCCGGTGTCATCACACGTGCCGACTTGCTCGAGGTCCGTGACCCGGACACCCGCCTCGAAACGCTGCTTGTAGACCAAGCCATCACGATGAATGACCACGTCCATCCATTCGGAGACTGCGTTGACGGCGGAAACGCCGACGCCGTGGAGCCCACCGCTCACCTTGTAGGAGCTGTTGTCAAACTTTCCGCCGGCGTGCAATTTCGTCATGATGACCTCGGCAGCCGAAATGCCGAATTCTTCGTGAGTGTCAACGGGAATGCCTCGGCCGTAATCCCTCACGGAAAGCGAATGGTCATCGTGCAACGTCACCTCAACAACGTCGTTGTAACCGGCCAGGTGTTCGTCAACCGAGTTATCGACGACTTCCCAGATGCAGTGGTGAAGGGCTGAGCCGTCGTGGGGGTCGCCAAGGTACATGCCCGGGCGTTTTCGAACGGCCTCCAAGCCTTCCAAAACCTGAATGCTGCCTGCGCCATAATCGTCGGACATGAAATCACCAAATGAAGGAGTTGAAGTGCTTTGAAAACGGAGAACTGCGGGGCAATTTTGACCAAGGGAAGCGCTTTACCCTCCTACAGTTTTCATACCTCCCGACGGGGTATAAACATACCCCTCTCTACAGCACAAAAAACGCGTGATTGCGAGGCATTTTTCCCTCGCGAGACCTCCGTGTTCGGCCGGCGAGGGCCCGACCTGAGCAAGCCGCCCTCGTGGAAGCTTCCACCTAAGGCGAGGCGTGAGCGTTAAGAAGAGGTGCTAGGTGGACGACGCATGACTGGCCCCAAAGTGTGCGTTTCCCTCGACGGTACAACCGTGAAAGCCATGGCCGACGAAGCGGCTCGAGCGAACCTTGCAGGCGCCGACATGGTTGAAGTTCGGTTTGACCGCCTCTACCTCAAAAAGCCAGAACCCGTTGAGGTTGAAGGCGAAGACGGTGAAATCAAGCGCGTCCTCGCACCCGAAGAAGAGTGGCCGGTTCGTGACGAAAGCGACGTTGATGTTGACGAAGCCATCGCTGCGCTCAAGGAAAGCATCCCGCTTCCCGTCATCTTCACCGCTCGACCAACCACAGAGGGTGGCTATTTCCCCGGAAACGAAGATTCACGAATCGCCATTCTTGAGAAAGCCATCGCCTCGGGCGTAAGTCGCGTTGACCTCGAACTCTCCATCGACGAAAAGCAGCGCTCGTCCCTCCTCAAGCAAGCCAGCGAAGGGAAGGTCAGCGTCATCTCCTCCATACACAACACCACAACGACGCCATCGGCCGAGGAACTCGTGAAGATGGTTGAAGAACACGCTCAAGAAGGTCAACTCTTCAAATTCTGCGGGACCGTCAACGACCATCAAGACGCCCTTCAAATCATTGAGGCAAGCCACGAGTTGCGAAACTCGAAGCACGCCTTTTCCCTGATGGCGCTCGGCAACGGCGGCGATTGGACCCGCCTTCACGCACCGGTTCTTGGCCAAGACCTGGTCTACGCCACTCTGCGATCGGAGTACAAGCTTTCCAACAAAGGTCTCGTCAACGTTCGCGACTTGAAAAACGCGTGGACGCTCCTCGAATATTGATTCAAGGGGACTTGTTCTCCACCGCCGACCGCTCGAGATGCGGGACGGTTGAATCCGGTGAAGTCGGACCTGCATCGCCCAACCCCGCATCCATGTACCGTTTGTTGAGCACGACAGGGACAAGAATCACGGCAGAAAACGCCGCCAGCAAGACCAACGGCACCGTCCATGGCGGGAAGAGCACCGAGCGAGCGTTGGCGATGACCGTCACGTCGGCGACCACCACCGCATCGGGAGCGAGCGCATCCGAGTCGTGGGTGTTGTCCCATGTGTCAACAACGAGATAGAAATCCTGCCAGTCGTCGCTTCCGAAGAGGGAACTGTAGACTTCAGGCCCGTCGAGGGTAACTGAAAAGGTGGTGCTTGAGGTGCCTTCGTATTGGTGAACATCGCGGTAAGTCTGCCACCCGGTCGGGTCAAAACTTCGCCATTCCGGAGGAATGTTGCTTAAATCCATATCACCTTGGTCGCTAAAGGCCGCATCCCACATCCACCAACCGCCGTGAACCATGCGGTACACTTCCTCGTACCGGTTGTATTGCGACGCGGTCATCAGGTAGACATCGGCCGAAACCGGTTCGGATTCGTTCCCCTCCATCACCGAGAGCGTCACGCAAAAGGTCGTTCGGTGAGCGCTCGAGAGGTTGAAGCGCAAAGCACCCACGCTGTCGTTCCCGATTTCCATGGTGATGTAATGCCCGTCTTCAAACGGATCAAGAGCGGGCAACGGCCACGTGGGATTGTACATCCAAGACGCTTCAGGATGCAACGCTCCGTTTGTTTTTGTGTTGGACTCGCCTGAAGGTCGCCCTTCGGTATCCTCAACCCAAACCTCGTCGCCGTAGAACGGCTCTTCCCACGACGAAAACGGGACAAGTGCATGCCGCTGAACGGTTTCGTTCCAGACGGGATTCACGATGTTTCCTTCGCACCCGCTCGCCGCCTGAGCGGTGGGGAGCACCGAACCTCCTCCTGCGAAGGACGGGAGGAGAATCACCCCGACGAGCAGATAGGAAAGGCACCTCATGGACTCACCGTTTGACAGAGATGGTCGGAGGTTATAGGAGATTGCTCAACGGCGGCGCAGGGGTCGAACATATCCACTGTCGTCGCTCCGGCGCTCATCCTTCGAAAGAATCTTTGGAGCGGGCGGGGGTTGGTGGTGGTCCATGCCGAGCAGGCCACCTTGCGACTCAACGTGCTCGATGTCGGTGTAGGTCTCGGCGGCCTCCTTGGCTTCTTCTTCCAACTGCGAAGGTTCGCGCATCACCAACCAGCCCAAAACGAGCGCCACAACGATCAGCACAAGGAAGGTCGCCAACTCAGAGCCTGCGTCTGCAATCCAGGACTTCCATTCCTCGGCGCTGAATTCGGAGAGGGAAGGTGGTCCTTCGGGCTCAGGAACGATTTCAATGTCACGCGTGAGGTCCGAACACTGTCCCATCCCATCGCAGACCTCCACAAGCACGGTGTAGTAACCGGTCCCGTCCCAGGTGTGAATCGCACGGGTTGACGACCCGGCGACGGGAAGGACCCAGTCGTCATCCGCCACGCCGTTTCCGTCTTCATCGGTTTCAATGTCGAAGTCCCAACGAACGGTCAATTCGGTCAAGATGCGTTCATCTCGCTCGGTGATGGACCCGTCTTCGACGTCCAAATCACGGTAGATTTCCATCGTCGTACCCGCCTCCATGTCGGCAACATCGGCCGAAAAGGAGGCTGAAGATTCGGCGAACACGCTCTCGGGAACGAAAATTTCGGTCACGCTTGGTGGATGGTCAACCACGACCGTGAAACTTGACCGCGAAACGTCACCGGTGCCAAAAGCGTCGCGAACGGTTAGCGAAACGGTGTAGGTGCCCGGGAGGGCGTAAGCGTGCCAGGGAGAGGCGCTGTGATCCAGCGGCGTGGCGTCGCCGAAGTCCCAAGTGTATTCCACCAAGCCGTTCCAGTCGGGTGATTCCGACTCAAACGGCACGTACTTGCCCTCAAATTGTCGGTCGCCGTCTCGGGTGCCTGAAGAATCGAAATACAACAAGCGATGAGGGGCTGTGACCACCGCACCATCCTCGTTGAAGGTGTGGGACCATGCGTCGGGGAGGGAGCCGTCTGGGAAGACCGTGGAGGTCGTGATGAGTTCACCCTCAAGCCACCCGTCAAGAATACGTACGCTCACAATGGGCAGCGGATTCGCAATTCGGACCGTCATCGTGCGGGGGAAGCTCTGTTCTCCTTGCTTATCGGTCACCACCAGGGTGACGGTGTGGATGCCGGGCGTGGTGAACGAGTGGGTCACTTGCGGGCGGTCACCGAAGGTCCCGTCAGAGAAGGTCCAATTCCAGATTTCAA
>JAYOHN010000008.1:0-31818 GCA_038118245.1 Candidatus Poseidonia sp.
TCCATCGAGCGGTTTTGAACGCGCATCGTGACGGTGATTTCACCGGAGCGCATTTCGTAGGCCGTGGCCACCGAGAGTTTACGCGTCAGCGGCACGTCTTCGGAACTCAGACGGAAGTTTGGCTGAATGTCAAATCGGAGCGGGATGTTGCCACCGGGAGCGATGATCGGCAAATCCACGTTGGCGGGGGTGGCGGTCCACCCTTCTGGAACGGGAGGCTTGAGGCGCAGCATGGGCATTGGAATGGGGCCGTCGTTGATGATGCGCACGAGGAGAACGCCCGCCTCGCCACCTGCAGGCCATCGGGTGTCAACGCCCATCCAGAAATGACGGAACAAGAACGGGTTGAGGGTGGAGGTGTTGCCGCCAATCATGTCCTCCAGCAAATCCTCCACTTCACCGGTGGCGACGCGAATGTCACCGATTTCGGCAGCGGCCGTGGCTTCTCGCAACTTGTAGAGGATGCGCTCGGCTTCCTCAAGGGTGATGTGCTTGTGGACGAGGAGGCGATGAAGCATGGCGATGCTTCGGCGGAGCGTCAACACGTCCTCCTCAAGGTCGTCAAGGGTTCCTTCGGCTCGCTTGAGCGATTTTTTTGCTTTTGAGAGCTGGTGGATGCTGAGGAACACCTTGGCTTCTGCGAGGTCCATGTCGGTTTCCGAGAGGGAGGGGTTCTCGCGTCGGGCCGCTTGCCGTGCGATTCGCTCAAGGGTCTGAGAGGCTTCGAGAATGCCTTGCTCTCGCTCCGCCCGGTCGGCGTTAATCATCGCTTCGGGAGTGTCCATCACCACTCCTTCGTCTTCAGGCATCGCTTTCCACCTCCATGGCCGTGGAGAAATCAAGGTCGCCGACCGGTTGTTTTTCGCCGTCGCTGCTACCAGTCTCGGCGGGTGAAGGTTCAGAAGGGCCCAGCATGGCTGAGAAATCCAATCCGTCGTCCGCCAAATCGTTCAGCAAGCGAGCAGGGTCGTTGAGGTCCCGCTCAAGGCGGATAGCTTTGACCTCTGCATCCGTCATGCGACCGTAGAGGTTGCCGTACAGTTTGTCGGACCGCTTGAGGAGGTACCACACGCCGAGAACGATGGTGAAGAAATACACCGCCATGACGACGAGGTTGTCCTGATTGGGATCGAGTTGCGGCGGCAAGCCAAGCACGATGGCGAGCATCCCCAACACGGGGATGCAGAGAATGATGGTGAGTTGGCGTCGACTGTCAACCAAGGCAACAAAGTGGTCAGAGTACACCGTTGAAACACCCTTTCGTGCACGCTGGTAGTCTTCGTGAATCATCCGGAACTCGTCGCTTGACTTCCACGTCATTCGCCAAATCCAGAGCGCCCCGAGAAGCAGGACGGCTGGCCCCCAATACTGCACCTGGAAGAGGTGGAAGGCAAAACCAAACCCGAGCACTCCGGCGTACACCCCACCGAGTCGCCATTTTTCGGATTGGGTGGAGAGGCGGACGAAAACAAAGGAGAGCAAGAAGGCAACGACACAAGCCACGAAAGCAACCGAAAGGTCGGGAGAGGATGAACGGATCACGTCTTGGCCGAGTTCGACCGGTGAGCCGTCCTTGGTGTAAGTGTGAGAGACGTCGTTGGCTTCGTTGTTGCCGTCGCCCACGTAGAGGTAAGAAAGGGCCGCATCGCATTGGATTTCCTTCGAAACATCCCACCAGTTGATGATAGCGGGTCGGACGGTCCAAACGAAGGTGTGTTCAGCCTGAGAAACCAAGAGGGGGTGCGTTTCGGGGGAACTGAGGACCTCGACATCCCCGTTGCAGTCAAGGGAGGCGCTCACGCCCAGGGCTTGGGCCGTCCCGTGATTTTTCACCTTCACCGAGTAGGTCGTTTCTTGGCCTTCAAAGAAGCCGTTGGGGTCGGCAGGACCTTGGGCGACGATCCCAGGGTCCGAGAACACCGCAAGTTCGTACGTGAAGGTCTCTTCGTCGTATTCCGAATAATCGGTGTGCTCGTTTGGGTTGTACAAACGGAACTTCAGGTCCCATCCATCGCCAGCAAGAATGTTCGGTGAGGTGGGGGCTTCCACGACGAGTTGAATCGGGTCCGAGGTCACCCAAGGCTGACGGGTGGGCAAGGTTAAGCGAGAATCAGCGCCCAAGGAGGCCCCGTTGGGGCAAACAGCATCCAAATCAAGCGGGAAGTCCGTGTTATCGATTCTCACCGCGAAACTCCAGTCAAAGAGCGATTCGTTTTGCCCGAGGTCACCGACATCGAGCAGACGCTCAGCACCGCACAGTTCAAGCTCGTAGGCCACAGCGCTTTCCTGGCCCGTTGGAATGTGGGAGTAGTCAATGGTGAACACGGTTGGCCCCGTCGGGTTCACGGGCGTGTCGCTGGCTTCGTGGAACCGGTCCATGCGAAGTTCAGAGATGTATTCTGCACTTCCTTGGACGTTTTCGTCAATCGGGTCAAGCGCAACGATGAGGTTGGCGGCGAGGGTGAGGGCAGGTTGTGGCGCAACGCTTCGTACGACGAAGGAAAAGGGCGTGGCTTCGCCCCGAGGGAGGAACAAGGTCGTTGGGGCGTTGTTGGCCACCTCCCAGTCGGTACTTGGGAGGGCGAGACCGCCTTGGAGCAAGGTGTAAGTCACGTTGATTTCAACGTCCTTGTTTCCGGTGTTGGTGATGCTAACATCCCATGTCCTGTCGTACCCGCGGTGGTAATATTTCACGGCAGGCCATTCATCCACTTCAACGATGAAGAGCGGGGCAACGATGAGGTTGAATCGGTGAACCTTCAGTTCATCCTGGGTGGTGGCGTTGAGCACGCGCATCGTGACCGGGTAAATGGCGCCGTTCAACATGCTGTCCTCGCCGCCGAGGGCGGGGACATCGATGGACAACGTCCCGCTTTCGCTGCCGTCGACGGGGAGTTGGAAGGGGGCGCTTGAGGGCGTGACGGCCCACTCGCCTTGAACTTCAGTCACGACGACAATGTCCTCAACGAGGTTTCCGTTGTTGGTGAGGGTGTAGTTCACCGTTTGGGGCTCGCCGGGAATCACCCCAATTTCATCCAGTGTATCCACCATGATGCCGTGTTCCTCGCTGATGTTTCCGTAAACGTCTGCAGAAAGGTTGAGACCTGAATCGGCGTTGGAAACCCATACCGTAGCGAGGTAATCCGTTGCTGCCAGGGCGTCGGCCGTCGGGGTAAGGCGAACCCGCACCGTGGATTCGTAACCTGCACCGATAGCGATGACGCTTGGCGTTTCGAGAACATAATCCACCTCGCCGGCTTGCGAGGTGTCAAGCCACACGTTGAACACGGCGGGGGTGTTGCCGACGTTGCTGACAACCACGCTGGTGGTGATGGAGTCCCCGATGGAGAGGTTGATTTCTTGGCTGGTTGGGGAGAGCGAGGCGTTCACCTTCTCACCAACCCGAATGGGCACCTCAAAGTCGGTGATGTAGGCACCAGAGGTCATTTCTTGAACCTCAATGCGCAACGATTCGACGCTGTTGGCGGGCGCCATCGGGTCGGTGGTGATGACCAGCGGGAAGGTCTTGATGTGCGTGGTTTCGTTCGAGGGGTAATTGGCCACATCGGCTGGAACGGCCGTGAGCGTGGTTGATGGCATCAAGGCGGAAGAAGAAAACGAGGCAATCCAGCCTTCTGGAAGCGAATCGGCCATGATCAACCGATAGGAGGTCATGTTGTTGCCCGTGTTGGCGAGTTGGATGTCGTAGCTCGTCTCTTCGCCGACCATGGCGTCGAGCACGGTTCCGTCGTGACCAACCGCACCGAGCACGGGCGGGATGTTGATGTCCAACGATTGGGTCACGGCCGCAGGGATGACGCCCGAGCCTTGATGGACGCTACCAAGCGTGGGTGTGGCGGTCACCAACACCGACAGGGTCCCCGAAACCGGGTAGTCGTCAGCGGGGCCTTGAACGGTGAGCACCGCATCAGCGGTGTCGCCCAAGTTCATCGAAGGGAAGAGGTTGGGCGTGAGCCCGAGAGCCCACCGGTCCGTTTCATCAAACCCTCCTGTTGAATCTGAGGTAAAGACGGGGGAACTGAGCGTGACGGTGGCGTTGACCGTCTCGGTCAGGTCGCTGACCAGGTTGTGGCGCACCTCAACTTCCAGGTCAAGAATTTCTTCAAGCCCCATCCCTTGTCGAGCCTGCATCACCTGTTCAACGGTCATGTCAATGGATTCGGTGGGCAACCCTGGGTCGACCACAACCACCGGGAGGATGGAGACGGGGGTCGCATCAAGATGAGGGAAACCCCCGTTGAGCGAAGCTGCTTGCACCCACACGGACATGGCGTCCCCGGCTCGGTTGTATTCGGACGGAACCAGCGGGCTCTTGATGACGGGCGGCGTAACGGAGAGCGAGACGTTCACCGAGTCTCCGGGAGCGAGCGTGCCGGTGTTGGAGGAGGACAACTCAAGTTCCCAGTTGTCGGGGTTGGTGGAAATACCGGCGTTGAGCGAGAACGACGTCGGAGCATTCCCCGTGTTTTCGATCTTGACCTGCAACGTTGAGGCTTGGCCCGGCGTGAGGGATTTGGTGTCGGCGTCCATCTCAACCTCGCCCTCGTAGAGTTCGCTGGCGAGCACCGTGGTGGAGACGGACTTGGAGACCGAACCTCCGTTGGAGAGCACGGTCAAGGTGACGATGTCAGAATCCGTTCGAAGCGCATCGGAGGGAACGGTGACCTGCACGAAGACCGAGGTGGTCACGTTGGGCGAGATGGTTGCCGTGGTGGTTGATGGCGTCATGCTGGCCACCCAGCCGTTGACGTTGGCCTGAGACACCGTGTAGTCGTCAGAAGATATGCCGGTGTTCTTGATGATGTAGGTGAGGGTGGAGGTTTGTCCCGGCTCAACGCTTCGGTCGTGAGCGGGCGTGAGGGTAAAATCGTAATTCGAAAACACCACGGTCTGGTTGAGGAAGGTCACTTCCACGGGCCCGTTCACGCCGCTGGCCAACATCGTGCCCACCACGTTCCATTCGCCGGTTCGGCCCGTGGCGTCAAAACTCATGGAGACCGTTTGAGGCGTGGCTCCTCCGTTGTAGATTGAACCGGGGCGAATGACGGGCAGAATGCTTGACGACTCGGAGAAGGTGCTGCCCGTGCCGACTTGCGTGAAGTTAAGCCAGAACTGGGCAGAGAGGTTCTTGACGCCGTCGTTGCGCACGCCGATGGAGAAATCGTGCACGGTTTGCGACCACACGACGCTGTTGCCGCCAGAGGAGGGTTGAGGGATGTCGATGACGGGAACGCTGGCGGCTTGGTACCGGCTCACGTTGACGAGCATTTGTTCCACGTCGTTGTTCGTGTTGACATCGTTGGACCCCGTGACCCGAGCTTTGAGGATCTGGTTGTTGCCGATGGTCGCCGACCATGAAAAGACCGTGACTGAACTTGAGGCACCGGCGGCGATCACGCCGAGGTCGGTGCTGTCGATCACCATGTCACCCGACGAGGCGGTGCCTTGCAACAGCAATGCGAGCGAGGCTTGGCCAGCGGAAAGACCGATGTTTTGCACTTGGATGCGGACGATGTGGGTGGCGTCTTCGGCCTCCACACCACCTCCGAGGGCGATGGACCCAGCGTCGTCCAGCGTGAACGACGTGATGACGAAGTCGGAAGTGGAACGACCTTGTGTCCCGGAAGCGAGCGGAGCGATGCTCGTCACCACCAGAAGGGCGACGAGGGTGAGGGACAAGGTGCGGTTAGACAGGGTCTGCACCTCCTCCGGGTTTTTCGAATCGGTCGATGGTGACGCTCTTGCCTTGCCGTTTCCACTGGGCGAGAAGTTGGTTCAGAAGGGCTTCGTGCTCGCCGTCTGATATGCCGAGACGCCGACGCTCCTCCCAGAGCAGAAGTTGTTCGGTCCGGGTCAGGAGAGCGTCCCGGAGGTAGAGTTCGAGGGTTCGACGGTAGGCATCCCGGTCCGAAATGGCGTACACGATGGAATCGCCGGGCACTTGGTCGGCTCGGTTTTGGATGAGGTTGCCCAACATCAGCGCCTCATCGTAACTCAAGTGCCGTTTGTCGAGGTCGGTTTGGATGGCGCTGGCGATTTCTTGGAGCGTGTATTTCGTATCAGCCCGCTGAATCCGCTTGAAAAACCGACGCGCTCTACGAGACATGCGAGCGCCGACCATGCTTCCACTGTGTCCGGCCAGTTATTCAAAGAATCGGTGGACAATGGTTGAATGACCCAAAATGGTTTATTTATCATTCATTATGAATAAACCGGGTGCTGCGATTCATTATTCATCCCGACATGACCAGATTGTTTGCAAAAACGAACCAATTCCTTTTGTGAAGCATCGGCGAGGCGTACTCATGAGCGATGCCATCAATTTGGAAGTTGGAGCCAAAGCCCCGTCCTTTACCGCCGTGGACCAAAACGGGAAAACCCACCGTCTCGAGGACTATTTGAGCGAAGGAAAATCCGTCATTCTGTACTTTTACCCGAAGGATTCCACGCCGGGTTGCACCACACAAGCCTGCGACTTTCGCGACAACATGGCTCGCCTCAACACCGAAAACCACGTCGTTTTCGGCGTTTCCAAAGATTCCGAGCGATCTCATCAAAACTTTGTCACCAAGCAGCAACTCAATTTCCCGCTCCTCATGGACGAAGACCTGACATTGCACAACGCTTTCGGAACCTGGCGGATGAAGATGAACTACGGCCGAGAATACATGGGATGTGCTCGCTCCACGTTTGTGATTCAGCCTGACGGAACGCTGGGATGGGCCCGATACAACGTCAAAGCCAAGGGCCATGTGGCGATGCTGATGCGAGAATTGGGCATCCCCGAGTGAGGTGCCTCCATGACGGACCTGCCTTTGTCCGGTGAACGCGTTGACCTCGGGAAGGCCTCCGTCGCCTGGTGGCCATGTCACATCGGCAACGGGGCAGTCATCGGCGAGGAGGTGTCCATCGGCGCACTTGCCCACATCGGCCAACGGGTTGTGCTCGGGAATCGGTGCAAAATCCAAGGGTCCGCCTACATCGCAGACGAGTGCGTGCTTGGGAACAACGTCTTCATCGGCCCCTCGGCCGTGCTGCTCAACGACAAGTTTCCACCCTCCAACGACCGGAACAAGTGGCAACCCGTCGCCCTCGGTAACGGTTCAGTGGTTGGCGGCGGCGCCACCATCGTCCCGGGATGCACGATGGGTGAAAACAGCGTTTTGGGAGCCGGCTCGGTCCTGACCAAGTCCGTTCCCGACAACGAGGTATGGGCGGGTAACCCCGCTCGGCGGATGATGACCCGAACCGAATACGAACGGCGAAGGGAGGGAGAAAGGTGACCAATGAGCGGACCGCCGTTGCTGCTTTTTTGCGCAAATGCAATGCCTACGCTCAAGCCTCCATCGAACGTAAGCTTGCACGAGGCGAGCAGCAAGAAATTGCGAAGTGGGAAAGTTACATCGAATTCAATAACCACGCTCTCGAGGAAATCGCCAACGGGACGCTCGATGCGTGGTTTAAGGAAGAAGATACCGCCACGAGCAAGCCCTTGCAACGGATGAACGTTGACGGGATGGGGCATGTTGAACGAAGCGTTTGGCTCAACAACCTCCTCTCGCCTCGCCCTGTCGTGCTCGCCGGTACGGCAAACCCCGACGGAAGCACCAACTTCGCTCCGTATTCATCCTTCATGCAGGTGTCGACCGCCCCGCCTTACCTCACCGCCTCCTTTTCCGTTCACAAGGACGCGCGCCCAAGGGACACGCTCGCCAACCTCCGCACCGCTGGAACGGCGATCTTGAACCTCCTGCCTCCCAGCGCACGTGGCGCCAGCATTGTTGATGAGACGGCCACCCCTCTTCCAGCGGGCGAAACGGAGCAACATCTCCTCGCGTTCTCAACCGCCGAGGAGGATGAACGCCTGTTGAGCGAGGCCGTCGCCGCCGTCGAGGTGTCCTATGTCGAAGAGCATGTGTTGCCCGATGCCGTGGCGGTGTTGGTGGTGCTTCGTGTCGACGCGGTTTGGTTTTCTTCGTCCTCGGCGCCAGCCTCCGGCCTGGACATCCTCTGCCAGCACGGTAGGGACGACATGACGCCTGCACCCCAGGGGTGGAAACGACGAGTCACAAAGCATTACGGCGAGGATTGAAGCCTCGCCCACATGATGCGAAGACCGTCATGAAGCGAGGTCTTCGCTTCCCATCCCAACCGAAGCGCGGCCTGAGAGCAGTCCGGGACCCGGCGTGCCGCATCACCGTGATAGCCGCCTCCGAGTACGATGTCCACCGCCTGAGAACCCACCGTCTCGTTCACGGCACGAGCGAGGTCGAGCACGGTGACCTCCTCCGTGCTCCCCACGTTGAACGCTGAACCGGCGAGGACAGACCCGTCTTTCCCTTGGTCAAGTGCACCCGCCAAGAAAAACCCCTCCACGACATCGTCCAAGTGGGTGAAACTCCGCGTTTGGCTCCCGTCCCCGTGCACGTTCATGAGCGCCTGCGCCAAAACAGCACCGAACAGCATCCCGATGACCTGCCCGTACGCATCGCTCACCATGCGGTGGCCGTAGGCGTTGAACGGACGGACGATTCGGGCATCAAGACCGCCTCGAACGGCGTGCTGCACCGCAACTTCGTCGAGGTATTTGCTTGCTCCGTACGAGAAGCGCTGGTGGGTTGCGGCTGAAGGGAAGACGCTCTCGATTTGCTCCTCAATCGGCATGCGCACGGCGTCGCCAAAGGCTTCAGGCGAAGACGCAAGCACGTACCGAGCGCCCCACTTTTCGGCCATGGCGAGCGTGGCAAGGGTCCCGTTCACGTTGACATCAATGACGTTTCGGGCGGCTTCGTGGAACCATTTCGTCCCGTTCACGGCGGCGAGGTGATGGACGAGGTCCACGCCCCCCAACAGGTCAGCGCATCGCTTCAAGTCGTCCAGCGACGTGACATCGCCCTCAACGAACGTGAACGAATCCTTCCCAAAAAAAGGCTCAAGATGTTCTTTTTTCCCGCGAAAGAGGTTGTCCAAGGCAACAACGCGGTGACCCTCGGCCAACAAACGTTCAACCAAGCCAACACCGATGAGGCCGGCCCCTCCGGTGACGAGCACCCGCATCGTCATGCCTGAACACGCTCCACCACGTCGAGCGTCACATCGCCCGATTCGGTGCGGGTCAAACGGACGGTGTCGCCCGAGTTCACCTCGTAACACGGGTCGATGTCAAAGCCGTGGGCGTACGGCAAACCGAGCAGCGAACAGGCCGGCAAGCTCAGCGGGCACACGTCGCGATTGACCACCGCTTTGGGCCCTTTTCCTGTGTAGATCAGCCCCATGAGGACGTAAGGGGCCACCGTCGAGCCCGAGCCTTTGGGGTAAACGAGTACGGTGTCTTCAATCGCTACCCCGTCAAGCGGATGACCGGGCTCTTCGATCACGCCGGTGTCGCGATTCACGTAGCCAAGGTAAGTGATGGGCACGTCGGTGACCAACGCCTTGCCTTCAACCGAATAGGTCGGTTGCGAGCGCAACCCCTCCCCCTTCATTGTCAAAAGGCCATCCCGATGGGTTTTGGAGGAGGCGTGTTGAGGTTGGGCTTTGCCGGCCAGCACAGGAACATCGCCTTCGACGAGTGTCGGGTCGATGGCGTGCGCCACGCAGGCCTGAATGGGCATCACGCTGGTGGGCAATCGATTGAGGCCGCTGGTGAGGTAGTGCTCGGCTTTCAGCGAGTTGGTCAGCAAGTGGTTGTACTTGGTGCGGTTGTACGGCGTGACCTCAGGGCAGGTGTCTTTGAGAACCAAGGCCCCTGCCTCTTCGAGCAAGGCCAACGTTCCGTCCGCTTGAGCCAAACGGTGGTTCTCACCGCTGGTGAACACCCAGAGCCGACGGTCTGGAATTTTCTTGCCCATTTCCATGTAGGACCGGACCGCAGAGGCCGTGATTCGCAATTCTTCGAGGCTTGCTTGTGGGCAACCGATGACCACCAAATCCACCCGCCCTTTGGGAGCGAGCGCCTCGTAGCGCTCAGCGAGGTCGTCGGCTGTAAAACGCAATTCTCCCTGCCAGCCGCCTTCGGGCGGGAGGTAACCTCCTGAACCGTCCGCCTCGAGGGGCGGGGCGACGGTGTGACCTTCCGCCCACAGCATGGCGCACCCGTAATTCGCTGCTGCAGCGGTGAGGGCTTTTTTGGAGGCGAAGGAAAGGTGGTTCGGTAACCCGGTGATGTAGGGCATGGGTCCGAAAGGCAAGGACCAGTCCGGACGCACCTGCTTCCCAATCCAATCCCCCAACACCGACCAATCCGAGAGGTCGTTGAGTTCGCATTCCACGTGGACATGGAGGTTGGGCATGCGGTGTTCTTCGAGGTGCAAACCCCACTTTGGCGCAAAACCGGTGAGGGCGGTGGCGAGGGCAGAAAGGCCGGATTCTCGGTTCGTGACCAACGAGGTCCATGTGTTGGAAAAACACACGGCGTTGGATTCCGCCCACGACGCCATGCCGGACAGGTCGTCAATGCCTCGGTCGTACGGCGTACAGGACAAGGTGGCGTCGATGCCCAGTTGTTCGTAGGCTTGAACGATTTCAAACTGCTGCTCGAGGAAATCGGGCCATTCGATGTCCATTTCTTCCATCTTTTCGCGGTCGCATCCCGCCGAGTTGAGGGTGGTTGGAACGGCGACCGTCCCGTCGCCCTCTTGGGCAAGGTTGCGAAGAAAGCGACGCAAACCGTGGCCACCGGTGATGACCGACACCCCAGAAACATGGGCGTGGACGGCTTCGACGTAACCCTCGGCCTTCGTGGTGTCGGCCAAATCCAGGACGAGTCGGGCGCCCATTTGCCGGGTCTTCCCCTCCTTCCCTTGCAGTTGTTCCACCAACCGTTGGGGGGGCTCCATGGCCTTTCCAGCGGCACAAACCCCATGAATCCACCCCTTGGAATCCAACCCATCTTGACTTGAGGAAGAAGTTTAATTTGCTTGGATGTGGAAACGCCCCACCATGCCACAAACACCGGCAGAGGAATTGGAAAACCTCCCGTTGGAAGACCAACGGGAGAGAGATGACGACGCTTCCCAGGCAGCGCCCGCCCACAAGAAAAGCAGGCTGTTCACGGCCGTTCAGGTCGTCGGCTTGGTGATTGCGCTTGTGCTTGCGACCTATAACCACGCCCTTCTTGGAGCGCAAAACGCCCCTGAAGACGACCAAGCACCGCTTCTCGTCGAGAGCGAGCCGTTCGCACCCCTTGCTCCCTGCAACGAAGGCGGTGTTCGCTTCATGACCGGCCTTGACACCAACACGAACGGGGTGCTGGAATCCGCCGAGGTGCAGGACACCACGGTGCTTTGTCACGGCCTGCAAGGTCTCTCAGGACCGCAAGGCCAACCGGGCCCGAGCGGTTTGGACGCTGTGGCGACCTTGCTTGACGTCCAACCCCTTTCCCTCGGCAACGCCACCTGCCCTGCTGGCGGCACCGTGGTCCAGTCCGGTCTGGACCTCGACGCTGACGGCACCTTGAGCGAGGCGGAACGGACCGCTTCGGTGGCGGTTTGCAACGGTGCGGTCGGCACCTCGGGCTTGAACGGCTTGGACGGTGCCGACGGAACGAACGGCATCCAGGGCGCTTCCGCCCTTGTGGACAAAGTCGCCGCTCCGACTTACCTTTGCTTGGACGGGTTCGTGGTCCGCTTCGGGGTGGACGACGGGGAAGGCGACGCCACCCCGAACAACGGTTTGTTGGAGGACGGCGAAGTTCACGAATCACTGAACTTCTGCTTCACCCCGTTGCGTTCGGAACGCATCACGGACCAATTTTCCGGCATCGGAAATTCAGTCTCCACCGGCTGCGAATCTGCAGCCTGGTTGGGCCAGAAGGCGCTCTTCCTCTTCGCCGCCAGCGACGGCGTGAATGGATGCGAACTTCATGCTCACCTTCAGGGCGGGAACACGACGGAAATGGTGACTGACATGAACCCCAACGGAGATTCCTTGCCTGGACGGGATTTGGGCATGCACGTCGTTGCGCACGGCGAAGCGATCGTTTTTGACGCCGATGACGGCGCAACCGGGCGCCAACTTTGGGTGAGCGACGGCACCGAAGAGGGGACTTTTGCGCTTGGAACGGTCGAGGCCGATGCACCGACCCCTTGGATGGACGGTCATTTGTTTCGAGCCGTGAACGGGTCCTTGTTGTGGACCAACGGTACGCAATTGATGCCTTGGACCTCACAACCGGCCTGGAACGCCAGTGTTCGCAACAGCGTGAACACGGCGCTCAGCGGGCTGAGCCAACTCGGGTCCGGTTGGTTGCACGCCGACGATGCGGGGGTGTGGATGAGTGCGATGGACGCTGAGGGTGATGTGGAGCCTTGGTTCATTTCCAACAACGGGAGCGTGGTTTCATGGGACGTGAACCCGTTTGGCACTTCAACCCTCAGCCATCCGCTCAGCAACGCCGATGACCTGTACGCCGTGGCTGTTCGGGGCACGGTCAAACAACTCCTCCACCTCGCAAGTGACGGTTCCTTGGCGTGGTTAACCTCGCTGGCCCCCTCGAGCGGCGACACCCAAATGGGCGAAGGCATGGGGTTGCACCTCATCGGGAACAACCTCGTGTTCGATGCCGTCGTATCCACCAGCAACGCCCATGTGTGGACCACCGACCTGCCCAGCGGCATCACCGTTCAACTGAGCGCTGAACTCCTCGCGCCAGGGGCTCAAATGGGCGTGGCCTCCACCGGAGAGCGTTTGCTCTTCGATTGCGTCACCTCCACCTCCGGAACCGAACTCTGCGTGACGGACGCCACCCCGATGGGCACCCGGGTTCTCCACGACCTCACGCCCGGCGTCCTCTCTTCGGACCTCCGAGGGGCCGTGGCTATCGGTGAAGGCTGGTTGGTGCTCAGCGATGGACGCATCGAAGGCAACGACATGGGCGTGATGCTCTGGGCGGTGGAAGGCGACGCCCTTCGTCCGGTGTACGACCCGTGGCCGGGGACCGGCAATTCCTCGCAAGCCCTGACCTACGGTTCCATGGTGCTGAGCGACTCCCAAGTCTTCTTCATCGCTCATGACGGAGCAACAGGCCACGAATGGCACCGGTGGAGTCACGGCGAGTTGTCCGACGATTGGATCGTCATCCATCGTTAACGGGCACCATGTCCGCACGGTCCGCACAATAAGGGCAGGAGCTTCCCACCACGTACGAGGGCGATGCCTGTTCTTCCAGCGAGAGCGGTTCCCTGCAGGCGAAACAAACGACGACCTCGGTCTCGAGCAGGTCAGGGTTGACGGCCACCCGTTGGTCAAAGACGAAACAATCCCCGTTCCAGTGCGCCCCACCCACCTCCTCGAAGTAGCCGAGGATGCCTCCTTTGAGTTGTTTGACGTTGGTGAAGCCGGCTTCCATCATGATGGCGCTCGCCTTTTCGCAGCGAATGCCTCCCGTGCAAAACATCACGACCGGTTCGTCTTTCATGGAGGGAGGCAGAGCAGCGACGGCATCGGGAAACGCTCGAAACGTCCGGATGTCCAAATCGATGGCGTTCTCAAAGGTTCCAACCCTCAATTCGTAGTCGTTGCGGGTGTCGAGCACGTGAACGAATTCACCTCGATCAAGCATCGCCTTGAACTCGGAGGGGGTGATTTCCTCCCCCGTGAACTCATGGGGGCGAATGTGGTCGAGGCCCACCGAGATGATTTCGTTTTTTAGACGGACGTTCATGCGATTGAAGGGTTGGTAATCGGTGAACGACCGCTTGAGCGGGATGTTACGAAAACGCTCATCGCGGTCAAGATGCGTCACAAAGGCCGTTACGGAAGGCTCGGGTCCGGCGAGAAAGAAATTGAGTCCTTCAGGCGCCAAGAGCACGGTCCCTTTGAGTCCCAAATCCAGACAAACGCTTCTCAACACCCGTTGCAAGTTCTCACGGTCGTCCAAATCAACGAACCGATACCCCGCAACGTTGGTGATGGTACCGGACACGGCGCTTGGTTTGGCCGTCTATTTTTGAGACCACCGCTCAGCGCTGAGCGCCACGCCAATCGTGATTTGACGCCAACGGGCGACGCCAGCCTTGGCCGAACGCCCGTGAAGAGACACGAGGAGAAGGCGCCATCTGCCGGCGCTTGTGTTCGGTCCGCTCAAGCCGCCGAAGCACGTCCATCACCATCGCTTCCTCAAAACCAGCCTCCGTCATCTCGTCGGCGTTCATGCCCGATTCAATGTGGGCTTGAAGCAGCGCATCAAGCAGCTCGTAGGGGGGAAGGGAATCGGCGTCAACCTGGTCGGGAGCCAACTCGGCCGACGGCGGTTTGGTGAGGGTTGACGCGGACACCGGTTCGGGGCGACCGTTGGCTTTTGCTCGTTCGTTAAAACGTGAGGCCATGGCGTACACATCCATCTTGTAGACGTCTCCCAACGGAGCGTAACCACCCGCCATGTCACCGTAAAGCGTGCAATACCCTTGGGCAATTTCGGACTTGTTGCCCGTCGAGATGGCCATGCTTGACCTTGCATTGGCGTAGCCCATCACAAGAATGGCTCGCAAACGAGCCTGGAGGTTTTCCCCCGCCACCGGATGGCCGGCCTCAAGGACCGTTCCAAGAGACCGCTCAACGCTCGAATGCATCTCATCAATGCGGTGAACCTCACAGGCCATGCCGAGGGCTTGCGCCGTGTGAAGGGCGTCGTCGATGGAATGCTGAGAGGAATGTCGGCTCGGCATCGCAAGTCCGGTGACGTTTTCTGCGCCCAAAGCGGCGACAGCAACGCAAGCAGCGACGGCTGAATCAAT
The DNA here is from genome assembly GCA_038118245.1 of Candidatus Poseidonia sp. GTDB lineage: Archaea > Thermoplasmatota > Poseidoniia > Poseidoniales > Poseidoniaceae > Poseidonia. The sequence continues at coordinate 14,757 of JAYOHN010000008.1, forward strand.
GCCACCGGAAAGACCGAGAACGATGGAACCGATGTTGGATTTGCGACAATAATCGGCAAGCCCCGTGACGACCGCATCGGTCAATTCGTCCAGCGCGTCCACGGCGTCAAGGCCGTTTTGCCCATCCGAGAGGAAAAGGGTGGTCCCGTCACCGATGGCCAAGGCATCGCTGGCGGTGCTTGCGAGCCATGTGCACCCTTCGGGTCCCTCCAAATCGACCATCAGGACCCCTTCGGACCACGAGGGGGCAACGACGGCGCGACCGTCGGGCCACGCCACCAAACTGCGACCGTCAAACAACAAGTCGTCGTTGCCGCCGACTTGGTTCGCCAGCAAGAAGGGATGGTTGAGGACCGAGGCGGCATGCCGCGCCACGTGGAGCCGAGTGGTGAATTTCTCGCTGTGGAACGGCGATGCCGAGAGGTTGACCGTGGCGTCGATGGTCACGCCTTGCCGGCACCATTCTGCGATGTGTTCAATCGGGTCTTGTGCATAAGCGGAAGGCGTGCTTCCAGCCGCCTGCCAGGCGTCCTCGCAAACGGTGACGCCCAAGTTGAGCCCCCCAATGGAACGGGCCAAACCGGAGCGGTTCTTGGCCGAGAAGTACCGCGCCTCGTCAAACACGTCGTAGGTGGGCAGGAGTTGTTTTTCGGCGACCACACGTGCGTTGGCGTTGCCTTTGAACGAGGTGAATTCGGGTCCACACCGGACCACACCGTTGGTCGGCAGGGAACGTGGGTCGTCAGCAGGAAGCGGCGTGCCCACCAGCAAAGGGACAGAACTGCTGATGCTGAGGGCGGAAGCGAGGGAGCGTTGGATGAAATCGTGTTCCAAAAGGAGATCGCGTGGCGGGTACCCGCACACGGCCAATTCGGTGGACACGCCCACCGCAGCCCCGTGTTCTGCAGCCATTTTTGCGAGCGCCTCGAGCCGGCTGGCGTTGTGAGCCAAGTCACCCACCGTCGGGTCAAGTTGCAACAACGCAATCAACGTCATGTTCTCGCCTCGAATCGGGTCAGGGATGCTTGACGATCTCGCCGTCGGCATCCTTGTACCACCACTCGTTGGTCGCCTTGTCGTGGTACCACCAATAGCCGTCGGAGCCCATGACCCAATCCGTTTCTTCGCCAGCATCGGCACCCTCGTCCTGCGCTACAACACCGACGGCAGCGGAGGTTTCTGCAGCAACGGCGGACGCGGAAAAGACCTCTTCCTCTTCTTCAAGTTCCGAGGAATATTCGTCCCAGTCGTAAGCCACTTTCGAGCCTTGGTTCACCGTCATGCGCTTCATCCAAATCAACAACGACAGCACGACGGCGATCAGGAGGAGGGCCGTGATGGAACCGATGATCGGGTTCACATCTCCGAACACCTTCTGCGAGAACGAGGGCTCTTCAGCCACACGAACATCCACCGTTGGACCGCTGGACGTTTGCCCGTTCTCGAGGGTGGCCTCCACCCATTGGAGGCCGGACTCCGTTGGCTGCCAGTCCACCGAGACCAGACCGATCGCCCCCGCTTCTGCGCTCACGCTGACGCGTTGCACGAGCGTTCGTTCGCCGGCCGGGTTGACCGCTTCAAACGTCACCTCAATGCTTCCCTCCCGTGTGCCCACGTTCTCAACCTCGAGCTGAATCGAGGTGGCGTCGCCCACATCCATCAGCAAGCGTGAATAGGTCATGGAGGTAGGAGAAAGAGCGAATTTCGGCTGCAACCATTCCATGTTCCACGTCGCAAGGAAAGGATTAGAAAGGTCACCGTTCAGACCGGTCACGGCGTTGCCGGCCAAATCCCGCCCGTCAACGGAGATTTTGACGACCATTCGGTCGATGAGCATCGCATCGGTGATTTGGCTCAAGTTCATGTCGGCATAGAGTTCCAAATGCAAGCCGTCGAGAACCTCGCCTTCCAAGGAGAGCGGTTCTCGGCCAGAGCGAATGACTTCGCCGGTGTTGAAATCCTCCACGGTCCAAACCAATTCCAAGGATTGCAGGTCGAGGCCACCCAATTCTTGGACCACCACCCGAACCTCGTGGTTTTCACCGCCCAAGATGGCAAGCGGACGTGGGGAGAGGACTTCAACGGGCGTTGGTCCGGTACCGTCCACGACGATCCATTTCACGGAGGCTTCCTTGTTCGTCAGGTCTTGGCCTTGGCCGAGCAAGCAACCGACCTCCCAGGTCATCGGCAACGATCCAGAGGTGGCCGGCGCTTGGACGGGAACGGACCAGATGCCGTCAACCGCAGTGGCGGTGTAGGTTTGACCGGCAAAGAAGACATCCACAGCGCAATCAAACGCCGGCACGGTGGAGGTCTCTGCGAAGACCAAACCGCCTGAAACCTCCATGGGGGTTAAGGGGGTGACACGCGCACCGTCACCAAGGAACGAGCCTCGGGTCAAATGGAGGTCGACGGATTCCTCAGGAATGCTGAGTCCGGCCGAGAACCGCCAACGGTGTTCGGGGAAGGCTCGGAGTTCCTCTTGACCGGCACGGTCCACCACCAAGATGGCGGGTTCCCTGCGGTTGTCGCCCAAATCAGGCGTGTTCCATCCAAAGGAAAGCTGGATGTTGAGGGTCATGTCTTTCTCAAACGGCCCAGCGAGACCGTTGGACCCGAGCATGGTGCAGGATTGTATCACGATGTGAACGGACTCGGTGGTGCAGTTGTTGGTGGCAAAGGCCCACTCAACGGTCATCGGGTCGCTGCCTTGGTTGCTGGCGAGCATCACGTCGACGGTGGACAAATCCGAGCCGCCGTTGGGCTCGGTGATTTTCACGTTCAGTTCGTAAGGTTGCCCGGGGTGAATCCAAGACTGCCGACCACCAACCCACGAAAAGGCATCGGGCGCCAGCTCCGGTGCACCGTCAACGGCCAACTGGTACACGAACAACTGGTCGTTCTCAGCGGCGCTGCCGCCGTCTTGAATGGGGTACCCGGACGGATCGGTCCCCTCGAGGTAAACGGCGACTTTCTGCCCGAGGCTGCCGGCCGTGTCGTCAATCATCAGCGTGTAGACGCCGGTGAGCGCCGTTAAATCGCTGGGCAACAGCATGGTGGTTGACTGGAATTCCCCTTCATCGGGCCATCCGTTGAGGTTGGTGTCGTCCACCCATTCCTTCCAGACCATCGCCGACATCTCGCTGGGAAGCACGGGTTGGTCCATGATGGTGACCTGCAGGACCTGAGTTGGGCTGGGCTCTCGATGGTCGTAGGCAAACATCGAGGTCTCGATGACCCGTGGTTTCACCGAATCAACGGTGAACGTGCGGGACATTTCGGCAGGATCAATGACCGTTGACCCGTTCAGCGATTCAAGGTGAACCGACCACGTCACGTCGCCGTACGTGAAGGGAATGGTCTCCGTGATGTTCCAATATACTCCGTCGAGTTGGGTGGTGTTTCGGCTCTCGACCCCGTTTCGGTAAAGCGTGAGCCGGGCATCGCCGTCAACGAAGCCATCAAGGGAATTGATGCCTTCAAAGCCCACCTTCACCGAGAGGTCCATCGTTTCACCGCCCCGCAAGTATTCCCGCGTGCTGGGCATCGCCTGGCCGTTTTCAGAAAAGGTCAAACGCTTGAGTTCAAGGTCGTTTTCGTAACCCTGCACGGTTGACGTCCCCCAAGTGTGAGAGAAGGGTATGGAAAGCACGCCGCTTTGCATGACCGATCGGGCCGTGGCGGTCAACAACGCCTCATCGTCCCAATCAGGACGGAGCCGGAAGGTGATGTTGGCGTGAACATGCGACCCATCTTCGGTCATAACAATCCCGTCGGCGGGGTGGATTTCAACCAAAGCTGAATCGCCCAAACCGGCCGGCGCATCGCCCGAGGAAGGGAAGAGCCAGGTCGCTTGATGGGTTTTGCTAAACACATCCAAGCGGTGGTGCGTGATGCTTCCGCTGTTCACGGCGTAGGAGGTTGACACCGTCTGCCATCGCTGGCTGGATGCCAGAACGGGTTCGGCGTTCAGCATCGACCCTGAAGCGAGGACCACCTCATCCGAGGTATGGAGGTCGACCACCGAGACGGTCATGCCGCCCCTCTCCTCTGCCATGAACGGGAGGGGAACAGCTTGCATGCCGCCCACGGCAGCAACCGTCGTGCGGGCTTCGTTCACGCCCATGACAAACGAGGAACCGGCATCGGCCACCACGCGGTGCGATGCGTTGTGCGTGGCACGTAGGCCGCCAAGGACCGCCGTCCCGGCCCCGGACACTTCGATGCGGGCCTCGGTGAACGGAGTCCCCAAGACATCGACCGATGCTGACACGGCTGAGAGGGCCGAGGCAAAGGAAGTCATCTCCTCGCCGTCGAGGTGGAAAATCCCGTTCCCGCTCTCAACGTTGCTTCGGTTGGCGATGAACGTCGTCCCCACGAAGAGTGCTACATCGGTCACCGTACCGCTCTGAGCAGCGTAACTGAAGCCAAACGAGGAGAGGTCGTTTTTCGGCGCCCAGAATTTCGCCACCGACGGCGACCCGCCGCTCATGGTGAGTTCCATGCGTTCCTCGGCGTTCACAAATCGATTCTGCCAGCCCCAGGTGCCGACACGGCGGTCATCGCCGCCCCACTCGAAGCGCTCGTCTAGGTTGAAGTCCAAGCTCGGGCGTGCAGGGTGTTGACCACCGTAGAGGTCCAAGGCCAGTTCGGAGGCGCTCCAAGCGGTGAAGTTGCTCAAATTGCCGTCAGCGGGCGGGAGCGCCACGAGGCGGACTTGCATGCCGACAACGTCTTGATTCACGATGGGGGTGTACGGAAGGGTGACGTTGGTCCAAGCGTCGTTGGGGTGGAAGCGCGTTTGAACTTGAGCGTTTGAAACCGAACCCGCCAATCGGGCGTCGTAAACAGGAGAACTGGCAAGCACCCACGGCGAGGTCGCCATGGCGGTGGCGTTCCCACTCAGACCGGTGTTCGGCTGGTAAAGGCTGCCGTTGAGGTCCCAGCCGCGGTCCGAGGGGTCGGTGGCGAACGATTCGCGCACCGAACCGTCGCCAGAAATGGAGTAGAGCATCGGCATGCCGGCTTCGCCGCCCTTGAATTCGAGGTGAATTCGGAACTGGTCAACCGCATCGTGGTCGAGCAAATCCAAAGGCAGGACGAGGTCGTTCGTGCCGTGCATCCCCGGGATGGTTTCGCCGGCGGTGTTGATCACGGACCAGTTGAGGAAGGAACCTTCCGGGATGTCGGCTTCAAGGTACACCGGCGCATAGGTGTCATCGGCAAGCAGCTGCGTGCTGCCGCTCTTGTGACCCAGGGAAGGGCTGGTCCAGTTCGATTCGGGAGGCGTGGCGATGTGGACGTCGTCGACGAACCAATAATCGCAACACGTCCCGCTGCCGCTGTTTTGGTAGATTCGGAATTGCGACGCTGCGTGGACAGCCGCGGAGGGCAGGGTCATCTGGAACGGCGTCACCGAACCCCCGGAGGTGGACCCGCTGAAGGTGCGGAAGTTGACCCAAGACCCGGTGGTCGATTTGTATTGGAAGTAGAGGTTCTCGCCGGAATCGGGTTCCTCGCCGCAACCGCTTGAGCCTTGGCGAACCCAAGCGTGGAAGGGGATGTTGACGCCCCCAGCGAGGTTCACCGTCGGAGAAGTGGCGTATGACGAGCCGGCATACGTTCGGAGGGAGCCACCCGAACTGCCGTTCATGCCGCAGGTTGGCGAGGAGACGCGTGCTCCGTACCCTGAAAAGGTCCAGCCTTGGTTGTTGGTGTTGAAGTCCCACAACACCCCGGCTGACGAACCGGTCAAGGCACCGTTCGATACGGTGGAGCCGTTCTTCACGGCGTCGGCGTGGTTCCAATCGGCTGCATCGTCCCAAACGAATCCAGATTGGAGGGGAAGCACCTTTGGCGTGAAGACCATTTCGGCGCTGACCAGCGCTTCGTCGGCGGGCAGGTCGAGTTTGAAATTCATGTTGGCGTTGGGCGTTAGCGTGAGGTCCATTTGGTCGCCTTCCCCCACCTGCATCGGCGATGGGGTCTCGCTGAGCACGGCAGGGGCGGATGGCGAGGCGAACAGCGTCCCGAGGCTGCCCCCGAGGACCATCAGCACCACGAGAAGGAGGGCTTGAGCGCGAACATGCTTCCCCGCCATGGACCGGGGTGGGCATTGAAGGACTTGAAGCATACGCCCGACTCGGCTCTCGTGAAGGGGGAAAACGAAGGCATCAGGGCTTCGTTTTGCACGGCCAAAAAACCGCAGGTCGATGAAAAATGAACAAATTGTGGAGTGATATTCAAAACCGCACCCCCGGTGGACGAAGCATGGCTCAACCAAAGGCGGCGGGTGAACTGGATGCCGTTCAGTTGGAAACCGAGTTGTTGAAACGGTGGAGCGAAGAAAAGACCTTCCAAGCCTCCATCGACGTCCGTCGAAACGGCGCCCCCTTCATCTTCCTCGAAGGCCCGCCCACCGCCAACGGAAAGCCCGGGATTCATCACGTCGTCGCTCGCACCTACAAGGACCTCGTTTGCCGCTGGAAAGCGATGGAAGGCTTCCTCGTTGAACGCAAGGGCGGTTGGGACACCCACGGTCTGCCCGTTGAAATCGAAGTGCAAAAGCGGCTTGATTTGATGAGCAACGAGGCCATTGAAGCCTTCGGCATGGCCGAGTTCAACCAAGCCTGTCGCGATTCGGTTTGGACCTACGAAGCGGCTTGGCGAGAGATGACCGAACGGATGGCGTATTGGGTGGACTTGGACAACCCCTACGTCACCCTTGACAACAATTACGTCGAATCGGCCTGGTGGGCCCTCAAACAAATGTTCGACAAGGGCCTGCTGTACCGAGGTCACAAGGTTCTGCCGTTTTGCCCGCAAACCGGCACCTCCTACTCGAGCCACGAAGTGGCCTTGGGCTACAAAGAAGTCGAGGAGCCCTCGGTTTATGTCAAATTCAAACTCATGGATGACGACGCTTCCATCCTGGCATGGACGACCACGCCGTGGACGCTTCCGGGCAACGTCGGGCTGGCCGTCGGACCGGAGGTCACCTACGTCCGCTGCCGCATCAAAGAAGCCGCAGGCGAACATTGGGAAGGCGCAGGCGGAGCGAACGTTGGGGAGGAACTCATCCTCGCCAAGGACCTGATGAAAGAGGTGCTGCGGCACCACGTGGAGGTTGTGGACGAATTTCCAGGAGCCGATCTCGTCGGCCGCGCTTACGAGCCGTTGTTCCCGGGCGCCGTGCCTCGAGGCGATTCCGTCACCGCATGGACCGTGCTTGAAGCCGATTGGGTCACGACCACGGACGGCACCGGCGTGGTTCACACCGCCGTGATGTACGGCGAAGACGATTACAACCTCGGCATGGAAGCAGGCCTTCCCGCCCACCACACCGTCGACATGGACGGCGCCTTCGTCGCCGGGACACACCCCGACTTGGACGGACGCTACGTCAAATCCTGCGATGAAGCCATCATCGCTTTGCTCGCAGCCCCCAGCGGAACCAACGGTAAAGGTCCGGAGAGCGGTTTGCTGTACCGTGAAAAGGCCTACGCTCACGACTACCCTCACTGTTGGCGAACCGACCATCCGCTGCTGTACTACGCCATGGACTCGTGGTTTGTCCGAATGACCGCTGTCAAGGACAACCTCCTGAAGTTCAACGACCAGGTGGAATGGGCCCCCGATTGGGTCGGTGAAGGGCGCTTTGGGGAATGGCTTCGAAACGTCAAGGACTGGGCCATCTCTCGCGAACGTTACTGGGGCACGCCGCTCCCTGTTTGGCGAAGCGAAAGCGGGGACATGAAGTGCGTCGGGTCCATCAAAGAACTCCAAGATGAGGTCGCTAAAGCCGTAGCGGCCGGCATCGCCAACCCCGAGTGCCCCGACGATGTCGACCTTCACCGGCCCGTCGTCGACGGTTTCACCCTGATCTCCGACAGCGGCGAAGTGATGCACAGGGAACCCTTCGTGATGGATTGTTGGTTTGATTCCGGTTGCGCCTCGTTCGCGCAATGGCACCATCCGTTCGAGAACGAAGACGTGTTCAACGCTTCCTTCCCTGTCGACTACATTTGCGAAGGCGTGGACCAAACTCGCGGATGGTTCTACACCCTGCTGGCGGTCTCAACGACCGTCTTTGACCAGCCGGCCTACAAGCGCTGCCTTTCCCTTGGCCTCATTCTCGATGCTGAAGGCAAGAAGATGTCAAAATCCAGAGGAAACATCGTTGACCCCTGGGACCATTTCAACCGAGAAGGCGCCGATGCCACCCGCTGGTACATGGTCACGGCAGGTGCCCCTTGGAACCCGATGAAATTTGACCCGAACGGTGTCCGTGACACCTACGCAAAGATGTTCCTTACCCTCTGGAACGTCTACAAATTCCACGCCGACTACGCCGCTCTTGACGGCTTTGACCCCTCGGAATCGGCCGTTCCAGAAGAACAACGTCCGGCATTGGACCGGTGGATCTTGTCTCGTCTCAGCACCGTTGCAACCGCCTACCATGAGAATTTCGTGAACTGGCAGTTCCACAAAGCCTGCCGTGACTTGGAGGATTTCGTCGTCAACGACCTCTCCAACTGGTATGTGCGCCGGAGCCGACGCCGTCTTTGGGATGAAGCTGAAAGCAACGACAAACGGTCCTGTCAGCACACCCTGCACGAGGTGCTCCTCACCGTTTGCCGCCTCGTCGCCCCCGTGGCGCCCTTCATGGTGGATGAAATCCATCGCAATTTGACCGGTGCGTCCGTGCACACCGCAGCCTGGCCCGCCGGTGTTCCGGGCTCGGTTGAAGGGGCGACCTCGGATGCATGGGACGAAGACGCTGCCAAAGCCACAGCCAGTCTACCTCCAGTGGACGCCGAACTTGAAGCCACGATGGCGTTGGTTCGGGACTTGGCCGAGGCCGGTCGCCGCATCCGAATCGACGGCAACCGACGCCAGCGACTTCCGTGCGCTCAAGGGTGGATCGTCGCAGGACCCGATTTGAGTGCCTTCCACGACCTCCTGGCCGAGGAACTCAACGTGGAAGCCATTCATGTGGAAAACGACCTTGACCGATTCCAACGCATTGAGCTCGCACCGAACTTCCGTGCGCTCGCCCCCAAGGCACGAGCGAGCGTGAACGACGTCGCTCAAGCCATCCGCACGGCGGAGGACCCCGAGGCCTTGTTGCAAGCCATCAACGCTGGCGATGCCGAAGTGATGGGCATCAAGATTGAAGCGGGAGATGTTGAGGTCAAGCGGGTGGAACGGCCTGGGTTTGCCGCCCAAACCGTTGAGGTCACGGACACCAAGGAGACCGCCATGCACGTCAGCCTTGTCTTGGACATGAACGACACTCCTGCCTTGCTGTCAAAGGGGATGGCGAGGGACATCACCCGCCGAGTGCAAGCACAACGAAAGGCCATGAATCTGGATTTGGAAGCCACCATTGACCTTGAGGTGTGGATGGTGAACGGACCGGTCATGAACGAGATCGACGAAGCCTGGGTCGCTGCTGAAACCCGGTGCGCTGGTTGCGTGTTCCACGAAGAAGGCAGCACCCCTCCCGAACACGCCGAGTCCTTCGAAGTCGACGGCACCAGCGTCCACTTCACCGTTGCGTGAGGGGATGCCGTGCGCATCGTTTCCTTGGTCCCGAGTTTGACCCTGACCCTCTTCGACCTTGGGCTGGACGCCTCGTCCGTCGTTGGTCGGACACCGTGGTGCATCCACCCCGCGAACAGCGTTGAGCACGTCCCCGTTGTAGGAGGCACCAAAACCCCAAACCTGAACAAAATTGCCACGGCACGGCCGGACCTGGTCGTCATGGACCGGGACGAGAACCCCAAAGCGGTTCACGATTGGTGCATCGACCAAGGCTACGCCACCTTTGTCTGCGAGGTCCGCCATCCGACCGATGTTCCCGATATGCTGCGAAAATTGGGCCGCGCAACCGGTTGCGCCGACGAGGCCGAGGTGCTTGCGGGAAACCTAGAACGCACCCTGACCGGCCTTCCTGCGCCGAACGGACGGGTCGCCCTGCCGTTGATCTGGCACGACCCCTTGATGGCCGCCAACGGCAGCACCTATGCCGGAAACATGGTCGCCTGCATGGGGTACAGCGTACCGGTGATCGACCCCGAAGGGACGGGGTACCCCGCCATCTCATCCGAGACGGTGATGGCGTGGAAGGTCACGGACCTCTTCCTCTCCTCGGAGCCCCACGAGTTTTCGCTGGAAGAGGGCGAACGCTTGGCAGAGGAGATTCGACGATTGGGCGGGGCGCCCCCTTCGCTCCATCTCATCGACGGGGAGGCGTTGACATGGATGGGCAGCCACACCGAAACGGGGCTCAAACGGCTTCTGGAAATGGAAGCCGTCTTGCGAGGCTGAAGCCCCAAAGACAACTTGAGCCGTCTCACGATGCGAAAAACGACCGGCGACGGCTTCAAATCACGCCGAAGCCAGGCCACCCCATGCGAACGCAACTGCTCGGCGTGGCGATGGCGATGTCCATGCTGCTTGCAGGATGCTTCGGTGACGGTACCACGGTGGCGGAAGACGAAACCCTGGTGCCCATCTGGGAAGATTACGAGCGCATCGACGCCGCCGGTCACGTTGACGAACGGACGTTCACGACCGTGGATTTGCGCACCAACCAGAGCACGAACACCACATGGGCGGTCTTTGACGCCACGTACGGAGGGAATTGTTGCGAACACTACCTCGCCACCTCCATCGACGGTCAGATCTTGAACATCGGTGGAGAATACCCCGTTTATTCAGCGGATCGCGGGCACCTTTGGGACACCTACATCCCCGGTGTGCTTCCGGACACCCAGTGCCGGACCTTTGTCCCCACCAACCCCGGACAGGAGGGGTTGGGCGAGGGCAGCATCGTGCAAGCCACCAACGGCGACATCATTTCCATGTCGTGGTTCCCCTATCCCGGGGCCGATTTGAAACTTGACAAATTCTACGCCATCCTTTACGACGAATCCGAAGGGGAATGGACGTGGTGTTACAACCGCATCACCGAGCCGTTCTACGACCGTTCCTGGCAGGTTGAAGTGGTTGGACCCATCGATTCCACCCTTGGAACAGGGGACTGGGCGAGCATCGTCGTCTCCAACTTCTGGCATCAAACCCAGAACGCCGGCGGACAGATCAGCGTTGATGGCCTCAACTACTACCCCTTCCAGTTCCCCGGGCGAGACGGCGGTGACCCATCCATTGAACTCGACCTCAACTTCACGGGTTCCGATTTGGCCGCATATTGGGACGTCAACAAACCCCACAAAGAAATGCGGGCCTTCCCCTTGCCGTCGGGTGGCCTGCTCTTCCCGTCGTACTACAACAACGGTAACGCCGCCTACATGGACACCACGCTCTCTTGGAACGAATTGGAAGTCAAGTTCCCCTCGGAGTACTGCCACCTTGACCGGGCAGGAACGCTGCATTGCGTGAGCAATGCTGGGACGTCCTTCACACACTACGTCTCCGTTGACGGTGCGATGACGTGGACCAACCACACCTACGATTTGGGCGAACAAGCTTCGTCCATTGAAGAATGGGAATTCCAAGGCAACGGCGAATTGGACCTCTTCGTCCTGAACGTGCGCTACCAATCGACCGAGGGGCCGGACGTCGATACGGTCTTCCACGTCCGCGAATATTCCGAAGACCTGTCACCCGACACCCTGACCTACATCGGTTTGGGCGATTTGGACTCGACTTCCGGTGCAGGCAACGACATCCGCTTTGATTTCGCCTCGCTTGGGATTCTTCCCGACGGGGGCGTGGTCGTGGCTTACCACGATTCAACGGACCCCGACCCGCTGTTCGCCGTGGAGTTGGAGTTGCCTGCGTGATCAATCGCGCTGGTGAAACATCTCCAAAATGTCAGCGAAAAGTGCCTTTGCGTGACCGTTGCTCTTCTCCACCAACCGTTTAACAATCAACTCAGGGGTTGAGCGGGCGAGGTGGTTGCGCCGAGGGGTTCGGTCCACGATGAGTTCCAAATCCTCTCCCAAACCGCGGGCTTCGATACCGTCAACCCGGAGGTCGTCGCGCCCCGTGGCCTCAAGAATGGCCGGGGCGAGGTGCGTCACCAACATCATCGTGGTTTCGGGTTGGGATTCTGCAGCCAACAACATGCCGGCGATGATGCGGGCCCCTGCCCCCGGCTCGGTGATGGCCTCCAACTCGTCAGCGAGAATGAGTTTGGGCGTGGGATCGCTGACCACGGTCGCCAACTCCACCAAGGTCTGCTCGAGCGCTCCGGCGCTTTGGGTCCCGCCCGCTTTTGCGAGGATGTGCAAGGCGTCCACCTGACCGATTCGAGCGGTTCGTGCAGGCACGGGCAACCCCATGTGAGCAAGAATGGCGGCGTAGGCTAGGCATTCAAGCAAGGTCGTTTTCCCACCCGAATTCGCTCCGGTGAGGAGCGCCAAGGACTGTCGGTCAGCCTCAATGGCGGCTTGCCCCAAACCGTAGGTGACGGGGTCGGGGTCAACGCCCAACAGGAGGTGACGTCCCTCTTCAAGCCAAACCCCGTGATTGACGAGTTCGGGCATCACGCAGCGATGTGCGTGCGCCCAGCGGGCCACGGCCAGCCACTGGTCGGTCTCAACCAGACGAGCCACGGCCAACTCGCAAGGCGTTTTCATCGGCCCGAGCAAACGGGCCATCTCAACCAAATGACCGGTGGTTTCCGCCTTGAGTTTTGAATCCAGGGCTGCATCAATCCCGTCGATGGTTTGCCGGTCCACCTTGGCCGGCCAGGAAGTGGTGAAAATGTCGAACGGGCACCGAAGCGAAGCCGGCTGAAGGAACGCCGCAAGTTGTTCGCGAGCCCGCTGCATGGCTTCCTGAATAACGTGGCCGGTGGCTTCTCGCAACTTTCGCTGAAACGCCGTACCGTCGGCGAGCGCTTCAAGCAGTTCAGCGCCGGAAAGGGCCATTTTCGCATCGTTCATCGCCCCTTCTACCTGTTCGTTCACGGCGGTTTCGAGCGCCTTCACGGTGCTCCAGAGTTCGTCTTTGATGCGGGCGACCTCTTCGATTTGAGAAGCGTCGCTCAGCCGATTCATGGCTTCGGGCAGGCCCGTGAGCGGTTTGAGGGCCTCCGATAGGGATGCGAGTGCGTCGTTCTTTGGAAGGTCGCCGCGCTGGTCGGCTTCAATCAAATCGCACACCACCTCAAGGACGCTTCGGTTGTGAATGAACCAATCAATGGTGCGTTCGGGCAACACAAGCGCAGGATCGGGCGAGGAGCCGAGAACCAACCAACCGTCCGGTGCTTCCATCGGTGCCCCGGGACCCAACCAAGTGACGGTCTTGAACACGGTGTAATCCTTCCAGGATTCGTTCTCCCCTGGTTGAAGAACGCGGCAATGCTTGCTCAACCCCTCGAGCGGTTCTGGGCTGACGACGACCCGTTCGTAGCGCTCGGCTTTTTCCCGCAACCGGCGCAGTCCTCGCCATTCAGTGGCTTGCTGTTCAACCCATTCGACGTCGAGTTGGAGGGCCGCAGCAACCTTTTGGCGGCGCTGTTCGGGGTTCTGCACCGGCATAAGAAGGCCCATGCGTTCTTGGCTTGCTGGAAAACTGGCGTAGGTCTGAAGGTGAGCGATGAGGTTTTGATGCAGTTTTTGAGCTTCCTTCGTGGCCAGGAATTGTCCCTCATCTCCGGCGTACTGCCGGGCAAGGGAGAGCGCCCTTTTTGCAGACAAGCCGTCCACTTCGGCAAGCCGTGCAATGTCACCCGAGGCTAGGGTCGACATCACGGCATCTTCAGAACCGAAATGAGCGGTCATCTTGCTGGCCATTCGCTCGCTGACACCCGGAATCGAGGACAACACCATGCAGGACATTGTTTGTCAAGGGCTTAAGAGGATGACGCTGGGACGTCGGTCCAGAATCCACATTCCTGTCAACTCCACGTAGCCACGGCTCTCGATGACAATCTCAATAGGGTATTGATTCTCTGTTGCATAACCCATTCTGCATGCCGATGATGGGGCAACCAGATGAGATTGAGACGCGATGACCCGTGGGGTAGATACACACCAACCTACGACCGTACGTGGGCAGAAATAGAGGCCCTGCTCGACGATGCAACAACCGAGATGAATTCCCAGCGAGCAAAATACATGCTCAGGAAGATTTCCGGCCCACGCGAGGCAAAATACCGAGCCCTGATGAAGTACCAGAGAGCAAAGGGCATCGTGGATACACTTCGATGGACCCTCGGTTACTTGAGCCAATCATCACCGCTCGACGAGGGGTTGGGTGACTGACCCTCAGCACGCACGCTGGTTCTCGCCACCGTACTCATGCATGGGTGCCTGGAACAGGGCTTCGCAAGGACGCTCGATGATGGGCAAGGTCAGGGTGGCCGAGGACCAGTCGATCGAGTAACTGCCCGCACTCGCAGGGGAAGGAACGTAATCGTAACCCGTTTGGGTCATCGTGATCACAATTGATTCACCGGCTGAAAGGAAGATGTCCATGGGCATGAATTCCATTTTTCCAAGCACGGTGGAGAAGGGAACCAAGGCTTCTTGGCCGTCCCGACCGCCTTCATGGAAACGATAGTCCATCACAGCGTGACCGAGGTGCATGCCGTTCTCGTCCTCCATGTTCAGGAAACCATGGGCGCCGTTGGTGGTATGAGGGGTGACAGGCAGGTGAAAACTCGGCATCCCGACGATGTAGGTATCGTTTTCAAACGGCCCGTAGGTCATGGTAATGGAGCCCGTCGACCCGCCGATGGACGCCCCCGAAGGGTTCAGGTCTGCGCCGTTGATTGCGAGGTAGGTCGTGTCGGTGGGCGGGTAAGTCTGCTCAAAGCGCCAGCCGCCTCGGTTGTCTTGCATCTCCACCCCAAGGGTGGGCGCACGGCCTTCGCCTTTGAGGTACCAGTCAAACCAGTACAGCATCTCGTCGGCCCAATCCCACCGAAGCGTGTACGGATAGGCTTCGGCGCCTTCCCCGGAGGGCAGGCTGCTGTGCCCAGATTTCCGGTCGGGATAATCGTGCGCCCATTGGCCCGCGAGCGTTTTGATCTCAATGCCGGCTTCTTCCACGAGTTGATGGGTCGGGAAAGCCATGTGCGGGTCAACGTTCCAGTCCTGCATCCCTTGGATGATGTAGACCGACCCGTTGTAATTCGTGAGCACCCGGTCAAGGAAGGACCGTTCGGTCCAGTAGTCGTTGCCGCCGTAGGTCACCATACCGCCCGAAAGGTAGGCCGCAGGACCGTTGACGTAGCCTTCAACGTAACCTTCGCAGAGGGTGTGGGCGTCCTCCGAATCCCCGTCAATCCCGAAGGACCCGTAAACACCGTTGTGCATGATCATGCCTCTGGCCTCCATGCTGCCGTTGCGCCACATCAGTTCGTGAACACCAATGAGGCCAGACATCGGAACGATGGTCGCCAAGTATGGGTTACCAAAGGTCGCCGCCTGCCATGGCGTTGAGCCGTCGTAGGATTTTCCGATGATGCCCACCTTCCCGTTGGACCATGATTGGGTGCCCAGCCAGGTCACGGCCGCATCGATACCACGCTGCTCATCGGTGCCCATCAAGTCCATGCAATGGTTGGACTCTCCGGTCCCGAACACCGAGACCTGGGCCACGCCGTAACCGTGAGGCACGTAATTTTCGATGAGCATCTTCCCCAACCGGTCGGCCGGCGTCAGGGCGTCAACGTCGCCGTCGTTGTAGTAGGGGCCAATCTCTGCAATCACAGGCACAAGGCATTCCGGGCCGAGGCTTTCGCTATCCCAATCGCAGCCTTCGATGACGGGCAACCACAACCCGAGGTGGACTTCCGCATCCCCGGTCACGCCTGCACCGCCATCAGCGGCCGTAATCGTGTCCACAGGGACGTACACCGAGCGAACCGTGTCGATGCCGTAGGTGCCGTTTACGGTCACGCGAGCATAGATGTCTTGGTCATTGTAGGACAACTCCGAACGGTCCCAAGGCTCGGGATAGACATCCGAGGAGGGGGTTGCGGGACCCGCCGCTTCGTCCTCACCAAAACAACCAGCAAGCATGCTGGTTGAAAAGAGAAGAACCACCAAGAGCGGTTTGAGGTCCATGACCCAACGGGGTCTGCCCGTTGCTTTGAACCAATCGGCACGCCGCTTCTCAGTCTTCGCTGCCTTCTTCGGCCTCACGGGCTTCCATTTCGGCCCGGACTTCGTCCATGTCGAGTTCCTGGAGCTTTCCGATGAGGTCTCGCAGCGCATCTTCGGGCAACGCCCCGGGTTGCATGAACACGCCGATGCCCTCTTTGAAGGCGATCGTCGTGGGAATGGATCGGATACCGAACATCCCAGCAAGGCCCTGCTGGTCTTCTGTATCGATCTTTCCAAACACCACATCGGGAAACTCTTCCGAGACCCGCTCGTAGACCGGGGCGTAGGCTCGGCACGGGCCGCACCATTCGGCCCAGAAATCAAGGAGGACCAGGCCGTTGTTTTCGATGGTCTCTGCAAAGATGGGTTCGGTGATGTCAAGGGTCGCCATACTTTTGAGCCTGCAACCCACCCCTTTTCAAGCCCTGTGAAGCGGCTGAGGGTCGAAGAGATGCCCTTATGTGATGGTTTGTGCAGGTGAATTCGTGCGCCGTTGCTTGGTTCCGCTCGGGCTTGTTCTGCTGTTTTGCCTCGGCACCACCGCACCTCCCTTTCTGACACCGGCGCCGCTCGTTGAACCGGTTCAAGCCCGCGGGGCGGCTGACATCCGCATCACGGAAATCCTGGTCTCGGCCTCGTCCGAAGCGTACAACGGAACCGACTGGAACGGCGATGGAGAGGTGGGTTCTGACTCGGACCAATTCATCGAGTTGTGGAACAGCGGAGCAGAACCGGTGGACGTGTCCGATTGGGTTCTTGACGACTTGACCGACGGTGGGTCGGCTCCATGTCGCCTTGCGTGGAACACCACCGTTGAACCGGGCGCCTACATCGTCGTGTTCCGCTCGAGTTCCCGCATCGAGTTGGACTACTGGAACGACGATGCGGCGGTCATTTCGGATGCCAGCGGCAACCTCGTCGACACCCTGTCGTACCCCGCAGAGGATTCTTTGTGGGACACATCGTACGTCAAG
>JAYOHN010000008.1:31828-43508 GCA_038118245.1 Candidatus Poseidonia sp.
GCCCGAACGGAACCGTGAGCAAGGTCGCGCCACCAACCCCCGGTTGGGGGGACGAAGCTTCCTTCAGCGTCGCACAAAACATGGTTCGGTGTTACGGCATGACCGACAACGTCCACACGGGTGCTTACGTGTTGAAAGGCCGGGTGGTCCCCATGACCGGCGAGGCCGATGTTCTCAACGAGGGCCATGTCTTGGTGAAAGACGGCATGATTGAAGCGGTCTGGGGCGAGACCGTGCCGTCCAACATCCAACTGACCAACGTGCCCGTCTTGGAGACGAACGGGACCATTTATCCGGGTCTCATCGACCTTCACAATCACCTTCACTACAACCAAGCGCCGTTGTGGGACATGACCCCGCACCTCCCGGAGCAGCAACGCAATCCTTGGGGGGGCTACAACAACCGGTACGAATGGAAAGGCCACCCCGATTACAGCGAGCAGGTCACCAAACCAAAGATGCTCGTCCACTCCGGCCCCTATTGGAACATGGAATCGCAGGCGATGAAGTACATCGAGATGAAATCGATTGTCGGCGGAACCACGGCCGCTCAAGGTGCCCCGAGCAACCCCGATGACAGCTACGCAACGGTTCTTGCGAGGAACATCGAAGACTACAACTTCGGCAGGGACGAGATTCACACCAAGGTCACTGAACTGACAACGGATTACATCGGCAACCACATCAAAACCGGCAACGCGAGCGGTACCCTTGATGCATGGTTTGTCCACGTTGCCGAAGGGGTGGACGAATCAAGCCGGGCCGAATTTGACATCCTTGTCAACAACGACCTGCTCGTGGGCGAGTTGGTTTTGATTCACGGCGTGGCTTTGGGACCAAGTGAATTCCAACAAATGGCGGCGGCCGGATCCTCCCTGGTGTGGTCCCCGCTCTCCAACCTCTTGCTTTACGGTCAAACGGCTGATGTTGCAGCGGCGAAGGCCGCCGGTGTGCACCTCACGCTGGCGCCTGATTGGTCACCGTCCGGGTCGAAATCCCCGCTCCACGAGCTCAAGGTGGCCGACCTTTGGGACGACGAGATGCTGGGTGACCTGTTCACGGATTACGAACTGGTGGAGATGGTCACTTCGGGTGCTGCAAAGGCGACGAACTGGCAGGCCGATGTCGGGACCATCACCCCGGGAACCGCGGCTGACTTGGTGGTGGTTGACAACCTGCACGCCAACCCTTACCGCAACCTCATCAACGCCGTGGACCCTGATGTTCGCCTCTCCATCGTTGGAGGACTGGCGCTCTACGGGGACGAAGACCTGATGACGGCCTTGAAGGGCGACGACCATGAACCCGCAGGACGTTTTGACAAAGTGTTGGATGTCACGTTCTTGGCTGCACCCGAGGGGGCTCAAACGTGGGCGAGCATCACGGAAAACCTCACCTTAGCGATGCGCTTTGATGTTGAAGAAATGACCGCTGCCTTCGGAGATGCCAGCGATTTTGAGAGCGTCACCTCCGGCATGACATCGGTGGGCCTTGACCCGTGGTACACCTACGGCGATGAGCGGTATTTCAGCGTCCTCAACGGTTCGCAAACCGCCAACGCTCAGATCGACATGTCGTTGCTCTACGACCGATACTACGACCGGGCGGAAACCTTGGCTGAGGTCGTGGTGTTTGAGGAGGTAGAGGAACCAACCGCTGCCCCCTGTTCCGATGGGTCAGCGCCTCCCTGCACCACGACCGGAGATGAAGGCGGTGAAGGGGAGACGGCCGGCACCGAGGAACAAAACACCAACGACGAGGAGAACGGCGCTCCAACGGGCACCATCGGCAACGGGGCAGAGGACGCCCAAGGGGTGGAAGAAAACCTCGAGCGAAGCGCACGCTTGCTGCTTCTCGGCGTGGTCGTGGTCCTGTTGCTGGCCTTGTACATCGTCTCGAGAGGCGGCGAGGACGCGTTGGCGGCGGAAGTGCGAATTGAGAAAATGTGGGACGAAACGACCACTGACGACGACATGGGGGTGAGCGGCGTGCAAGAAACGGTCTTCATTCCCGCACCTCCGCCGTTGGCGCCGCCCATGGAAGAGGAGTGATCACGCCAAATCCCATTCTGGGCCGCTGGCGGTGTCCGTGACCACGACGCCCAATTCCTGCAATTCGTCTCGGATTCGGTCTGCGACGTCCCAGGCTTTCGCCGCCCTGGCTTCCGCTCGTTGAGTCAACAGCGCTTCGACTTGGTCGGCGATTTCGGCCTTTCGCGGGTCCTCCTCGGGTTCGGCGAGGGCCACCTCTTGGGACGGCAAGACGCCCAAAACACGGCCTGCCGTTTCTTCGAGGAGTTCAACAGCGTAGTGAGCGAAGGCGTTGCGGTCGGCGGCTTCCAAATCGCTGCCGAGCACCTTGGTGATTTCGCGGACCATGCCGAGCACCTTCGCAACCGCTTCTCGGGAGTTGAAGTCGTCGTCCATGGCCTTCGCAAATCCTTCGCCCATTTTCTCCAACAGACCGAGAGATTTTCCTAGCGGGAGGGGCGAGGCCAGGTCCGGCTGGGGCAGAGCCACCGGCGAGGCG
Organism: Candidatus Poseidonia sp.; assembly: GCA_038118245.1. Classification (GTDB taxonomy): domain Archaea; phylum Thermoplasmatota; class Poseidoniia; order Poseidoniales; family Poseidoniaceae; genus Poseidonia. The sequence continues at coordinate 34,358 of JAYOHN010000008.1, forward strand.
TCGTTTCGGGCCTTGAGCGCCTCGACATAGGCGCCCAACAACCGGTTGTAATTGCGTTCAGCATCGTTGAGCAAGGCTTCGTTCATGTCAATGGGCGACCGGTAATGGGCGTTGATGAGGGCAAAGCGGAGCACCATGGCATCGATTTGGGCAAGGATGTCTCGAACGGTCCAAAAATTCCCAAGCGACTTGCTCATCTTTTCGCCATCGATGTTCACAAAGCCGTTGTGAAGCCAATGATGGACCACGGGTGCGTGGCCGGTGTGGCACTCGCCCTGAAAGATCTCCGCCTCGTGATGCGGAAACCGAAGGTCGTGGCCGCCGCCGTGGATGTCAAATTCCTTCTCGAAATGGTCAAGCGACATCGCCGTGCATTCAATGTGCCATCCCGGCCGTCCGGGACCCCACGGAGAGTCCCATGTCGGTTCGCCCGGCTTAGCGGATTTCCAAAGCGCGAAGTCCTTGTGGTCGCGCTTTCCCGAGCCCGTGTCGTCCACGCGCCCTCCCGCACCCGAACGCACGGCGTCGATGGACTGGCCCGTGAGTTGACCGTATTTTTCGGGAGCCGATTCCACGTGGAAGTAGACGCCGTCGTTCGCCTGATAGGCGTGGCCTTTGTCGATGAGGTCCGCCGTGATGCGAACCATGTCGTCCACGTATTCGGTGCAGCGAGGATAGGCATCGGCGCGCAAAATGTTGAGTGCGTCCATGTCCTCGTAATACGCCTCGATGTTCTGGTCAACGAGGGATTTCCAATCGCCGTCCAGTTCGTTGGCTCGGTGAATGATTTTGTCGTCGATGTCGGTGAAGTTTTGGACGTAGTGCACGTCGTACCCGCTGGCCTCCAGCCAACGGTGAATCAAATCGAAAGCGAGGTAGCAACGAGCGTGGCCGAGGTGGCAGCGGTCATACACCGTCACACCGCAGACGTACATCGACACCTTTCCGGGCTCAAGGGTGGTGAAGACCACCTTTTCTCGCCTTCGGGTGTCGTGGACGCGGATGGGCATGGGCTTCAACCGTCGGGGCGTGGGGATTGCACTTGAAGGTTCATACGGGACCCGCTTGTGACCGCACCGTATGGCTTCACAGACACCGCCTCGCATCTTTGTCACCGGCGTCAACGGGCACATCGGCAACCACATCGTGCGGGATTTGCTCGAGCACGGTTACGCCGTGAAAGGATCGGTTCGAGATGCAACGGACCCCGGGAAAGTCGACCACGTGCTTGCCCATGCAGCCGAACTTGGGTGCGAAGAGCGTCTCGAGATCGTCGAGGGCGACGTCCTGGATGCGGACGGCTGGAGCGAACGGCTCACCGGCTGCGACGCCCTCTTTCACACCGCCACGGTCTACGCCACCCAAGGGGAAGCCAACGTCATCATCGACACCGCAACAAAAGGCACGACCCACCTGTTCCGTGCGGCAGCCGAAGCTGGAATTTCACGGGTGATCTACACCTCCAGCACCGCAGCGGTGGGCACATCGCCCAAGGGGGCGTTGAAGGACGAGTCGGTGTGGAATACCGATGCTTCGCTGCCCTACACCGTTGCGAAAACCCGGTCCGAAAAATTGGCCTGGTCGCTGGCGGATGAACTCGGCCTTGACCTTCGCGTCATCAACCCGACGGCCGTGCTTGGCGGCGGCTTTGCTCGCCCGACCCCCAGCGTGGACTTTTTCGCCGATGCGCTGGCTGGAAAGTACCCGGTCGTTCCCAAATTCCCCATGGCGGCCGTGCATGTCAGAGATGTGGCCCGTGCTCACCGCCGTGCCTTTGAGGTGGACGAGGCCGAAGGTCGGTTCATCTTGGCCCCACACACCAACCTTACCCTGGCGGGCATCTGCAAACGAATCCGCATCCTCAACCCGAAAAGCAAGGCACCAAAACTGGGCCTGCCCAATTTCCTCGTCCCTGTGGCGGTGCTCCAGGATTGGCTTGGCGGGTTGTTCGGTCGCCAGCGCTACTTGACGCGCGCCGTGGCGCGAAACATGATGGGCGGCGACACCAATTACTCAAGTTCCAAAGCCGAACGGGTGCTCGGGATGCAATGGGAGGACCTCGACACGTGCATCCAAGATACGGTCGACGCCTTCCAATAAGCCATCAACAAGGGCTGAGGCTGGCCTCAGCAAGTTGGGCCATCGCAGCGTTCACCATCGCCCTCGCCACCCTCTTGCACGCCACGAACAGCCCTCGGGCGGTTCCTTTTTTCATCTCAGAAACCGATCAAAAAGGGGCGGCAGACTTCGTTTTTACCGCGGGTTTGACCCTTGCAGGCCTCGTCCAAATGGCGTTTGCATGGCACCTGTATCACGAATTGGACGTTGAACGGGAGGCTTTGTGGAGGACAGCCACGTTCGTTGGTCTCTTCGCCGCAACCAACACGGTGCTCGTGGCTCATTTTGACATGTACGATTTCATCAATCCCCACATCTTCACGTCGATGTCGGCTTTTGGTGGCGGCATTCTTTGGGCCTTCCTCGCCCACGTCAGCTTGGGGTCCAAATCAACGGCGAAAGGCGGCCGCTTACGTCGCTTGGGGGCGGGTCTGTCGCTCGGTGGGTTTGCGGTGATGGTGGTGAGTTTCCAATTGGCCGTGAACACGTTTGACCCAACGGGCCTCAGCACCGAAGCCTTCCTGAACCAAGCCCAGGCGGGCATCCGCTTCGCTGCACCGGCTGAGTACCTCCTCGTCGCAGGCTTGTTTGTTTGCCTCGCATCCTTCCGCCATGAACTGGGAGAGAAAGTCCGACCCCCCAAAAAGTGATGAACCAAGCGCCACCTCCTTCCGAAGGAATGAAGTCGTTGATGGTGCTCTTTCTTTCGGCCACCGTATTCCTTGCAGGGTGCCTCAACGATGAGGTTGTCAACCAGGAGCAAAACGACGAGATCACCTTGACCGTCCTTCCTGCAACCCCTTTCCCCACTTGGGGGGGCGTTGCCCACACCAACGCCACCTTGAACGCCTCGCAGTTCGTCAACACCACCTACATGGCGTACTTTTCTGCCCCTTGGTGCGCCCACTGTGAAACAACGCTCGATGCGTACGACAGCGTGGTTCCGGAGGGCCGCATGGTGGTCTTTTCAATGGAGGCTCGCGAAGAATACGCCAACATGAGCGCTTGGCACAACCAAACCGAAACGGGGTTGAACCGTACGGTCGACCGTCCGTTCATCCTTCACCCTGAACTCGCCAAGAGCGTTGATGTGAAGTCCATCCCGCATGCTGTCCTCGTGAACGACCAAGGCTACATCTTCCATGTTGAAATCGGAAAAGAGACGAACCTCACGGCCATTCAAACCATGTGGGAAACGGCCACCAACGCAACTTTTGACCCGGCAAATGGATGGAACGCAAGCCTGACGACAGAAACTTGAGGCAAAAGCAGCGGTGAAAGTCGGCGAGTCCGCGCAAAAACACGAGGCTATGTACTCTTCTGTGCAGGTTTAGTCATGTTCGTCGTGCACGTTTGGGCAATGAAGGCGTCCTTGAGGACCTTGCTTTTGATCGGCGTTTTTGGGGCCATGGGTGCAGGTCTCTTGACGCTCGGCCTCGGCATGGACACCCCTTGGGCACCTTGGGAACGAGAAGCCGACATCATGTTCCCGCCTACCTTGTTCACGCTGGCAAGTTTTGTGGCCACGGTTTCGTTTTGCGCCGGTGCAGTGGTCTTGCACACCTTGATGCGGGCGCTCGTGCAGAATCCTGACACGGCTTGGCGGGCCTGCGGCGTCCTTTTCTTGGGGGTTTACGGCATGTTTTCGTTTGGCTCGGGCACCCTTGAAGCGGGCATCATGCTGAATCTTCTCCATCTCATCGTGGGCGTTCCTGCTCTTCTTCTGTTGCCCCGTTCACTTCGTCATGAGCCCCCATCCACCCGTGAATTTGGCGGCCTTACCCAGGTTCCCTCTCCGGCGCTTTGAACACTGTCAATGGCCATACTTGGCCCCGCTCGGAAAGCAGAACAGGCGTCTGCACGTGCGCGAAACAGATTCCTCACCACACTCAACTCTATGGGGTGGGGAGCACAGGGGCCGCTAAGGTCGTGTTTGTGCAAGTGAAAAAATACGGCGAAAGCAAAGCGCTCGACCTTTCGGAATGCCTCCAGTCAAAACCGGTCTCTGTCATCCAAATCACGAACCTTCACCTGTTGGTCGCCTTGTTTTCTGCCTGGCTCATCTCCCAAGGCGAGGTGCTGACGGGGTGTATCCTGCTCGTTGTGAAGGGCGTCCTCGATGCGGTTGACGGTGAACTCGCCCGAATTCGTGAACGGCCATCGCATGTTGGACGGTATTGGGACACCGTCGCCGACACCATCGGCCTTGTTGCGGTGACGGCTTCTTTTGGTCACCTCTTGGAATGGAGTGGGGTGTTCACGGCGGGCATGGTCCTCGCCATTCTGTTCCAATACTCGCTGTTCAACCACTACTCCATCCTTCTTCGGGCATTGGGTTCGGGCGACACAACAAGTCGAGTGGATGAGCGCCGACGACCGACGGCGCATCCGTGGGAGCGTCAACGAAACGTCAACATCCTGCACGCCGTCTATGTGATCTTGTTCAGCTGGCAGGACAGCATCGTCTCCAAACTCACCGGAAGAGGTTCGCCTCGGTTGGTGTTCGAACTGACCCTTGCGTCTTTTCTCGGGTACGGGTTCCAATCGCTGATTCTTCTTTGCTTGGCCATCGCAGGGAACATTGAATTCTTGCCGCACCTTGTGTTAGGAGTCAACAGCGGGGTCATGGCCGCAGTGGTTGTGCGGAGCCACCTTGGCTAAGATGCACCTTGGAGGGCTGCGGAGGCCTCTTCGCATGGGTATGGTTGTGCACCGAACCGTCTTCAACGGGACCCCATGCGTACACGTGCCCCTCAGGTCAGGCGGACGCAAACTCTGCCGCGCATCGAAGCACCTTCTCATCCATCGCTGAAATTGCAACCATCCTCCTGTCAACCCCTTCGAGATCAGTGGGAAGAGCACCTACCAACACCCGCACCGTGATCTTCCGGTGACTCAAGGCGTGCTTCACCGTCCCCGCATCCGAAAAGCCGTCCACCTCAACGTGCCCTTCTCGATACGGTGGGCCCCATAAGCCGGCAAACATCCCTTCCATCGGGCGTTGAATTAAACAGGGGCGCCCCTCCGAATCAAACGAAACCAGGGCCGTCAACAGCATGGCTTTCGTTCGTTGTAGGGAAGGTTGGGGGTAGCGCTCCGGGGATTCCCTCCCTTTGCACGCGTCTTTGAGCGGGCAGGCATTGCACTTCACCCGCTTGGGCGTGCATACCGTCGCTCCCAATTCCATCAGGGCTTGGTTCCAATCACCCGGACGTTCAACCTCGAGCGCGGCATTGGCCCATGCTTCCACCATGCCCGGGGAAGGAGAGGACGTGGCGGTGGTTCGGGCCATCACGCGACGAATGTTGCCGTCGACGCACGCCACGGGTTGGCCAAAAGCGATGCTTGCAACGGCTGCAGCTGTGTAGGGGCCGATACCGGGCAGCGTCAGCAAGGCTTCAGCAGACCGGGGCAGCGTTCCATCAAAACCGCCCTGCACCTTTGGCAGCATGACCTGTTGGCTCAGTGCGTGAAGACGCCTGGCTCGACTGTAGTACCCCGCACCCTCCCACGCTTTCAACACGGCATCGACCGGAGCACGGGCCATGGAAGCGATGTCTGGAAATATCTCCATCATACGCTCCCAGTACACTAGGCCTCGACTGACTTGCGTCTGCTGGAGCAAAACTTCGCTCAGCAAGATGGCCCAAGGGTCGCCGGTCGCTCGCCACGGCAAATCGCGCTGGTTGGCATCGTACCACGCCAGCACGGCCTGCTGGTCCTCGCTGGAAAGCACGCCTTTCCCTCAGGCTTCGGCAGGTTCTGCCGCCGCTTCGGCCGAAGCCTTGGCGGCTTCGATCTTGGCATCGTTGGCCTTGATTTGCTCCCAGACCAACTCGGCCACGTCCTTGACTTCCATCTCTGAACCGATGGCGCTCAAGCCGTCGGTCACCATGGTGGAACAGAACGGACAGCCCACAGCCACCGTGTCAGCACCGGTGGCGGCGAGCTCTTTCGAGCGAATGATGTTGACACGGTCATGGCCCTCGTCAACGTGCTCCTCCATCCACATTTGAGCACCGCCCGCACCGCAGCAGAAGGACGCCTTGCCGTGACGTTCGGCCTCAACGTCCACGCCTCCAATGGCGTCGCGTGGGGCATCCAATTCACCACCGATGCGACCCAAGTAACACGGGTCGTGGTAGGTCACGGAACCGTCGTGCTTCGGTTCGGGCAACTTGCCTTCCCGCTGCAGGTGGTTGATGAGTTGAGAGTGGTGCATCACCTCGATGTCTTCGCCACCGTAGTCCTTGTACTCCTTACCGAGGGTGTGGAAGCAGTGGGGGCACGAAGCGACGATTTTCTTCACACCAATTTCCTCAAACGTGGAGAGGTTGGTCTCGGCAAGCATTTGGAAGAGGTACTCGTTGCCTGCACGGCGGGCAGCATCGCCGCTGCACCCTTCCTGCATGCCCAAAATGCCGACATCCAGCCCGGCTTCCTTCATGATGGAAATCGTGTCGCGAGCCACTTTCTTGTTGCGCTCGTCAAACGACGCAGCGCATCCGGCGAAGTAGATGTATTCGGCAGGTTCGGCCACCTTGACGTCCAAGCCCTCGGCCCATTCGCCACGCTCGTGGGCGGGCAGGCCGTACGGGTTTGAATCGGATTCAAGGTTCTCAATCGTCGCCATGAGCGGCATGACGGTGTCCTCCACGCTCTCATCAAACTCCATGCGCTCCATCATCAGGTGACGCCGAGCGTCGGTCAGTTTGGGCACGTGGTCGATGTAAATGGGGCAGGCCTCAACGCAGGCGTGGCAGGTCGTGCACGCCCAAATGGCGTCCTCGCCGAAGCGAGCGATGATGTCCTCTTCAGGCGTCTCGCCGGCCAATAGTGTGGTGGCGTGGTCGTTGGCGTAGTGCCGGACATCGTGAATGATTTGCATCGGGTTGAGCGCTTTGCCGCTGGCGTAGGCCGGGCACACGTCTTGACAGCGAGCACACGAAGTGCAAGCCCAACCGTCGATGAGGTCTCGCCAACTGAAGTCGGTGTAGTTCACGGCACCGAAGGACTCCAAATCGAGTTCATCGAGAAGGACGGCCTTCCCGTTATCACCCCGAGCGAGGGGTTCCATGGTGGCCATCGGTCGGAGGTCGTGGAAGAACACGTTCGGGAAGGCCATCACGAGGTGCATGTGCTTCGAGAGGGGGATGAGGAACAGGAAGACACAGATGGCGACCATGTGCGCCCAGTACGCAGCGACGACCATCGCCGTCGAGGGGACCAGCGTGCTGGCCACCCAGTAGCCAATGGGCTCCCATGTTGAAGAGACGGTGGACTCGCCGGCTTCGACGACAAACGACGTGGTGGTGATCGTCATGATGAGCAACAAAATGACGTTGCCTTCAAGTTGCGATTTTCCTTTGAGTTTCTCGGGCGTGAAAACCACCCGACGAACCAACGCGAGAACGCAACCCACGAAAGCGATGGTGTATCCGGTTTCGACGATGAGGTTCCAAGGTCCACGCACCGCATCGGGGAGAATCTTTTGCGAAAATTGGTTGCCGGTGGCCAGGTCAAACATATCGGTTGAGAGCATCAAGAAGCCCCAAAACATCAGGACGTGAATGCCCCCTGCGATCCGGTCTTTCAGCACCTTCTTCTGACCGAGCCAACCCGTCAGGACTTCGGAAATTCGTGCCCCCCAGTTGTCAAACCGGTTTTCTGGCTTGCCCTTGAGGACCAAACGGCTGGCCTTCACGACCTGAAAGAGAAAGAACCCTCCAGAGACGCCAGCGAGCACGAGAAGAATGACCCATCCGGGCACGGGGCCGTAATCCATCAACAACGGGTGTTCCATCTTCATCACCGTCCGCGCTTGGTTGCGCTGGTCTATGCCAGTCAAAGGCGCACTTTCAATGCACCGTCAACAAACGGCGGCATCCTCGTCCCCTCGCAACAAGGAATATGAAGGCGCAAGCCGTCTTCATCGCATGGGGGAGGGCGCACCGAGCGTTGCGGCAAGCGCTCCGGGAAAATGCATTCTTTTCGGCGAGCACGCCGTGGTTTACGGTCAACCCGCCGTGGCCGTGGCGATTGAACAGCGGCTGAAGGTGACCCTGAGCCCCGCTGCCTCGTGGAGCGTGGACGGCGGTGCACTCAACCCTGCAAAACACCCGCACATTCTCCACCTCCGCAATCGCTTTTTGGGCGAAAAAGCCCCCCCGATGGCCGTCCATATTCGAGGCGACATCCCCCGTGCCTCCGGCCTTGGGTCAAGCGCCGCCTTGAGCGCCGCCATCGGTGCCGCCATGGCGAGTCTTCAGAACGGAAACACGCTTCCTGAAAAGGAGATGTTGAGCGAAGCAGCCCACCGAGCGGAGGCGTCTGCCCAATCGGGCCGGGCCTCACCCATGGACACTTCAACGAGCGTTGAGGGAGGGGTTGTGGTGCTGTCTGACCAGCAAGAAGCTGTGGGCGAATGGGCTTACAGCCGAACCCTCTCCACGCCGGAAGGCGAGCGGACATGGGAAGTCCACCGCATCACCCCCCCCGAGGACAAGGTCTACCTCGTTCTGGGCAACACGGGCGTCCATGCCCCCACCTCAAAACAGGTGGGGATGGTCGCTGAAGCGTTGGCCGCCAACCCTGAGCGCCACCGAGAAATCGAAGCCATCGGGACCGTGGCACGTCGCGGTCTTGCTGCCTTGATGCGGGGCGATTACGAGGCCGTGGGTCACGCCATGAACGAAAATCACCTGCTGTTGCGTGGCTTGGGGGTTTCAAGCGAGGCGCTTGAGGACCTGATTCAGGCAGCGCTGCCGACCTCGCTGGGCGTCAAATTGACTGGAGCAGGGGGGGGAGGGTGCATGGTGGCGCTCACCCGGAATCCCAAGCACACGAGCGAAGCGATTGAACTCGCCGGCGGCCGGACTCTGGTCAGCAAGTTGGGCAACGAAGGCGTTCGCCTTGAGTTGGCGTGAATCAGGGACATGCTCGGGCAGAAACGGGCGAACGCAAACAAAATCCCTTTTATATACTAAAGCGGATTCGGCCTTTATATGACCACCGATGAAGAACGCCTTACCGT
>JAYOHN010000009.1:0-43350 GCA_038118245.1 Candidatus Poseidonia sp.
GAGGATAGTACGTCCCCGTTCCGCCTCCGGAATCAAAGGTCTCGATCTCAAATACGGTTGAACCCTTCAGCGAGGGTTGGCCCTGCTGAAACAACAACTCGACTTCGACGTTGATGGTTTCCTCCCCACCCGCTGCATCCGCCCATGTCCAGGTCACGCGAACGGCACCGTTTGATGCGGTTTCAATGGGGTCCCCGCTCACGGTGTTGCCGTTCACCCGGAGGTCTATGGATTCGGCAAGCGCAAGGGTGGACAGACCCCAGGGCGAATCGAGCAGAACGGCGAGGTAAACGTCCGAACCCTCAATTTCGGGTTCCAGCATCACGATGTCCATCAAGGGAATGGTGGCTTCAAGGGAAGAGGCATCGTCCTCACCCCCCCACAAGAATTCCAATTTCGCCTCCGCGCCTGGAACACTAAAAACAACGGCTTGAGCGGTGAGTTCCAACTCGATGTTGGAAGACCCAGAAGTGGTCATTGCCTCCACTTCAATGTCAAAACTGAGGGTCCCGCTTCCTTGAGGGAGGAACGAAGAGCCCGGTTCTGTTTCGGCACTGAAACTCTTCGACCCAATGTTCACCGTTGCCGTTGCGTTGATTTGGACACCGGCAGCGTTTGTGATTTCGTAATTCATTTCAAAACGCCAACTGGATGCAGGAATTTCTCCTCCCCAGGTATCGGGCAACACCCACCGTCCAATGCTTTCCTGAGAAGAGATGGACGTCTCAAGGGACAGGCTTTGCGCCTCTTCGCCAAGTTCCGATGCGAAGGGCGTGAGTTTCTTATTGGCGTCGTTCCCAAGAAGGAAGAGTTCCACCGGAGAAGCATCGCAACAAACCCGCACATCCTCGGCTTCGGCTGCCTGAGCCGTCCCAACCACCGGCATGAGAGCCGAGAAGAGAAACAGCAAACCGAGGAGGACCGCACGATGCATTGCTCTCATCGGTTCCACGGGCAACCTGCACATAACATGAACGCATTTCAGTGAGGCGAAACGGCTCAAAGCGCTTTCTCGAGAAGGGCGCCCAACTCTTTTTCAAACAGGGTGACCAGTGCTTCACCCACTTCACCTTGAAGTTCGTCGGGAAGCAGACGTAGGCCGAGGCGTGTCGCAGCCCGGGTGGCCTTCAATTCGGCGTAGATGCTGCGAGCTTTGGAATGGAAGTAGTAGGCGACCGCTTCTTTGATTTCTGCTTTCAAATCAGGATCTTCGTCCACCTTCGCACGAATGTGGGCCTTGAGTTCATCTTTGACCAAGTCCCGAAAAGCCTCAATGACCAAGTCTTCGGTTGACATCAACTCTTGGATTTGATTTTGGATGCTTCCGGTCAACAACCGTTCAATCGCCATGGACGGGCCATGGCCTAGGGTGGCTTCAATCCGTCGCTTCTTCAATCGGCAACAACATGCCCGTCCGCAACCACCGGTCAAGGAGTCGGGAGGCGAACAAGCGAGCCTCGTCGAGGTCTTTGGGCCAAGACGTCTGCACACGATGCGCTTGACTGACGACATCTTGGGGATGTTCACGAAGCACCATCCTGTGCCACACCAGTTCCTCAAGTCGCGGTGTTGACAATCCGGGGTGGGGCAAGCAGGGCAACACCAATTCACTCAAGGCTTGGGTTCGCTGGTCAACATCCATGTTCGGCCATGCTCGCCGCAACCGTTTGAGTTGACGTGGAGCCATGCCGGGCATCATCTCTACCACCGGGTCTTCCACCTCAGGAAGGGGTACGGTTCGCAGACTGCCTTCGTTTTGGAGATGAGATACCGTGCTCGAATGAATGGGGTCGTAACTCGTGTCCAGTGCGCCCCTCAACCACAAACCGAGTGAAAGAAACGGTCGGAAGGCCCGCACACGACGGCCGTTTGGAGCCAACTCAGCGCCCAGGGCAGCGGCTTGAAGAACAGGGTCAAGCGCTCCGACGTGAGGCTTGTGTTTTGAACCGATGACGACGCTGGTTTGAATCGGCACGAGGTTCAGCAACGCCTCCTCTGCAAGGTCGTCGGATGACCACGTTTCTTCTTCAACGTTGAGAAAAACGCCAAGTCCTTGAGCAGGGGGTTCCGGCACCGTCGTTTCGTCCCTTGGGACATGCTGACGAGGGGCGGTGAATCGGCGGCTGTACTTCACATCGCAATCCAGAAACGCAGCCTCAAGCTGGCCCATCGCAAGCACGCCCTCGAGGGTTGCTGGCGCACTCAGTTGGACGGTTTCGGCCGATTGAAGGCGCTCAAGATAACGTCCAAGCAACCCTGACACGGGTTGAACGAACGGGGCCGTGAACAAATCCCGCATGGTGAACAAGTCCGACGGGACTGTTGCCCCTCATGAACGTGTCCTTGGCCTTGAACCGAGGTCACTCAACCATCAGACGGAGTTCGTCTCGCTTGTAGCGCCAGTCGCTTGGAAGGCGACCTTCGCCTTTGTAGTAGTTGGCGAGTTTGCGAATCTTGGATTCGGTGATTTCAAGGGCACGCTTGTTGTGAATGTCCTTGTGGTTGCCTGAACCGAGGTGGTTGATGAGCCCAACCGCTTGACGCATGAGGTTCATCATGTCCTCCGGGTAGGTTCCGCCCATTTCGTTTTCGGCCAGAACTTGGCCAATCCGCTTGCCGAGCACTAGGCGAACGTTTGGGACAGCGTGCTTGTCTCGAAGAACCGTTCCAATTTCGGCCGAGGACATGCCTGCTTTCCCCATCTCCAAAATGAGGGACTGGATGGCATCCTTGTCGGTGTTTGACCAGGAGGGTGCCTCGGAAACGTGGGGTCGAGATGAGCCGCTTTGGCCTCGTCGGGACTTGTACATTCGTGCCATTTCACATCACCAAGCGCCCTTGCGACTTATCTCCCCTTCTTAATCACTCCGCAAACGGGCGGCAAAGCCTTCAGGACTGTTTTTTCTTTCGTTGATGCGCCTTAGCGAGCATTCCTGGTGTTCCGCCCCATTCCCATCCGGGAGCAACCGCCCGGGCAAGACCGATACAGGCACCGTTCTGCAACACCCTCAGGTCATCGCCCGAGCGAATTTCGGCGTCAAAAGAGGTCACGTGTTGGGCGAACACATCGCCTTTCCACAGCACATCGGGATGCAGGACGATTTCTTTGAGCGCCCCGTGTTCGTGGAGCAGGTCAATGGATGCTCTCGAGAACGAGAACCCGTTGCGATCAATCGACCAAACGGCGATTTGCTCACCGTCCTTTTCCAGCTTCCATCGAGGGAGTTTTCCTTTGACCTTGACACCGTCGAGCCACGCATCCGTCCCGGTGGTTTTTCGCGCAATGCTCTTGTAGTGCTCAAGCAAACGAAGGTTGTTTTTCTGATTCCGCAATTCAAAGGTGGAAACGGCGTCCTGAACCGCGGCAGCAAGGCGCTGCAGCGCATCGTGATGCGTTGCTCCGTCCCCCTGACGTGTGTTGACAACTTCGGTGTCAAGGAAATCCAAGTTCATTCCAGTGTGGTTGATGATGCGTCGGTACCCCACGTTTGCAACGAGGGTCGTCAGCATGCGTCGCACCCTATCCAGCTCGTCCATGGACCAATCTCCCGTCACCGGAACGTCGTAGTTTGCCGCCGGCCAAACGTCTTCAAGATCACGAGGGACCAGACCGAGCGGCGAGGTCATCATGACCTCATGGCAGCCCGTTGAACGAATGGCTCGCAAGAATTGTGCATGCGATTTTGAAAGCCGGTACGGTTTTCGTGCAGAACAAGGCAAGAAGATCATCACGTCCTTCACCGCTTGAGGCGGAACGTATTCCTCGCAAAGAAAACGCTCCCAGTCGGTGACGATGGGGTCGTTCAGCATGTGAGGGGAGAAGCACTCCAGAACCTGGGTGGAGTCCACGTGAGAAGCGAGGAGACCTCCCTTGTGGAGCGTCTGGGCTTGGTGCTTCCTCAAATGCTCAACCAAACGGGGGCTGGAAAGAGACGCCCGAACAGCCAATACCTGAATGCTCCCGTTGGCGACGGCAGCGTGGACCTCATCGATGGCTTTCATCAAGTGGTATGCTTGCGTTTCCAATCCCGTCACCTCATGAGGCAGCGGGAGGCGTGGACCGTTTTGAGTCAAAATCATCCCTTGAGCGGACGCCTGATGGCAGCGTGCGAGGTCGACCAAGTCGACCCCCATCTGGACCAGTGCAGCCAGGTTGTCCGGACCTCCAAGGCCGGGTGTCCACAACAGAGCCCCTGGAAACCGATGTTTGAGCGTGAGGATGGCCGACGGGAGTTTCCCGGGTTGGCTAGCGAGTTGAACGGCGTCCGTCAACACAACGATTTCGGGGGCGAGCGCAGGGTCGGTGAGCGCAGCATCGTGATGCAATCTCTGCCATGAGACGGGAAGAAGTTGGCCTGTTCCTTGCGGTTCGCCTGCGTTGGCATCCTCTAGCGAGGGCGGAAGGACATGGCCGATGGAAACGCTGTAATCGGGACCATCCTCTGAGAAATCTGGTGGAGAAAAAGGCCCACGTGAGCGGAGCGAAAGGTGGGCAGGCAGGGTGTCGGTGGTGGTTGCTTCAAACGGAGCGTAGGCGATGGGCAAATCGAGGTCGCCCTCGAGAAGCACGACGCCCGGCGTGCGTGCGACGGGGTTTTTCCGGTCGCCAAGTCCCCAAACCCGAGCGTACCGGTGCCGAGAGAGCACGGTGCGACCCAAAACATCCGCCATGAGCCGTGCTGTAACCTTCGCTTCTTGAAAGGTTTGAACCCTTCAAGGGGATGGATTTGAAAGCGTCCCTGTCCCACGCAGAACCATGGGGTGGGGGTCGGTCGTTGCACGTTCTTCCGTGTTCCTGCTGTTCCTCTCGGTCGTTCTGGTCCCGACCACAACGGCTTGGGCGCAGTCCACCCAAGAGCAGGATGAGCGCATCGTTGTCGTGAGCGTGTCCCCCGAGGCACCCTACGAACGAACCGTCTCCTTGGAAGCAGGCGACCAAGCCTTGTTGAGTTGGGTGTGTGAAGCCTGCAGCGTCGAAGTTGATGGTGAGGGGGTCGCCGGAGATATCGTTGCCTCCAACACGATGAGAATCACAGCGTCCAACCCCACCGAGGCCACCATCAGCATCAGCACGTCCGAGGATGAGTCGGTGAGCACGATGCTCATCGCTTCGACCGACGAGGCCTATCCGACGGTCCGACCAGCACCCGGCGAAATCGCTGCCCCCACCCCCGTCGGGACATGCAATCCTATTGAAACGTGCATTGACGCAGAAACAGGAACCCTCGCCTCCCGGATACCGCCGTCATTGGACGAAGACTTCCTGCTCTCTGGCTACCTGCAGTCAACCAACGACGAATACATCGTGATCGACGTTGATTCCGGGGACACGTTGGAGTGGCAGTGGTTGGCCACAACGCATGAGACAACGGTTCGCATGTACCATCAGTCCAACTCTAGCGAACGTACACTCGACACCGTTCATGCCGTCCCAGCAGGATTCACAGAACTTGGTGGTGAGCCCCCGAAGTCCGCTTGGTGGACCGCCGAAGAGGATGGACGCTTTATCGCAAGGATCTCTTCTTCTGAGCCGGGTGCGTTGTGGGCGGCTCACGCCATGGTGCATCCTGTTGCGAGCGACCTCAACCTCGTTGAGATGAACCTGCGCTACGGTGTGGAAGTCGTGGGACACCACACCCGAGAAGCCCTGTTCGCTTGGTCCGACGTTGAGGCCCTGCACCTTCACACACGGCTAGCAAACGCAACCATCCAAGTTGACCAACTCATGGACGGCAATTGGGTGAAAGGTCCGGAGGTGGCGCTCGAAGCCGGTGAATCGCTCACCTTGCACCCCTACCCGAACACCACCGTTGGCCGTTTGAAGGTCATCAACACGACCGTCTTTTCGCTCGAACTTTTGGCGGTCTCTTTCGCCGACCAAAACGAACTCGAGGCACCCGCTTATCGCCCAACGACCGCTGAAGTCGACAACAGCAGCTGGCCGGTGCTGAACCTCACGAACACCAGCAGCGGCGAGTTCACCCTCGCTGTTCATGACACCGCGGACACCTACCGGCTTGAAGTGGACGGGTGGTTGGACTCGATTCACTTCGTCCAGTTCACGCTCAGCGGCAACGTGGAGGGGTTGGAGGTTCAACTTTGGGACATCGACCAAACCACCGGAGATGTCCTTGCAACCGACATCACTCGGCCTGTTGGTGATGTGCTCAGCATCGGGTTGCAAGTGGGAAGGGGAACGCATTACATCCAATTTCGATTTCAAAACGCCTCGCTCGTCACCCCTCACCTTTGGGGCGAGGATGTTGCTGCTCGAGCCTACACCGTTCAAGGAGCCTATTCGCTCATCGATGAAGGCGAGGAACCGTGGTATCCTCCAAGCGAAGACGCTGTCTTCTGGGGAGGTGTTGCACGCTGGTTCCTCGGCCTGTTGTTCCTTCTTCCCGTTCTGTATCTCGCTGTTTGGTTGCGAAAAAACCAACGCTTTGCGCAGGAATTGGCTGAGAAAAAACAGCGGTTGGCCTGGTACAGCGCCCGGCTGGACAGCGGTGAAACAAGCGTGAAAGAAGCGCAGTCCGACCTTTCCAACGTCCTCGAAGCGGTGGCTCAACTGGCCTGGCAGGACGGACTCGAGGCGTGGGGTCAGGACCGCCTTGAACACCGCACAGAAAGCGTCGCCATGGCGGTGTGGCAGGTCGACCCACGTCTGGCCAGAAACGAAGGAAATTGGGTCTTGGTGGTGGGCGTTCACATCCTTTCGGATGCATGGGAATTGGCTGCACTTCGTTTCGATGCACCTGAAGGACAAGCCTTCAGCGTCAGCCATGTTGAACCACGTTTCCTCCACCAGGGGGAAGAACTCTTCTTGGACCAACTTCACGAAGGCCACCGGGCCTACGTGGTCGTTGAATTGGAAGGGCCTGAACCAAGAGTGGATGTGGAACTCAACGGTCGCGTGGGCGGACAGCCCTTTGCCGCAAGAATGCCAGAAACCGTGCAAAGGGCCGAATCGACCTCATGATCTTCGCCGTTCTGCAGCGTCTTCAAGGATGCTTTCAGTGATGTCCTTCGGCGCCAATTCCTCACGAACAGACTCCATGGCCTTTTTCGAAGCCTTGCTCACCTTCTTCGGCATGAACAATTTCAACAACACCACAACATCGCCACGTCCGCCCCCTCGCTGACGAGGCAAACCCCGTTTCTTGATCTCAAGCGTCTCACCCGAATTGGAATGGGCTGGAATTTTGATGTTCAACGGTTTCCCGTCGAGGTGGTCCAGCGTAACGGTGGTGCCGAGCAATAAATCGGTGTAACCAACAGGCAAGGACATGATGAGGTCAGAACCGTTTCGCTCAAACCATGGATGGGGGTCAACCTCCAATTCGATGAACAGGTCACCGGGCTCTCCCGTACCTTGAGGTGCAGGCTCTCCCTTGCCCCGCATGCGGAGCCTCGTACCGGATTCAGCCCCCTCGGGCACATGGAACCGGAGCGTGTTTGACTGGAGTTCTTGACCACGGCCGTCGCAGTCCACGCAAGGTCGGTCAGAAACCCTGCCGCGCCCTGAACACGCATCGCAGGCTTGGACGGATTCTTGGATGAAGGGGCCAACCTGCTGGCGGACACGAACTTGACCTTGGCCGGAGCAAGCAGAGCAGGTCACCAAATCCCCACCTTCTGCTCCCGTACCTTCGCAGGAAGTGCAGGCTTCGGGCAGGTCAAGAACAACCTCTTGCTCGGTGCCGTTCAAGACATCCTCCAGCGTGATGGAGTGACGCAACAAGATGTCAGAGCCCCGTCGACTTCGGCGCCGCCTTCCGGAGCCACCTCCAAAGAACGAGGAGAAAAAATCTCCTCCCAAGATGTCTTCAAGGTTGATGTTGAACCCGCCACCAAAACCACCAAACGGACTGCCTTGGGGTCCACCGTGACCAAATCGGTCGTATTGACTTCGCTTTTCCTCGTCAGAAAGGACGGCATACGCTTCTTGAATTTCTTTGAACCGCTCCTCAGCATCGTCTTCGCTGCTTCGGTCGGGGTGATATTTGCGGGCCAAGCGACGGAACGCGTTCTTGAGGTCAGCGGCAGAGGCAGACTTCTCCACACCCAAGACTTCGTAATAGTCCCGTTTCTCAGCCATGGCTTTCGTCCTCGTGGGTGACGATGAGGGGCCTGCTTTCAACCTCACGCCTTCGGTCAAAGGTCCAAACCGCAATGAGGACAAAAACGCTCCTTCGCAGAAACAGGCGAGCCGCAACCGCGGCATTGGGGGCCGGAGGTCATGAAGGCGCTGACCGGCGACGGGCTTTGCCCCATCATCGCCATGCTTTCCAACGACTCACTTGGCTGAACGGAGGGGGGTTGGGACTCGCTCAGCAGGGGGACGCTCTTCTCCATACCCGACCCCGAAAGGACGGTTTCAACCCCACCTGCATCGCTCATGGAGACGATGTTGAGCTCGCTTGAATCATCGGTCTTGTTGAGGCGGAGCGGCGCAACCGGTCGTTGAGCCACCACGGGAGCGTTCGAGGCAGCTCGTTCAAGCCGTTGACGACGACGGTTTTCCCGCTCAGCCCGAGGATCACGACCAAAAAGGGCGAACAACGAATCAAGAAAGCGGTCCATGGGACCGTCGCTTCGGGTCGCTCCAACCGTACCGGTTGGTGCCTCATCGTCCAAGGAGGACTGCCCCGAAACCCGAGCGTTGGCCTTCACAACATGGGTCGCTTCTGAAAGCATACGAACCTCAACTTGCTCGTCCTCTGGGAGTTCCATCTCTGTTCCCTCGCCCGAGAATTCCCCGATGGTCCGACCGAGCCCGGCCCTTGTCCGCTCGTCTATGGTAGCATCAAGGGGGGCGTTTGTTTCCCAAACACCTCTTGCCTCGGCTTCGTAGACGTGACGAATTTTTTTCATGGCCTTGGCCCGGTTGTATTCGTGGTCCCTGACCACTCGAGTCCGGCGCAGAAGCCATGCGCCGAGACCGAGGGCGAAAGCATACCACAGGTACATCAAACGAGGTTCAACCTCAAAGGTCGCCTGAAGAGGGGGAAGCGAAAGATGCGTCACCCCCATCAACAACAACGGCAGGGCAGCGAGTCCTAGAGAGGTCAAACGCCTTGGCTCTCCCATAACACTCACCATCTTCATTGAACACTGGCTGATGTATCTATTGGGTGGTTGTTCTCAACCACGGTCCCGAGGATGCCGACCGCGACGCAGAAGTCCATCGAGCAACCCAACGGAAAAACTCGTGTGCAGCATGAGGAAACAAAGCGGTACACCAACAAGACTTGTCACGGATTTGTGAGCCCACCCGTGTGAAATCCCGAGGAAGGCCAGAAGGGCCATGTACGTTGCCGCAAGCATCCACCAAGAACTCGCACCACCCAAAAACAAGCCCATCGTCCCGACGAGTCCAAGCCAGGGAAGAAACTCTTGCCATTTTGCCCGCTTTGGATGACGCATCAGCACCTTGGTCCGCCAAAACCCGTACCGATGTCCCATTCGCCACCATTGGCGCAGCGTTGTTCGTTTGTGCATGGCCACCGATGGCTCAGGAGACCTGTAGAGAGCGTAACCGCTCTTGAGCAAGCGCATGGAGAGGTCGCTGTCTTGGCTGGTAATGAACGAGGTGTCCCAGCCCCCTACGCCTTCGACAGCAGAACGGTCGTGCATCACAAAGGCAGGAACATCGGTGGGACCTGCATGACGAAACGGACTGAATTGACCCCCGCTTTGGCCAAACCGTGACGCGAGCACCGACTCAACCCAGCGAGCGGTTCTACCTCCTTCTTCGTTGGACGCTATCACCCGCACACCGACGCCAGCGAGGGGCTTTGTCGACATCGCCTTGCAGCGCCTCCAAGCCTCAAGCCGTTGTTCCAGGTGGTTGGCTTCGACCTTCGCATGCCCGATCATTTCAACCAAGAACACCACCGATTCAGGAAGAAGTTGTAGAGCAAGGTTCCGAGCATGGGGCACCGTTCGTGAAGGGTTTTCCACCAGTTGCAGCATCGGAAATTCTGGGCCGGAGCATCGGTCCATAAAACGGCGAACCAGCCGACGTGTTTCGTCGGTCGAACCACCGTCAAGAACGAGAACCATATGCTGCTCCGGGGGCAAGCTTTGGTGCATCAGCGATTCAAGACATGCCTCAATGTGAAGGGCTTCGTTGTAAACGGGAACGACCGTGGCGATGGACGGTCCCCCTTCGCCTTTCATGGCGGTGGGGCGGACCTTGCTCACTTCACCCCTTCGCCGGTTTTTCCCTTCACCCCTATCTTCTTGACCCAACCCTTCCTCCCGAAGCCATGGTGGACCAACGTCTCCGATTAAGCGGCGTAGGTGAGGGCTTTGCCGTCCACGTGTCCACGCAGCTCCTTGGTGCGGACTCCCCCATGCAGGTGACACAAGCCCTTCGCAACGTGTTTCCGGAGGCGGGTGAAGCACCCCCGACACCAGAACCCAAATTCGGTGAGGCCGTGAATGCGGAATGGAGGTTTTCAAACGTCTCACTGAAGACCTTCCTGCATTTGCTTCACGAGCAGCGCATCCTTGACACCGCCCTTGACGCCATGGCTCGTGGATTGGAAGGCGACACGACCGAATTCAGCATCTCAAGGCTGGCTGCCCTCGCGGAAAAGATTGCTTTTCCAATCCCGGGTGAAGACCCGTTGGGCGGGGTGTTTACCATCACCATCGAAGGAAACGGCTTGGATGAATGGCTCCAGGCGGCCACCTGGCATCCAGGGCGAAGTCAAGTGCCGCGGTCCATCAACGATGAACGGGCCATGGCCGAGGACGGAGAGGCATCCACTTGGTTGTGACTCAATTCATTGACCAGAGCATGAAAATCTGCATCCCTGCCTGCCCAAAGACGGTCCCGATCGTTTTGGTCAACCCAATCCAGGGCATCGTGAACAAGGAGGTCCTCTGCCTTGACTTCACCCGCCCAGTCGCATTGCACGAGGTGAATGGAAAACAGGGTCGAACCAACGGTACGAACAACGCATCCCAAGAGGTGGCGAGCTGAAACCGTCAGGTTCAGTTCCTCTTGCAGTTCGCGTTCAATCGCCTCCTTCCACGACTCGCCATGCTCAAGTTTTCCTCCTGGGAACTCCCACTCGCCGGCGTCTTGTTCGCCTCGAGCACGTTTGGCGATGAGGTGGCGGTTGGAAGCGCCGGGGAGGTACGCCGCAACGACCCGTACCGGGGGCGTCGTGGTCGGGTGAAGCAGGAAGGCAAGCACCTTCTCCACGAAGACCGTGCTTGCAGCAACGTCCAGGCGTGTTTTGTCGGGAAGGTGAACGAACAGACAAGGCGGTGGGAGAGGGCCTGTGTCGCTTTCCGACAAGGCTTTCAGCGTTTCAAAATACGTCTCGTTGCAGACGAATGAACCGGCGTCCTTCGAGAGATGAAAAGGGACGTTAAAGGCGGTGCGAGGCCAAATCGACGGGTCCACCCACAGCCCTCGGTCCCCTCCCCCGTCAAGGGTATGTTCTCGGATTTGACGGCCAAGGTTATCGGAAATTCGCATGTCCAACCGGTCGCGAGCGAGAAGTTCTATTTGAGGCACCTCGCAGCGCTCGCATAAACCCAAATGCAACACGGCATCGAAGCGTTGACCGTCCCTCCAGCGGCGAGCCGTTGTTCTGGCGCCGTTCCCATCCACGGTCAGGACGTCAACCGTCACATCCACTTCTATGGGCTCCTGTGACCATGGGTGCGTGATTTGGCGGGTCTGAAGCAAGCGCTGAGCAACCTCGGCGCTGATGTTCTCCGCATGGCCCCCAAAGGGTTCGAAACCCGTTATAAGGACGGTTCTTGGAGACATGGGTGGGCATGTTTGGACGAAGGTTTTTGATTCAATCCCCTCCACTTTTTGCGCCAAGTTCACAAACAAGCACGGCCACCACAAGGCATGGAAGAGGAATTGGTGGTCCAACTCAGCCCCGATTCCACCACCGGTGACCGAGGGTTTCTCGGCACCAGAATGCTTCGCGAAATATGGCGAGAAGTCACGTTTGGTGTCGGCATGTGGGGTGCGATGCGACCCCTGATTGCAGCGGTTCTTGCTGCCGTCCCGTTCTTGTTCTTAGGACAACACTTCAATCGCCAACACCAACGTGCGACCGATTGGAGCCTGCTTCAAATTCCATTGGCGCTGACCATCGTGTTGTGGGTCTTGCTTTACCTCTGGTCCATCTTCGACGCATGGCGTGACGCCGTTGCAGGGATGGGTCAAGGCCAGAGTTGATCCGAAACGGCAATGTCACCGCTCGCCAAACCAGCAAGGTCCGCCAAATCATCGTCGTCAAACTCCGAAGGAAGATCACCGGTGATGAAATTCCTCAAGCCTGTTGATTCGATGGCCCAGTACATGACGGAGTCTTCGTTGTTGGAATGCCCGGGATGTTCGCTGTCCTCGTGCGCTACCGGTGATTGGTAGACGAGGTTGACAAGGCCCAGAAGGTGGCCCGCTTCATGAACGATGACGCTGTTCTCAACATCTTCAACCGACGGACGTCCGAGCAAGCCATCGGCTTCGTCAATGGCATCCCCGAAGAGGGCCACGGTCGAGGCATCAACCGCAACACCCAGAACGCTCTCGTCTTCGTAGGTGCCTTCGGGGAAAAGAATCTGCCAGCGCAGGGTGGAGCCGTCCATCGGAGAGGCGTCTTTGTGTTCCCATCCTTCGTCACGGACGTTTTGGGCGCTCCAAGAGGTCGGTTGTTCGAAATTGACTTCCCGGTAGGCTACGGAAATGCCGCCGGGCTTGTCGCAGACCTGTTCCAACCGCTCAACCAACAGGTCGGTCGAACTGGTGTAGGGTCGATAACCCGGAGCGTGATCAATCTCAATGACCATTGAGGTAAACGAGGCGTCCCTGAGGCAAGCGAGCGTGAGTCCGCCCGGAACACCTTTCTTCTCCGGGAGAATTTGCAGGCCGTCATCACCGAAGCAACCTGCCGTGGAGATGGACACCATCATCGTGACAAGCAGGAGGCTCGTGATCCGGGTGGGGGCCATGATTCTGCCTCGTGGTCGTCGTTTTTGAAGCCCTTGTTCACCAGTCCTCAGGGACCTCCAAGGGAGAGAACAATTGCCCGGGCCCGGTCACCATGGCCAATTGGCTTCGAGCAAGGTGCTCCCATGCCCGCAAAGCCAACAAGGCGTCGATAACCGAGGCGTTGATTTCGACCAAGGTGACACGAATCAAGGTGTCAAGAATGTCCATTCGCTGTTCGTCAACGATGTCCAACACTTTCTCGAGGGAAAAGCTCGATGACGAAGCAGAGGCTTCAACTTCAAGCGGCCATGGCTGGGAAATGCGATCGCTCACCGATTGTCCCGTGGACGCAAGGTGCTCGTTCAAGGTCCCCATCAGCCGATTGATGTGGCGTGCAAGAACAAGGGAAACTTCCACCAGAGGCATGTTGAGTTGATTTACCAAATTCACGGTCCGCTCTTGCAGCGTGACCATGCCGTCAACTGGGGCGTCGTCCACGGCCGATCAATCCTCATTTTTTGGCGAGGGCGTCAATGTACTGCCAACCGTAGGACGTCCACTGGGCTTCTGTCCAACCCTCGGGAAGTCCAGTCGGAGGCAAAGGCGGCGGTGAACTGCGGTCGGGAACGGGGGCCTCGGGCGCTTGTTGCGGAGGTGCTGGTACGGCGGAACCGGGAGGTGGCGGAGGGACTTGGCCCGTTGGTGCAGGCGGTGCCTCAATCGTCGGCACTGCCTTGGCCGAAGCCATCTGTTCAGCCACGACGTCGGTTTGGTCAGCCATTTCTTCTTCCGTTTCGGGTGCGAGGAGACGGCGACGGAGGACGAGTGCGTACATGCCGAAGGAGACCGAAGCGAGGGCGATGATGAATAAAGTCACGCTGAAGACATCCGTCGAGAGTTGTTGAGTGAGGGCTTCACCGTCACGAACCGTTTCCTCTTTGATGAACAAGGAGGCGACGACCGCACGGTCCATCTCAACACCGTCAACCAAAACGAGAACACGGTATTGGATGGTTGACCCAGCCCCTTCATCAGGCACGACCGGCAACGCTGCGCTGAGGGTCGTCCCAGCCGTAGCGTCCACGGTCACGCTGTTGACGGTCGACCAGAAGCCTCCGTCAACCAGCTTCTGCAAGGCGTACTCAACCACACCGTTGCCGCCGAGGTTTTCGGTTTGAACAACCATGGTCGCCGTTTCACCTTCATAAGGCGACGGGACATCCCATTGAAGCGACGAGGCTTCGTGTTGCAGGTCAACTCGGGGACCGAGCAGAGAGAGCGGCCATGAGGCGAACGGCTCACCCATGGAATTGTCAACGGTGTCGTACGGGTTGCCGGCTTTGTCCGACCCCGAAACCCAGACATCGACGTTGTACGATGGGAGCAACGTGGTTGCACCCGAATCCGTGAGGTCAAGGTTGCCGCTCCAGAAGTATTCCTGGCCAAAGCTCGTGATGTCAGGAAGCAAGACGCTGCCTCGTGAAATTTCAGCCTCCCCGGCTTTGACCCGGTAGTGGAGCACGGCGGATTCATCGAAGTCGAACCCGTTTTCATCGTTGGTCACCAAGATGACCTCCAAGTTGTCGGCTGCGCCGATGGAAATCGGCGAGCCTACGGGAACACCGCCCAAGGAAATGCTGTCAATCGTTGGTCGTGAACTGTCAACGGCGAGACGAACACGCGGCGAGAAGTCGCTCTCATCAAACGCCAAACCTGGAAGGTCATCCATGCTCAGGCGCAAGTCCAACCGTCCAGAGCGAACCGACGGCACGAGAAGGTCAAGGCTGAAATCCCCGTCTTCGCGTGTTGAAGTTCGCCAGTTGTTTTCAAAATCACCGAAAACGACGTCAAAGGCCCCCGGGGGTGCCGGTGTTTCGTCCTCCGAGAACAGAACACGCCCGGAGACTCGGAGCGCTTGTCCAGCTCCGATGATGGTTTCGAAATTTTCTTCGTTGTAGTGATTTTCGCTGTTGCGCAGTTCAATCGCTCGGATGTGACCCGCTTCCGTGTCAAATCGGAAATCGTTGTCGAGGCTCCACCAATCGTCGCCCATGCCTTCCTCAACTTCGAAACACGGGGTCATTTCGTTGTCGTTGCACGGCATGTCCGTCACTTTAACACGAGGCAGGAAATGGGACTCGCCGTCGGTGTCAAAGGCTTCGGGGAACATCCATGTCAGCTGGAAGCGGGCCTGAATGACGATCACCGAATCATCACCTTCCTCAAGCTCCGCCGTGGAGTACAGGTTGGATACGGCGATGTTGCTTGAACCGGAGGTCATGACCGCCTGAGGCTGACCGTCGGGCCCGGGTGCGAGCGAAACAAACAACGAGGATTCGTCGTCGTCAAAGTCGCCGCCGAGGGCGATTTGGACGTATTGAATGTCCTGCCAACCGTTCGTGTCGCTCAACTTGATTTGCGCAGTGTAAGGAACACCAGGATGGAGCGGTTCGTAATCGTCGTGGCCAAGGATGGAGGTGTTACCCAAATCCACTTCAGGTTCAAATTCCTGGCGGATGTGGTACGTGACCAAATCAGCGTCCCAATCAGGCAGCACTTCACCCGGACGGAATCCGCAGGTGATGGTCGACGGTGGGCACACAGGGCCTTGGCCCATGGCGATTTGGTTGTTCTGCTCGTCTTCTCCCGAGACGTAGAAGGAAACGCGCTGGCGGTGCAGGAGCATGGAATCGTCGATCAAACCCTCGAAGATGTTCAATCCGCCTGCACGGGTCTCAGGAGAGGAAAGAGTGGCCAGTTCGTATTCGTCTTCGTTCGGGAGGCCATCAAAATTGTAATCGGTGCACCCAATGGCTTCGCTGGCTTTGCAGCCCACCCAATAGTGAAGGTTCAACTGGCGAGGCGGGTCGACGGAATCTTGCACCACGATGGACACCGACTGGCCCACACCAGCGGCCCCTGCGTGACGCTCGCTGCCGTCAAGTGGCGTGGCGCTCAACACAAGGGGTGAATTGCCGTCAAGAATCAAACGGATGCTGTTGTAATTCGGGTTCGTGAACGTGGACCCGTTCTGAAGGTTCACGGCTTGAACGTAGAAGATCATCCCACCGGGGGCCGACTCGATGGGCGAAGTGAAGGTCATGTTGTATGCGCCAAAGGCGGGGTTGACCTCCTCGTAGAGCACCATGGGTTCGCCCATAGGGTCGCCGTCAAACGTCACGTTTTGACCGATTACACGCAATGAGAAACTGCCCGCAGGCGGCATCAATTGAGAATCTTGGAAATGGATGGAACCGCTGAAACTCAGGTTGAATCCGCCTCGGACCCAATCCATGGGGTAGAGTTGTCGCCCGGTCTCCTCCCAAACCCTGAGTCCGTCAAGTTGGATGTCGTTTTCAACGACCAGTTTCATGTCCGAGGTCATCCATTGGGTCACCGAAGGCCCCAAATCGTCTTCCACGGAAACGATGGCTTCGGTTCGTGCCTCATCGTCCCAACTCCAGTTGACCTTGGTCGGCATCCAGATGGAGACCACGTCGTTCGCATCAACCGTTGACGTGCAATTCGCGACGTCAAAGACCACGATGCCTCCGCCGTCGCTGTTCACCGTACAGGCATCGCCTCGCTCCCATGTGAACGAGGGGTTTTCGCCGTAGGAGTGGTCGATGGCGATCACCGCTTTGGTCACTCGGTCAACGTCATCGCCTGGGGCAACCCGAGTGATGAAGTTGCGGTAGATGCCGTCAGGTGCTGCAAGGCCTCCTTCAAAGGAAGCATCGACGGCTCGGGTCTGCATGGCGTAGGTGATGTCGATGTTGGAAATCTTGACACGACCGGCACTGGCGGCTTTCACGCCGATGGGGATGGTCACCATTCCGTCACCGTTTTCGGGAATGTGGTCGTTGAAAGCGTCCACCAGCGTAGGCGCTTTCTTCACGATGTCGCCCACCGGTGAGTCGTCGGAAGCCACCACGGAAGACTCGTTGAGGAAGATATCGGACTCCCAATCGTAGGTGCCGTCACCGCCCACGTCGAGCATGGGGCGGTCTGGGTAGCCTTCTTCGTATTCGAGGACAAATCGGTCAAGTTTGGGTGTCTTTGTTGCGTCCGATGTCCCCATCACCACGGCGTACCGAAGGGTGTTGCCGGCTGCCTCGGTTGAGAAACTCGTTTCAGCGTTGTTCTGGGCGTCCAACCACGTCGTCCCGTTGTCGTTGGAAACTTGAACCGTCAGCGTGGTGCCGGCCGGAACATCAGCGGTCCATTGTGGTCGAACTTTCCCCACCTTGGTGCCCGTGTTGAAATGAGGCGAAGTCCAGTCGCCCTGCAAAGAATAGGCGGTGGCGTAATCCATGTCCACCCACCAGGATACGGCTGTTGAACCGATCAGTTGGGCTTTCCAAACCAATTCCGTTCCGGGGTAGTCGAAGTGAATCGTGGCGTTTGAGTCCACTTCTTCCCAGTGGGTCCCGTTGTCGGCAGAAACCCAGTAATCAACCCGGTCTCCAATGGACGCTGCTGACCAATAGGTCTGGACGTTGGCGGCGAGCACCGGGTCGCCGGTTTGAATCACGTCCCCGTACCATGTGGTGGTGCCCGGTGACGGCGTCGTTTCGTAGAGCCAGCCGGTCCCAAATTCTCGGTAGTAGAGCGTTGCCCCCGACCAGGTGGAGTATCCGCTGTCAACGGTGACAAAGCGCTCGCCATCAAATTGCAAGCCGTACCCGAGACGAGAGATTTGACGAACGGTCGATTCAGGAATCAAGGCCGAGGAAGAGCCAGAGACCGACCAAGCCTCAAGTTGGTCTCGGTCGTTGTAATAGTAATCCTTCTGACAGCGCATGTAGAAGGTGGACCCGTTGACTTCCAGGCCCCGAAGCATCTGCTTCTGGTTGTTGGTGGTGGTGCCGCCGCACTCCCAAGATGAGGTGGAGGACGAGGTGTAGGAGAAGAACTCCTGGCTTCGGGTGTAGGTCGAAGTCCCGTCGCCCGCAAAGTCGTAGGCATAGAGGCGATTCATGGCGTTGTGAGCCACCCACACTTTGCCCGTATCTCGGTCGTAAGCGATTCCGGTGTATTCACCAACGGAGGGGGAAATGTCGTAGGAATCAATGCAAGTCCACGTGTCGTCGCGAGAGATGTCCATTTCCATCACGCGATGATAATTCACGGGTGCTGTCGAACCGTAGGTGTAGCGGTAGCCCGAAAGAATCCCGAACAGACGTTCATCATCGGTGACCGTCCAATCTCGGAAACCGTAGTAGGCGTAGTAGGATGAGGAGTGTTTTTGCGGCAAGGTGCAGGAGGCTTGTTCAAGGGTAATGACGGATTCTCGGGTGGCGTTGTTGGGGTACAAACGCTCCACGACGTTGTGAAAACTCGATGAAGACCAGGTCGAGAGGAAGAGCCAATCATGATGCTTCAGGATGGCCCCTTGGCTTTGGGCCATGAACGATGAAGATGTTTTGGTGAGTTGCTGGGAAAAGAGCGATTCCGTGGCGTTGGAGGTGTGGGGTTGGCGAAGCGCATACGAACCGTTGTCCAACCATGCATCGGAGCTAGGGTGAACGTAAGCATCGTTTCCGTGGGGCAGGAAGTTTCGACTCACGTTGGAAAGCGCCAGCGTCAAGTCACCGCTACGATCGTCGGTTCCTGTGGCAGCCCCACGGACCCAATGTACACGGTCGTCGGCGATGATTTGCGACCATCCGGTGGCGGAGGCGCCCGAAAGGGTCATGCTGACGTCGGTCACGAGGGCACCTTTGGGAAGTTCGACGGTGGCCCCAAGGTCAGGATTTGCGCCTTGGTAGAGGGCGATGTGTTCGGTTGAACCGTCTTTGAAGGCGTAGACGTGACGGGTCCCTGCAGCGGCTTCCGCATCACCCATCGTCATGTTGGCCAAGGGACCGAGCGGCGTGAGGAACATCAACCCAACAAGCAGGAAAAAGACGCCACGGGCCTGAATTGTATGCTGTCCGCTACCCTGCATGGAAACATGACAGCCGACATACGATTTGAACCATGCGGTTTTGGGTCTGCCGAGGTGCGCTTCAACTGGTTTGTCGAGAGTCGTAACGGATGGGAGAGGAATCCCCTCGCACCCCGTCTTCTTCGTCGTCTCGCACCTCGAACCAATCGTTCATCCAGTCCCCGTCCGTGTCCCAATTCATCGGGTTGGAACCCTCGGCCAAATGGTCGTCGTCAAAGTCGAGGAGGTACCAGCCGAATTCGTGTTCACCAACGCTTCGAACCGGGGCCGTGTTCGGCGAACCTGCGTAGTAGATGTCCCACTGATCGGTTCGGTTCCCCGCCATCAGCACCACGTCATCGCTGGGGTCCACCGAGAGGAAATCCGTGTCTTGATCGTCAACAATGTATCCGTACTGCCGGTCTGGACCGGCGTATTTGTCCAGTTTGAGGTAGTTCAACACCAGTTCATTTGATTGCCCGAGACCGAGAATCGCTGCGCGGAACTGCCACCCTTCCGTCACCGGCGACCCATCGTAGGTTAAACCGCTCAAACGCACAGCGTTGGGCGAGGAGTACTCGTTGAGCGTGATGGCGTAGAACTCTTGGAAATTGGTGTACGGTTCGTAAGTGCACCCCGCACCCGTGCAGTCCCAGTTGCCGTCCTGGTCCGGGTCTGCATTCGCATCGTTGGGGTCCGCAGGGTTGAGCGTAAACCACGCCATATCGATATCCGGACGGCTCAACGTGCCACCCGAACCGTCCTGGGATAACGGTAAACATGAGGTGGTCGAGGTGTCGCATGGACCGCCGGTTGCGACATCAATCCAAACGACTTGAATTTGGAGATAGGAACTGAAGTTGTCGTTGCTCTCGTTCCAGCCAAGTTTGTACTCGTACCAGTCAGGCAGCATGTCTCCGTCCGTGTCGTTATCGCTTGGATTTGAACCGTACTTGAACACCTCTCGGCCGTCCGAGTAGTTGTAATCCCGTTCGTGGGAGACGACGGCCCCGTTCTCGACAACGGTGATGTAGGTTCGGCTGTCCTCATCGCTGTCGTTCAAGTCGGGACGGGTCTGGTTGTCGTATTCCATGGCGTTGGTGAACGGCAAATCACCGATGCCGTTCTGAATGGTCACGCCCGAAGGAAGGAAGACCCGGTCATCCCAGGAGCCCTGCGCAGCAGGAATGTCAAACGCCGTTCGGTCGTACCAGCCGTCGTGGTCACCGTCGTAGACCACGTCCCAGGGGTTGATCGGATTGGCCGCCCAATGGTTCTGCGTGGTGCTGTCCTCCATTCCAAAGATGGCGTAGCAATACTCCCAACCGTCCGGTATGCCGTCGCTGTCGGAGTCAGGGTGGGTGGGGTCGGCCACGCCGCGCAAACTTCGGTTGAAATTCTCGCTTTCCAAAGAGTTGATTTTTGCCATCCGATCAAGCGATTCCTGCCCCTTCTCAACGAAGTCTTGGTAGAGGGCTGCCTGGGCTTCAATGAGGGAATAACCGAGTTCCTCTTGGTAAGCCAGCATGGCGTCCTCACCGAAGTCAATGATCCCCAAGGATGCAGGCACCGTGTTTCGATTGAGGTATTTGCCCCAAGTTCTTGATTCCCATTCCCGAAGGTTGGTGAATGATTCGTTGGCATCAATCTCACCATCGCCGTTGCAATCAAAGCTGTCTTGGTCAGAGTCCAGGTTAACATCGCCGTCGATGAGGGGGTTGATGGACCAACGGTTCTGATCCAAATCCCACGAAGTGAACCAATACTCAAAGCCGTCGTACATCCCATCGCCGTCAGTGTCCGGGATGGTTGGGTCGGTCATGCCAAGAACCACCTCAATGAAGGCGTTGGGCGGTTCGCCCTGCTGCCAAGCGTTGAAGTCGTTGAGCAGGCGTTTGCCTCGCGTTTCTTTTGAAATCAGAATGTTGAACACCCGCTGCGCCTTTTCGGTGGGTTGTTGGAAATCCCCGTCAACGTGCATCAAGGGAGCATCACTGGGATGATCAACCCCGTTATCGGGTTGTTCGGTAGCAAGGGCGAACTCTTGTCGGTCGATCAAACCGTCTTCGTCGCCGTCGAAATCACCGTCACCGGCCACCAACGGATTGAGCGTCCACGTCGCAGCGGAGACGTTCCATGAAGTGAACAGCAATTCAACACCGTCTAGCATACCGTCACCATCGGTGTCAACGTTGTTGGGGTCGGCGGTCCATCCGGTGGCGTTGATCTGTTCTTGGGTCAAGAAATCCCCGAAGGAGGATTCCGTGGGAATCCCGGGCCACTGTTGAAGCGCATACGCCGTACCGATGGTGGTGACAAACCATTGCGGCGAAGAACGGTTGGCGTCGGTTTCGCTCATCAGGGGAGAGACGGCATTGTATTCTTCCCAATTCGTCATGCCGTCGCTGTCCGCATCCTCCCACCGGTCGGTGCTGTCGAGTGGATTCAAGGTCCATGCATCCTCAAGGAGGTTCCATCGAGCATGCCAGATTTCCCATCCGTCAGGCATGCCGTCTTGGTCGGTATCGGCGCTCAGCGGGTCTGCTGCACCAACGCTGTAGGTGGAAAGACCAGAGGTGACGGCCCCTGATGCTCGTTCTGCAAAGGTTGCGTCAGGTTGCCCGAGTTGCCCGATGCGGTCGAAGAGTTGGGTGGTGAATCCACCGGGAAGAGGCTCGCCCGAAAGGGTGGCGTTCCCGCTGAACAGGTCTGTGCGGACGTGGTACTCGAGGTAATTCACGAAGGCTTCGTCGGAGCTTAACACACCGTCGTGGTTGACGTCATAACCGTCACCGTCCGGATTCTCAAAGGCGTCCGAGCCGTTGAGGGGATTCACACCGAGTCGGCTTGGGTCCCAAGAGCAGAGGCCTTTGGACTCCCAACCGTCGGGCAGCGTGTCGCCGTCGGAATCAACGAGGTTCGGGTCGGCAACAGCCCATGCCTCCACCGCTTCGGGGGATTCACCGTAATCTTCCAGAAGGTCACCGTTGAGCCCCATCAAACGAACGATGGACCATTGGTACTCGCAAAGATTCGGCAAACCGTCACCGTCAGCGTCCCAGTTCGCATCCTCGGCCCGCAAGGGGTCAAGGCTCCAGTTGTTCCCGCCAGAGAAGGTGGTTCCGACCCATCGCCGGTGTTGGATTTCCCAGCCATCGGGCATCCCATCACCGTCGGTATCGGGGTTTGTGGGGTCGGTTGCAGCGTCGACGTTGGCCATCGCGAGGTAGGTGGCGTTGGCTGATTGACCCGCTGCATCGTCACAAACATGAACCAGTTGAACCGTGTAGTGGCACCAAAGCGTGGATTGTTCAAAGAAGAAACCGAAGTACTCTGCACCGTCGCCCAAGCCGTCGCCGTCGGTGTCACCAAGGCGGGGGTCGGTTGAATTGTACCCTTCCGGCGTGAGTTTGGTGTACCGGAACTCATCGAGGTTGGTCCACAAACGTTCAAGATTCATGTCGCCCGATTGGTCAAGGTCGAGCCCGTCGCCGTCGGTGTCGTAGAGCGCATCCCACGGGTCGGTCGGGTCGAGGCCGTGAACCACCTCCCAGCCGTCGGGCATGCCGTCTGCATCGGAATCGTTCGCGCCCGGGTCCATCAAGAGCAAATTCGCATAGCGTCCGGGAGAGGCTGCGCCGAACACCGTCACGTTGCCTTCCTCCACCACGGTGGTGATGGCGACAATCTCCCCGGGCAGCCGTGTTTGGTCTTGGAGCCCGTAGACCGAAGCGTAATCACCGGCCACAGCCCACAACCCCCAGTCCGAGCCGACCAGAACCTCGTCCCCCGTTGGATGGATGCTGCGGATGCTGTTGGTTTCTCGTGACAATTTACCATCCACGCCCGGGTGGAGAAGCAGCCCGCTGTGGTCGATGGAATCGTCGTTCAAATTCAGTTTGTGCAATCCAGCCGGCGTCCCAAACCACAAAATCTGGGCGTTGGTCGACGTCGGGCCATCCAAAACCATCGCTCGCACTTCTGCTGGGTTCCCGGTGGAGCCAAGCGGGAGGCTGCGAACTTCGTCGACGTCCGAGGGAAGTTCAACATCGTCCTGCGTGTAAAAGAAGCGCCATTCACCGGTGGTTTCGTCCTGAGCCGAAGCGGTCTCCACGACGAGGAGGCCGCGGTCGGTGCCCACGAAGAGCGTGAGGGTTGCGCCCCCTGCGAGGCCGTGTTCAATGTCCGTGACGGAGGCGTTTGCCTCAGCCAGCATGGAGACCAACCCAGGACCGAGGTCGTGGGTTTCGGAAATGGAGGCTACATTGTTGAGTTCGATCAAAGCCCCCTCGCCAGCATCGCCCAGACCGAGAACTTGGACGGAACCGCTGTCGCCCGAGAGGGGGGCGATGGCGTTCACATGCCCGGTTAGCGACCAATCCCAAGCGCTAATTGCGGGGAGCGTGCCGTCCGCCAGCAGGGGAGCGACGGCAAAACCAACCGTCGTCCCGAGGACCAAGGCAAACGGTGCTCCATCGGAGCGTGCGAGGAACCCGTCGGTGAGTTCAACCCCTTGGGGCAACCAATGGTGGGATTGTGTGGATGACGCTTCGTTGATGATGCTCACCCCGTACCGTGTCATGGCGTAAACGCTGTCATCGTGGGTTTCGAGGGCTCGCACATCGTGGTGCATGATTGAAAGTGTTTCATCGTCGGATTCGTACACCAGCGGATAGGTCGAGAAGGGTTCATCATCGCCAACATGGGTGGTTTTCAAGCCGGGATACACCGTGTTCCCGTCATCGTAGTGAACCGTATACTCCTCAAGCGTGGACAAGGCTTCTCCAACCTTCAAGGCCGTCATGGCCCGGGAAAGATCTTCGGAAATTCCACCGTCTCGGTTTGCGTCCCAACCGTCTCGGTCAGGGTCATCGAGAGCGTTTGACCGGTTCAGCGGGTCGAGGCCAAAATGCACCTCCCACCCATCTGGGATGCCGTCCCCGAACGAGGGGTACAGCGTGCGGATGGAAAACCCATCCCACAGGTAGCGGTCGGAATCGTCGAGCAGCGGATCGGTCCCAAGCCACAGGTCTTCGCCGACATGTGGAACATCCCTGTTGGTGCAAGCAGGCAGCAAATTGTGGAAGGTGGCGTTCCCGCCCGACGGTATGTAGGGCCAATTCTTCAGCAGGGCACCTTCTGGAAGGGTCGCATAGCACCACAAGCCATCAAGTTCGGTGGTGTAGTTGCTCGGCATGCCGTGGGCGTATTCTTCTGGAGCGGTGAAGCGCTCCGCTTCGCTCATGAAGCCGTTGCGGTCGACGTCAAACCCGTCGTTGTCGGTGTCCAGCGTCACGTCGCTCCCGTTCAGGGGGTCAAACGACGGGCAAACAAAGCGGAGGTTCACCGGGTCAAATCCTCCCATTCGATGACACATGTAAGCTTCGAAACCGTCGGGCATCCCGTCGCCGTCGGTGTCGGCCATGCGGGGGTCGAGGTAGACGCGGTCGCTGTTCTCGTCAAGTTCGCCGGTGAGACCCCGTGGGAAGCCCGGCGCGGTGCAATTTGCAGGATACGGCCAACAGAATTCTTCGGTGGCGTTCAAGCCGTCAAGGTCCCTGTCCGTATCGGCATCGGACGCATCGTCTTTGTCGAGCCCCTTGACGGTCACAGAACGCCCGTCGGGAGCGGTCCAGTTCATCCACCCTTCAAATAGCGTTTCGTGGACATCGGGAATGAGGTCGCCGTCCGAGTCCGTATTCGGAGGAGGCGTTTGCGTGGTGTCATCGGGGTGGACGTTCGCCACGTTTGAGATGGAAGGAAATTGAGACATGAAGAGCAAACTCGCAACAACAGCGAGCGTGGTCAAAAGGGTTGTTTGACTCCGTCGCATGTCCTCGCCTGCTGCAAAGCGTGCGCTTCGCTCATGGAATACCTCCCCAAGATTGCTTATGAGGGTGATGGAACATTGTTCATACACCCGTCTGTTGGGAACGGTCAGAACACCGCAAAACCGTCCGATACCGTTGGGGTGGGTCGGTGTGTTCAAGAATCTCCCGCGACCGCTCCACCATGTTCGCATGACGATGACCATCACCCACCTTGGAACCGGCAGCCGAGGCAACTCGACGCTGTTGGAAACTCCGCAGGTGCGGGTGCTCATCGACCAAGGATTCAGCGGTGCCCAACTCCAAAAACGGCTCGCTCGGCTCGACCTCACCCCTGAAGACATCGATTGCGTGTTCATTTCACACCACCATGGCGACCATGGCGGTGGTGCGCGCGTGATGCAGACCCGATGGAGCACCCAAATCCTCGCGAACGAACGAACCGCCTTGGAACTCGACCTCTTGCCTCCGTTGACCACGCACTTCGCAGCGCTTGATTTGATTCGTGTGGGCGAGGACCTCTCCATCCTCCCGGTTCCCGTGCCGCATGCCGGTTCGGACAACGTCGCTTTCGTTGCCAGCCACAACGGGGAACGGGCCGCCATCATCACCGACTTGGGTTCGTGGACCGACGAATTGGTGAACCATGTTCGCGGCTGCGAGCACATTTCCATCGAAGCCAATTACGATGAGAAGAAATTGCTTGGTGGCCCGTACCCTTACAGTTTGAAAGACCGCATCTCCGGGCGAGGAGGGCACCTTTCCAACGACCAAACCGGCCAGTTCTTGGCCGAAGTGTGCACCGAAGCGACACGCACCATCGTCCTCACGCACTTGAGTCAGAAAAACAACCGCCCCCACATTGCAGAATCCACCGTGCTGTACCACATTGCGGAGGTCTTTACGGGCGACTTGAAAATCTCGGAACAAGACGGTCCGGACTTCTCCCATTACATCGGCCAGGTCTCCGAGGTCGAGACCGAAACCCACCTCCGCAACTGAGCCTCACCGCAGGATTTGGGGTGAATGGCTAAATGATACCTCATCCTGTCCAAAGCGTGAACCGGCAAACGGCGCAAACCGCTGCCCGCCCCATGCGGGACGAGGAACGTGCGGTCAGCGAAGTTCTTGGTGTCGTGATGCTGTTGGCGATGGTCATCACCATCATGGGGGGCGTGTGGATTTTCCTCAACCCCTACCTGTCTGATTTCGAAGACAACACCAACTGGAACTCAGCAACGGGCCTGGCCGACCGGATTGAGGATCGCATCGAAGTGGCCGGCAACGCACCGGAAGGCACCGGGTTTCGAAACACGCTGGCCATCCAATCCACCTCCATTCGCCCGGTGCAGAACGTCGAGCATTGGACCATCGCTGCTGACCTCACGCCTTCCGAGAGCATCTCGTTGCGCACCGTGAACGACACCACCATCGGCGTGCTTTCAGCCAACGAAACCGCACGAAGCATCACCGTTGAATCCCCCGGCGTCTCCTTTAGCGCCGAGGTGGCGGCCAGTCACCAAGAAGTGCTCGTCTCGCACAACGGGAGCGCCAACCATTGGATGATCGTGACCGTGTATGGGGCCGACGACCGGCCGCTCCACCGACAGGTGACATGGACCCTCTCGGGGCTTGAAATCCACACCTCGCTTGGCCAAGGTGAGCACCAGATCGTGTTGATGAACAACGCCCGTGCTGAACGCTTTCCCAACGGCGTATGGGACGTGAGCGCCATGCCGCTGGTTGAATTTGACCGGATGGCCAACGACGAGTTGCGCCTTTCCATGCTCCTCACCGACGTGGTGACCAACGGGAGCATCGGCACCGGCTCGAACATCGGGATGCAATTCGTTTCCCAAGGGCCCATGACGCTCTTCAGCGGGCAAGCGTACAACGTTCAATTCAGCGTCAGCAACGCCCTCCACGATGTTGTGACGCCTCAATACCACGACAACTGGCTTTCGGAGTACACGGTCCAACGGGCTGCTGGGACCCTTGACACCTACATCGGATTCGCTCCGTTCGGCCGAGCCAGCGGTGCCGATGGTTTCAGCGTCTCCGCCCAAGGCCTGCCGTTGTACTTCGAAGTGGACCTTCAACGCATCGAGGTGAGCCGTTGAGGGGGCACCTGCATCGTGAGGAGGAGGCCGTTTCAGCGGCGGTAGCCACCGTGCTGCTTTTCGGCGGAGTACTCTCCATCATTGGTCTGATGATGGTCTCGATGATGCCGGTCATCGAAGAGATGGAAGGTTCGGTTGAACGCCACGACATGTCCTCGCAAATGACCCTGCTCGCACACCAAACCGCCACCCTCAGCGAACGAGGCATGCCCGGTGACTCAGCGCACGCCACGCTGATTCCTGTTGACGGAAACCTCGTTTGGGACAGCATGCGTGGCGGGATGTGGTATTCAGCCACGTGGCAGGAAGACATGACCCTGCGGGCCCGAGGGGCCTTGGATTTTGATGATGAACTTGAGATTCGTCACCCCGAGAGCTTTGTTGAAGCCGTGTGTGTGACGGACCTTCGGCTCGGCCCGGACCGGCCCTACCACTACACCTTGGACGGCCACCTTGACCGGGTGATGTTCACCGTCACCCCCGGCCTGGCGATGCCGTTGGGCCCCATCGACGTCGCTTTGAAGGTGAACGGAGACGAAGTTGGGAACGTGGCTCTTCGGGTTGACCAAACCGATGCCTTTGACCTCTCGAGCCTCGGCACTGCCATCTTGGTATCAAGCCACGCCCTCACTGTTTTGGGCGAAACCGGTGATAGTGGTGCCGCCTACATCTTGCCCAATTCTCCTGAACCCTCCGACAAAAAAGGTCACGCATGGTCCATCCCGCTGAAAGCAGGGACCGCTTCGATTCATGTGCTGAGCGAGGCCGCCAATCAAATTCACCTTACGGTTGGAGACCAAACCACCATCCATTACGGCCTGCCCAGCGGTTTGGCTCGCACGGCGGTTTCGTTCACGCACGATTTGACCCTCGAAACGGACACGGTGGCTCACATCACGACGAGTTCACCTTCACGTCTGCTTGTGAAATCAAACACCGACAACGATCTCGGCCTCACGGCATGGCCCTCGAAAACCGGCATGTACCTCGGACACGAATTTTTACCCCCACATCTCAACGGGACCCTCCGCATCACCAACCCTGGTGAATCGGTCGTGACCGTCACGTGGCGCGGTGGAGGCGTATCGGTGAGCGCTGGGGGCATGGAGGATGTTCAGTGGCCCCCGTCCTACGATGAGGGAGCACTGGAACTGGACGCTGACGGAGATGTCTTCGTGACATGGGTCGCATCCACCGCCTTGAACCGCTCAAACGACGCGGTCGGGAGCACCATCGTACCGGCCGACGACACGGGCGGAATTTCGGGTGGCGCCTTCTCATACACCAACCCGGAGAACACAACCACTGAAACGCTGCATTACAGCCTTTCTGGCTACACTTCAACCTGGAACCTCTCCGGAGCAGGCAACGCCACGGGGGTGTTCTTGGACGCCAACAACCGAGCCAACATCGCAGCCCCCTTGGGAACCACCGACCTCACCGTCACTTCTGGCCACCCGCTCCGCCTCGTCAGAACGGCTGGCGATCACGGGTTGCAGCACCTCCCGCACGACGGAGCTGAACGCTGCACCGCCGTGGCCACCCAAGCCAGCGGATGGATCACCACCGACCTGCCGTGGGAGCGTATGGGCGGACGAAGCGAAGTCGACCTTCACAACGCTTGGATTGACGGACGCCACCCTGCAAGCGTGGCCGTTGATGTCGTCGGCAGCGACGGGATTGCTACTCACGCCTCCATCGGGACGGTGTGGTCCTTCCACCTCTCGAGGTTGGCATACCAGTTCCAATCGTCCATCGCCGGCATGGAAGTGGCCTTTACCGGGGGCGCCGTGGTGACGAACCATCCGGAGTTCAACCCGTACGTCATCGTGCCACCGTCCGACCGAGGCGGCCCCGGCCCAAGGTTTGCGGCCACCGTTCCTTCGCTTCATCCCACGGCGAACAGCGACAGCGGTGCGGGTGAATTGGAGCTCGACATTGAACTCGTTCATCGGACGTCGTTGGCCTCCACGCCCGCCTACGAAGTCAGGCGAGGATGGTCGGAACCCTACGGAACAGCGATTGCTGATAGCGCTGGTATCGGACTTGAAGCGAGTGAAGATTGGACCGTGTACCCCGGCCGACTGGACCTGTTGACCGATTATGTTGGATGGGTACCCGACCCGAGCTACGGTACCGCGGAAGCCGTCTGGCACACGAACGGGGAAGTGATTGAATTCACGTTGCAGTTGGCTTCCCTCGACGTGACGACTCGGGAGGTGCTGTTGTGAACGGAACGCTTCTTCGCAACGACACCCGAGCGGCGGCCACCGAATTGGGGTACATTTTCACGTTCCTCCTCGGGGTTTTGCTCATGACGATGTTCAGTGTTTGGGCGTGGGACATCGAAACCAACACGCGACTCCGTTGGAACGAAGAAGCCATTCAAGCCAACATGGACGACCTCGCCGCCGCCGTAGAACGGGCGGACGAGGCCAGTCGCTTGGGCGGCAACATTTCCTACGCCGAGGAGGTCGCATGGCGACCCAGCGAAGCCGACGAATCGTTGTTTTGGTTGGAAATAAGGGACACATCCCTCCTCCTCATCGATGAGGGCGGGCCGCTTGATACCTCCGTGACCCTATCGGGAACGGGTGCTGGTGTGCACGAAGGACGTGTGCCCCTCGCAGGCGTTGAACGCCTTTGGGTGGTCCATGAAGACGGTGTGACCTTCCTCTCGCTTGACCGGCCGGCTGCGGTTCAATGAACCTCATCAACGGCTCATGACGGCGCGGTGAACCAAGGATTGCACTTCCCGCATGCGGGATTTCGCCCCCAATTCACGGAACACCTTCAGCGCTCGCTGCAAGTACTCCATGCGTTCGTGACGTTCCGGTGAGAGGCCACCCAGCCGCGTGAGCAACTCGCCGATCTGCATGCGCAGGTCGTTGGCTTCAGCGAGCACGAGAGCCTCCCGATAATGTTCCATCGCATCTTCACCTCGGCCAGCATCGTGGAGCACCTCCCCCAACAACATCGTGATTTCAACCAAGGATTGAACATCGCCCGCTTCGTTCATCGCTTCAAGCGCTTCGTTGTAGTGGAACAAGGCCAATTCGGATTGTTCCACCCGTGAATAATACCTGCCAAGAACCGCCTGAGCACGAGCGTGTAAGGCCGCATCCCCCAGTTCAGAAGTGCGTTCATGGGAGGCCATGGCATGATCTCGGGCCCGGTCAACCTCTCCTAGGTCGATCAAGGCTCTTGCAAGGGTGATTTGACTGCCGACCAAACCATCATCGTCTGAGGACTCAAGAATCGCTTCAACTTCGCCGTAGGCCTCAAGCGCTTTGTTTCGTTCGTTCTTCCTGCGAAGCAGGTAGCCGATGTTGTTGTAGGTTCGAGCAGCCCAAAGTGCATTTCCGAGCGAAATGTAATGCTTCAACGCATCTTTGTGACGGCGAAGTGAGAGGTCGGCGTTCCCTTGTTTCCGGCTCACGTCGGCCATGGAGGAGAGGAGTTCGGCTTGGACGAGCAGTTCATCACCCGCTTCTGCGCGCTCCAAGGCGGTTTGAAGCAGAACCTCAGCCTCGTCAAGCCGGCCAAGCAGAGCCAGAATCTCGCCTTGGAGCTGAGCCATCGAGAGTTGTGCCGGTGCGTCGAGTTCGGTGGTGTCAACCTGTTCGATGAGGCTGAGCAGTTCCATGTGGCCCTGCGTTACGAGGTGTCGGCCTTGGTCGACGATGAATTTGGAAGCCGTATCGTGTTGACCCGATTGAATGAGGTGGTAAATCACTTCGATCAAAATCTCGTGACTCTCGGGTTGTTTTTCGTACCAGACAGCACACTTGCCGTGGTATTCCGCTTTCAGAGCAGGGGACATGCTTCGCAAGAGGAACTCTCGAATCAGGTCGTGGACGTCGTAGGTTTCCGCATCCGCTTGCCGAGCAAGTCCGGATTCAACAAGGCTGTCAAGAACATCGGTGTCCATCTCTTGTTGGGCCAGCGCTTCAAGCAACACAGGTTCACGGAAAATGGCCAAAGCGGAAAGAACACGCTTTTGTTCAGCCGTCAATTTGGAGAAGATTTCGACCGTGACGTAGTTCTCAAGCGTCTCGTGGAACGCCCCGGCTGAAGCCCCTCGGTTGATGAGTTCCAACACCAACGGGTGGCCCCGCGACAAGCCGTGAATGTGAAGCCACTGCTCGTCCTCGAGTTCTTCAAAACTGCTCAGAAGTTTCCGTCCCGAGGTTGAATCAAGACCGTCAAGCGGCAGCACCAAACTGGCGATTCTTCCTTCGGCGTCCTTGGTCGGCACGACAGGCTTGAACGACCTTGAAAACATCACGAGCCCTATTTTTTCCTCGCTTCCGAGCAAATTCAACGACATGGCCTGAAAGGTTTGATGGAGGACCAAATCGGCCACCTTGTGGAAATCATCGATGACGATGAGGGCTGGAGCACCCTGAAGGGCTTCCACCAAAAGACGGGCGGCGTCCGATGGCTGAGGAACGGGGGTTGCTGCAAGATAGGTCGCAAAGTCAGCGTTGCCCATGCTCGAGAGCCAATCGGCCACGGATTCAAAGAACGAACGAGAGCCTTCCCAATCTTGACAGCGATGGTAGAGAAGGTTTCGTCGGTGAAGGAATCGTTCGATCAGTTTGGAGGCAACGGTGGTTTTTCCGATACCAGCAATACCGGGGACAAGAAGCGTTGTTGCCCGGGCTTCGAGCAGATTTACCATGTTGTCAAGTTCGGTTTCCCGACCGTAGAAGTGACGCAACCTTGGCAGGTCTGCTAGGGACGTCACCAGTTGCTTCTCCACATGCTTTGACAAATCCCGCTCAACCAATTCAGCACTCAAGGTTCGCAAATCCAGCGTGTGGTTGTCGTCCATGTAGCGAATGACATCCACCGGGCGCATGGGGAAAGGAAGCACCGATTTGACACCACCAAGGGTGGTTTCTTTGGGCGATTCGCCTTCAAACAGACATCGCAACGGGAGGTCGGTGAGCCGCTGCCATGTCTCGGAAGCAAGCGAAACACCGCTGTCCGTCAAGAAGTAGGCCTTGCGTTTTCGAGAAACACCCTTCACGTGGGCCTGGCGTTCAACCAAAATCCCTTGGTCCTTCAACCCGGCAATCGCTCGCGGAACGTTGGACCGAGCAATCGCAACGGCGTTTGCAATCCCCATTTGAGAGAGGGCAAAAGGCACCTCAATGCTGTCCTTGAAATCGGAGTAATCGAGCAAGTGCAGAAGAATCCGCTCTTGAACCCCCGGTTTCCCCTGAACAGCCATCGCGTACCCTCGCTTTTGGATCACTGTTGGGGTTGCTGGTAGTTCGGATCTGGAACCCACTGGTTGCTTTCAGCGTCCCAAAGCCAACCAGGGTGTTGGGAAGCAGCAGGGGCGGCCGCCTCAGCAACGCTTGGGGTCGCCTGAGCCGGAGCAGCGGCGTGTTGTTCGGGCAGCGTCGGCGTTTGCTTGGCCTTGGCCCACGCATAGGGGTCCTCTGCCTCTTGAGCCTCATCTCCCGTCAAATCGGATTCGTCAACCACTTCTTCAAACTCGATGAAGAAGAAGGCTCCGGCACCGAGCAGAACCAAAACGGCAAGGACGATGAGGACGATACCAAAGACACCCGATGAGCCGTCGTCGCTGCCGGCGACCGTGATGGAAAACTCTCCCTTTTCCTCTTCGGTCTGACCGGCGAAACGGAAGTATTGACTGTCCATTTCAAAGACGATGGCGGAATTGCCTTCGATGCCAAGTTGGCTCGAGGTCAGGTCCATGCTCCATGTGCCGTCTGAACGCACCACGGTGACGTTCAACAAAGCATCACCGTCGGCAAAGCGGGCGTTTACTCGGCTGCCTGGAAGTCCTTCGCCTTGGAAGGTGGCCGGGTCGTTCACCGTGATCGCCCCGGAGTCCACCCGCTCTGCGCTGAACGAAATGGCTCGCACGAGGAAGTTCACCTTGAGGGAATACGCCTTCGACTCTTGGTCGTCCTGCGCATAAAGAACCACGCTGTTGAGCGACCAGTCGGGGATGTTGCTCGTTGTTTGAGCCATGGCGTCCATCGGGTCGTAGGTCAATTTTCCTGAGGCGGAGATGGTGATGAAGTCAAAGTAGAAGTCGTCTTCAATGGTGGCGGGGTCGTCGTACACGTAGAAGCGCAAGTCGTTGGCTGCTTCGCCTGTTCCATCGGGGTCGGAAAAGAAGTCCGTCAGGTCAAATTCAACACCGCCGGCGCAACTGTCGGGCGACTTCGAATTTTCATCGCAGAAGATGGTCCAGGTGCCAACCCAGCCGGTTTCATTGAACACGGGGTCAATGTTCTCAGCATCAAGCGGGTTGTTGATCGTCATTCGCCAAACGATGTCGTCGGAATAATCGTCCCCGTCGTACGCACGGACCGTCACGGAGTACACGCGGTCGTGGACAAGGTCTGAGGTATCCCAGTTGGCGACCCACGAGCCATCGGCGTTGAAGGTGGTCACCGGGAGGGGGCCATCGTTCAGCAGCAAACCGTTGGCCAGGTCGGTGATTTCGATTTCAACACGAGTCACAAAGCCGCCCACGTCACGGGCCACACCAACGATCTTCGTATCGGATGAGGCACGAACCGTATCGCCGTCAATACCGCCAGATGACTGGTCCGCAGCACCGATCCACGAGAGTTGAAGATTCGGTCGGATGTTCTCGTTGTTGATGGTGATGCTGCGCACTTCAACCTGACAGCCCGTGTTGTTGTCGATGCAGAAATCGCTGTCTGCAGCCCACACCGTAACGGTGTAGTCGCCGCTGGGCAAGTCGCTGACATCCCATTCGTAGGACCAACTGGTTGACCCGGGTTGGAAGAATTGTTGCTCAAAACCACCCGAGCCGGTGATGTGGAACCAAATCTGCTTGATGTCGCTTCCAAACGTCCCCTGATAGGGGTCAGAAGCGGTTCCTTGGAACAAGACCTCGCCGTTGCTGAAGGTGCTTCCCGTCGTGGGAACGTCCACCAAAATTGTGGGCGCCACGAGGTTCAGCTTGTACTGTCGCACCACGACAGGCGAGTAGTCCAAACCGTCGTAAGAACGAATCCGGAAGGTCACATCTCCTTCACCTTCGGGGTGTGCAGACATGTCCCAGTCGAAGACCCAATCCTTGAACGGGTGGTTGGCCATCGTGATTTCGCCACCGGAACCAGAGGCGTCGGAAGCGGTGTACCAATCGCTCGAGCCGGGTGGCTGGATTTCGACACGCTGAATCTTTCCAAACTGGGACTGAATCGCCGTGTTGTCGTTCGCATAGGGCCACTTTGCACCGTCCCATGCTTGCCCGGTGAGGCGGACGACGGTCGCGAACGAGGTCCCGTCTTGTTCGTTCACGGTCACGCTTGGCCGGAGGTTGTCAAGATTGATGACGTCGTTCACAGGGCCGCTCAAAACATAGGAGAGCTCCTTGGTGCCGCTCCCGAACTTAAACGCCTCAACCGTGTAGAAGGGTTTCTCACGGTTTCCGTTTTCACAGTTTGAGGTGTCGCCAACGCCTGAGATGAGGTCAAGTTCATCCACGAAGGTGTCGCCGTCGTTGTCGATACCGTCAGCACAGGAATCCTCGTCAACCTGAATGGGTTGGCCTGTACCGTCGTTGGACCCGGGGATGATGGCGTTCTTGTCGCCCACGATGTGGTTCCAGTTTCGGTCAAGCAAGAAGTCCGAAGGCAGAGAGACCTCTTGGGTGTAGCCGAGAGCATCGGTGGTGAGTTCGTACAACGGAAGACCCGTGGCGTCCTTGATAAGAACGGTGGCGCCAGCAACGTTCGAGTTCTTTGCTTTCACTTGGTACTGGACGAGTTCACCTTCTCGGACTTGGGAGCCCCATGCGGTGTTTTGATTTTGAACGTGGATCATCGAGGCGTCAAAGTTTTGCAAGTCTGCAAACGAAAACACCGTGGCGTTCTCGACCAATTCCAACGCAAGAGGCATTTGGGCCGGTGGTAGAGCGACGGTGTCGGGGAGTTGGAGACACTCGTCTTGAACGTAGGGGCACTCCGCACCCAGCCATCGAATGTTCACGGGGTACGATTGGTTGAATCCAGGCGAAGGAATCTGTTCAGACTGCACGGTCACCCTGGACTCGGTG
Source organism: Candidatus Poseidonia sp. (assembly GCA_038118245.1). GTDB lineage: Archaea > Thermoplasmatota > Poseidoniia > Poseidoniales > Poseidoniaceae > Poseidonia. The sequence goes on from JAYOHN010000009.1 coordinate 34,925, forward strand.
ATGTTGTAAACTTGGGACACGCCGGTCCAACTGTTTCCAGAGAAATACGCAACGGAACCGTATTTGTTTCCGTAGTTGTCGTCGTGGAGGCTGATGTTGCCTGCGAAACCTCCCTGACTGTCTCCAGAGTTTCGTTGGACGTTGATGAGCGAGCCCTTTGCGCGGATGATGTCACCTGTGTTTTGAGAGATGGTGTTGTCCAGAATGCTCGCTGACGAACGGAACACGTGCACGGCAGGGCAGGGGAAATCGCCGCCGTACATTTGGGAGTTGCAGGTTCCAGAGTTGTTGGAGATGACGTTATTGGCGAGGTAAAGGCGTGCAGCCGTTGGAGCGGGAACCTGCCAACCTTGGTCTTGGTAGTGGTACTCGCCGATGAGAACAGGTTCTTTTCCGGTGTCTTGGATGGTGTTGTTCTCGGCGACGACATCGGATGTACCGTAGATCCAAATCCCGTTCCAACCTCCAATCGGGCCGATGGTGTTTCGGTGCAATTCAACGGTTGAAGACCGAATGCCCACGCCAGAGCCTTCTGAAGCCCCTGAGATCGTGTTCCGCTCGGCGAACACCTTTGCACCGTCATAAGCGGTGAGGCCGGCGCCTTCAGCCGTCACGATGGTGTTGTCCGAGACGGTCAAGGTGTGTTGGATGTTGCCCGTGGTCTTGAGCGAGTTGGTGTCGATGGCGTTGCACTTCACGTTGATGTCGGAGTTGGTGAGTGAACCGGAACTTGACTTCATCAGCACGCCGTACGAGTTTTGCGAAATGTCAAGGGCATCCATGTCGATGTAGGAATCTTCGATGAAAAGGACCGCTCGACCGCCCCCTTGCTGACCGCAGTCGGTGTCTGCTCCCGTGAAGACTGAATTTCTGACTTCAAACGTTGCTAAAATCCCAGCACCTGCGCCGTAGGCACGAACCGCAGCAGCATCGTAGCCACGGCCATCGATGCCGAGCTCGAAGGTCGAATCAACCAAAGAAGGAGAAGCGAAATCCACGGCGATAACGTTGGAGGTGTTGATGTCGGTGAACGAGAGTCCTCGGGCCGTCGTCGTGGAACCGTCAAACACCAGAGCGCCGTACTGCACCGATTGGAGGGAGGGGACGTAGATGGGGTAGCCGTAGGCGTTCTCGAAGTGAGCGTAGTTGATGGAGGTGATGGACTGGTCGATGGTGTCTCGAATGACCAAACCCGAGCCGCAGGCAGCGTCGCCGTTGGTGAACGTGCTCGAACCGTTGACGTAACAGCGGCCAATCTTCGTGTAGTCGGCTGGAAGCGTCCAAATGAAGCGGGCTTGGGAAGAAGCAGAACCAGCACTCGCACCGCATGCGGCGTCTCCGATGCAAATAGCACCCCGAACGTCAATGAATTTCCCGAAGGGGATGTTGACGGTTGTGCCGGCGTTAACGATGAGTTTCGCACCCTCAGCGACCTCAACATCGCCCTGGAGGTTCATGGTCCCTGACCAGGTTTCAACACCCGTAACCGTGCCTTGAGTCGTTTCGTTATTGGCCATGGCCGTCGGAAGGCTCACCATGACCGCCATGATCGAAACCATGTAGAGGAGAACGAGGGACAGAGATTTTGCTTGCTTTTGTCGGGACATGATGGATGCACCTGCTCAAGGCATGAACGGCACGAATATAATACTGCGCCTCAGTCGCCGCCTTTAAAATATCATTTCATCCCAAAAGTATCATTTTATTTTTCTGGAATCCGGAACGATAAGGCCGATTTCAGTCCATAAAAGAGAAGACTAGGGAAAGGAAAAGACCCTCGCCGCGGCCAATAAAGGCCCTAAATTGAGCCTCAGCAATCCGAAACTTCCCCAATGTTCGCCAACCATCCTGCTGCGTTGAGGAAGCCGTAACCGCCCCGAGCATCGTGACCGTCGGATGAGAGGGGTTGGGCAGACTGCGCAAGCGAGCTTTTCACGCGCTCAATGCATGAAGCGTCACCTGACGCACCGGCTTTGAGGGTGGGCTGCGCCTCGAGAATCAACGCCAACGCACCGGTCACAAACACCGTGGAGTCGGAGGTGCCGCTGCTAGAATACCACAAATTGCTCTCTCCGGTGCTGATGATTCGATGGCCAGGCGCAACGATTTCCGGTTTTTGATGCGGCGATGCACGCACATTTTCATCAGCATCGGTTGGCGCCCCGACCGATGAGTTGGCCCAAAGTTCACCCGATTCGGTCGTTGCACCGACCGAAATTGCGAGTCGAACACTGCCTGGAGAGGCCACATCTCCGTCATCGGACTGACCGTCATTGCCCGCCGCTGCGATTACAAACACGCCTGCATCCGTTGCTTGGCGGGTCGCTGCAGCGGAGGACCCTTCATTCCCACTCTCGGCCCGTTCGGTGCCGCCAAGCGATAAGGAAATGATGTCCGCCTCAAAGTCAAACTGGCACCAACGTATGGCGTCGGCCACATCGCTGTCAAAACCTGTGTTCTCTCCGTTGCCGTTGTCTTTGAGGGCTGCGGCTACGGCAAACGTGACATTAGGAGCCGCTCCTGTTTGATGGCCCGAAGCAACCAGCAAACCTGCCATCAGCGTCCCATGGGCCACGGCACCGTAGTCCACCGGAGAGGTCGAAGCACCTACAAAGTCCTTGAACACCACGTCCTTTCCAGAAAAAGCATCGTGGGAAAGGTCAATGCCCGTATCAACCATGCAAACTCGAACGCCCTCTCCGGTCAATCCCTCCTCTTGCAGGGCACGAATGCCCGAATCAGCGAAGGCCCACTCAGAGGTGGGAGGAGGCAGTTCGACGACCACCCACTGGTTCTGCCACAGGACCAAACTCGCTGAAACAAGCAAGGCAAACACCACCAAACCCCCGAGGGACCGTTGGCGTCGCCGAGGGCGAACGACCGGTTCCACAGGGAGGGGGGCCCATCCCATGATTTCTGAGCGCCACTCGTCCTGAAAACCGATAACGGTTGGGTCGACCGCCGAGACGATGCTCCGGTCGCTGGGTTCCGGGAGGTATTCAACATCCCTTAGAGCCACCATGGCCTTCCCCTCCCAAGCCTGCCCAAGAACCCTTGTTCGTCGGACCGGTTCGGCATCAGAACTTGCTTCCCCGGCTGCTTCGTGCGGTTTTGACACCGCCAACGATCACCAGAACACCGAGAACGATGATGAGCAAGGTCATCCAGATCGATTCACCGTCGGCATCGGTTTGGGAGTAAAACTCCAACGAGAAGGTGTTGCTTGTAGGTAGCGTGATTGTGGGGTCACTGTTGGCTTCGGCGCCTGCAACTTCAACACGGATGTTGAACCGCTGGTTCCCTTGCGTGAACGTCAAGTCGTCAAACACGGCCTCAACGGTCTCGCCCGCTGGGACGCTGATGGTGACGGAACGCTCCGCACCCGATGCAGGTGATGTTGGTTCAAGGTAAACGATCACCGATGGTGCGTCCAAGAATCCGCTGTTTTGTACGGGAATGCGCACGCTACCGGGTTGGTTTGCAACATCGTCGGAGGCGATAACAATGGCTCCTTCGTCAACGGTGAGTTCAATCGAGGCCTCTTGGACCGAGACCACAACGGTTTGTGAATCGACCTCTTCGTCGAGGCTGTTGACGAAGACGGTTAAGTCAAAGGAGCCTTCGGTGAAGGTTTCGGGTGCGAAGACCGTGAATTGTTGGGTCCGTGTCTCGTCTTTGCTCAACGTCAACGTGGAGGTCATGGGCGTCACTGACCACCCTTCACGAACTCCGCTCTCAAGCAGTTCAATGGTGAAGGTGTCTTGGCCGTTCCCGTCGTTGGTGATGTCAAAGGAGAACTTGCGCTCCACAAGGGCCGTCATGCCGAGTTCCTCTGTCGCGTCAGAAATACTGAATCCGTAGGTCTGCGGAACGAAGATCTTTGCCGATGTTTGGGTGGCTTCTCCCAAGTCGGTTTCCATTCGAACGGTCACGCGATGGCCGTTTTCGAGGCTCCACGCTTCTTCGACATCGGGCAGGGTCACCTGCACCGAAACGGTGGTTGAAAGGTTGGCTTCTACCTCATCGCTGCCGATGCCGAGGCTGACCTCGACGCTGTCTTCGTAGGCTTGGCTCGTGCTGTTCCAGATTTGGACCGTCCACAACTCGGAGTCTTGGGCCAGGCCCAATTCACCGCTCACGGTGAACACATCAACGATTTCTGTCCCGTTGTACTCAACGGTGTAATCGAAGGTGATCGTGTTGTACACCGATTCGTTTCCGGTTGATTTGATGGCTTCAAGTTCCACATCCTCGGCGTCAAGCACCGTTGCACCGCTTCCGACCGATGCCTCGTCAAAGGTGACATCAAGGTTGGAATTGACCCGACGGTTGAAGTTGAGGGTGGCTGAAATCACGGAGTCAGCGGCCACCGAGGTCGTCTGGCCACCGAAGTATTCCATCTCGAGTTGCCGCTCGTGCTGAACCGTTGTGAACTCGCCGTCAAAGGCCACCGTCCCCTCTGGGAACAAGTGCATCAAGGTGCCCGAGGTGGGGAGCGGGAGCATCCATGTCATCCCGTCAAAGGTGACTTCCAACTCCACAACATCTTGGATCATATCAGCGCCTTCATCATCAGCTCCTGCGTGATGGTCGTTTTGCTCGATGTCTGCCCAAGCGGTGGTGAGGTCCACATATCCACCGAGCGCCATGACCAAGGAAAGGTTACCACCGTTCGAGACGGAGGCTTCCAGCAGACCAATCGCGACGCCACCGCCGTTGGGTCCGGGGTTCGCTTCTCGAACGACGACCACCCAATCTCCGGGTTGGAGGCTGGTCGACCACTCGAGGGTCGAGCCGTTCATGGTCCCTTCGAGCGCAACGGGGTCGCGTTCAATGCCTGCGACCGGGTAGAGCACGATGTCTGCGCCCTCAAGCCGTTGTGCATCCAACTGGTCGGTCACGAAGCCGAAGACTTGGACCGAGCCTGCGTTGACTTCAATGTCACGGGAATCGGGACTGTCGTACACGACAAAGCCTGATTCGTTCTCAATGGCGTAATACACCGTCTCGAAGCCTTCTTTTGACACGGTCACGTTGTAGACGTCGCGAATGGGCACAAAGGCCCGCCAGACACCCTCGCTATCGGTGACCGTGTCGAAGGTGAAGTCAGAGTGGTTGGCACCTTGAAGGGTGACGTTGAACTCGGAAATCCCTTCACCTGCGCTTGGAAGACTGTTGTTGTCCAAATCCCAATACACCTTGCCGCCAATTTCGACTTCAAGGTCTGCGTAAACAGGGTCAAGCACGAGCAGATGGTCGTCGGCATCGTCGGTGGTAAACGGTGCATCGCTGGTATCCAGCGACCACGACCGGGTACCGATGGTACGGTTGAGGAAGAGACTCCATGTACCGGGCATCATCGTTTCCGTAGCGTTTCCGTTTTCATCGGTCCGGTCAAACGTGATGTTTCCGTACCCGTCGTGGCTTACAGCGGTCACCGTCATGTCACCGAGGGAGTCATTGGTCAACCCTTCCTTCAGTTGCATGGTCACATCAACGCCAATCTCGGTTGCCAGTGAAAGTCCCAGGCGGGAGGAGTCGTGCTCCACGCTCAGCGGGGAGCGGAGCGTTTCCGTATGGTTGCCGTTTGCAAACGGTGCGACGATGACCAGCCATTCACCTGCAGGGACGTAGGCAGCGAAACTTCCGTTTTCGTCCGAACCGATGTTGAACCATTGGTCTTCTGCCTCGTTGTAGAGCAGGAAGTCGTTGGCGATGCCGTCGTCCGTGCTGTTCGTTAGCGTCCCGTTCACCAGATAGGTGTTCTTCAAGGCAACATCAAAGGGCTCTTCCAAGGGGTCCAAGCCCACAACGATCGCGTCAAAGAACTGAACACCGACCAAGTCGTAATCGGTTGCGTTTTCGGATGAAGCGGTGGTGCGGTTGAAGATCAAATCGTATCCACCTGGGGTGAGCGACACGGTGATGTTGCCGTTGGAGGTGTAGTCCTCAGCGCTGAAGTACAGCGTTTCTCGGTCTTCGTCAACAGGCTTGAGTTGGAAGTCGGGAGAAACCAGCGTTCCGTTCTCAAGCATGCCGTCGTTGCCTGCGTCGAGATAGACGTTGAAGGTGAGGTCAAGGGCGGCTGGGTTGGCAATGAGTTCCATCGTGGAGAGTTCTTGCGCAAGAGAGTGGTTCACGACCAGGTCCTCAATGACACTGACGTTCAATCGCTCGTCGTCCACCGAAAGGTCCCACGAACCGTCAACCAGATCGAAGAAGAAGGTGGCCGTATCGGTGATGGTGGTTCGCCATTCCAATCCATCCTCGTTGGTCGCAACCACATCGACGGGTTCCCAAAGCGGTTGGGTTGCATCCCATCGTGTAGCGTTGTCGTAGAGGTGGAGGATGCCCGAAACACCGGTGGAGGGCTCGAGGTAAAGGGGACCGAGGTCGAGGTCGGTGGCCGTATCAACCGTCACCAATTCACCGTACGCCCGGTTCGCCATCACGCTCTCGGTCGTCATGTGGTAGGTCAATCCCGAAGGAACGCGAACGGAGAAATCACCGGTCAAGTTGGTCACGGCGGAAAAGGCCAGGGTGCCGGAAACAAAGTTCACGGTGAGCGCCGTGGCCGGTTCGGTCGTTCTCACTTTGTCCTCATCAAACGTGGCTTCAAGCCAAGCATCGTATTCTTCAGCGGTCACGCCGGGATAAGAACGCAGGCTTCCGTTGATGAAGGCCGCTTCTGCATAGGTGACGTCTTTCACGACCTCATCCACGCCGGGCGAGAGGTCAACCTGGTCAAACAAAACAAAGTCGGGGTTGGCGTCGTCTCGGACATCCCAAACTCCGTAGAGCAGTTCAACGAAGAGTTCACCGTTTTCGTCCGAGGTCACGTTCACCGGCAGCAAAATGCCTTCCGTGTTCTCAAACGTGATGGTTCGGTTGGCGACGTCAAAGAGCGGTTCCTGCGTGAGCGGGTCAACCGGGGACACCAACGTCATGGTGACGTCTGCCGTATCAGGGACGTCCATGGCGAGGGTGATGTTGGTCGTGTCGTCGATCACCATGACCGATTCGTTGAGGTCGTAATATCCGTCTCCGTCAACGTCAACACGGTAGTAATAGTCGCCCTTCGCAACAGGACCGTAAGAGAAGTTGCCCATTTCGTCCGTCACGATCATGACGGCAGCGTCTTCACCAAGATCACGGTCAATCAGTTCAATCGTGGTGTTGGCCAAGCCGTCACCCACCATGTTGGAGAGGACATCGGTGAAAATGGCTCCAGGCATGTTCATGTCCAAGTCGTACGAAGGCGTCACGCCAATCTCGACGGGGTCAGGCAAGAGAACTTCCTTGCCGTTGGCCAGTTGGGCAATCATGTTGTAGGTTCCCGGGAGCAGACCGGTTCGGTAGAACGAACCTGGCTCAACCATCGGGCCAGAGAAGGTACCAACGCCAATGAACAGACCCGTTCCGTTGAACGTTCCTGTGCCTTCGAAGAGACCGGCGCCTTCGATGGTTTCGCCTTGACCCGCCTCGGCGTCGCCGTAGGTTCTGGTGAGCGTTGAGGTGCCTTCGGACGTGAAGGTTCCTTGGGCGTCAACCGTGCCCTCAAGGCGATAGGTGGGCGGCGAAGTGGTTGCGTCGACCAAACACAAGGTCTCGTTGGCCGGCATCACGGCGTTGGAGGTGTTGTCGGTTTCACAAGCGACGACATCGCTGGCGTCCACCCATGAGGCCTCAAGCAAACCGTTTCCGTTCCAAGAGCCGTTGGCGAAGAACGAGCGCTCGTTGCCGATGTCACGGGTGAAATCACCGATGAAGTTCTTGGCAAGAGCGATCCCTTCGCTGTCAAAGGAACCGTCTTCGGTAAGCGTTGCTTCACCCGTGCCTTGGAGGATGCGGGATTCCTCTGAGGTGAAGGAACCGCTGGTGGTCACGACGGTGTAGTTGTCGGTCATGGACCAGATGTTTCGGAGGATGAAGGTGGTCTCCGCAATGGGGTCACCGTTGAAGGCCTCGTCACCGCTCCATGTCACGGTCCCGGAGACGCCGCTGCTGTCGATGGCGACGTCAAGGGTTCGGTCGAGGTCAACCACACGGTTTGCCTGGTCAGCCGTCACGTTGAGTTGGGCTTCTCCAAGCCAGCTCATGTTCGCAACTTGTCCCAAAATGGCGGTGATTTCGTTGATTTGTCGGTCCTCGTTGGTGTCGGTCAAAATATCGCTCAGCCGCTCTGCGTAGGAACCGTCTCGGAGGTTGTCTTGGGCGCTGCTGGGGTCGTAATCGCCGGCGAAGGCCGTCACACGGATGCGCCCGGCAGGTGCGAGGAAGCTGTATTTACCGTCATCATCAGCGTCAACGAAGCCGATTGGAATCCAATAGGTATCCTCATCGTTGTCCACGGAGTCTTCTCCTGAGAAGGCGTCCCGCTCGATGAGAACACGGACGCCGGGAAGACCCTCGCCGTTGTCGCTCAT
>JAYOHN010000010.1:0-42446 GCA_038118245.1 Candidatus Poseidonia sp.
TGCCCACACGACTGTTTGACGAGGAGATTTGGTTGAACCTTACCTCGCCGCTCAAACATCAACTGGATTCGGGGGCCGTCGTGGCCGTGGACGAGTCCATGCGCTCCAAATCGGTCAATGTCTTGCGTTGGGACGGCCGAGGTTGGTGGTGCGGTGGCTTTGACGGCGAGGGCGTTCGAACGGTGCTGCATCATCACGGGTTCGTTGCCGGACAAAGCGTTCTGGGCCTCTCGGGTGGTGGTGGCGCTGCTCGCTCAACCGCAGCGGCATGGGCTGGTGACGGGGGAGCGGTCCATCTGCTCCGAAGCCGAAGGGCCCTTGATGAGGACCTTTTGAACGGGCAGGGCACGGATAAAGCCCCTGATGTCCTCGTTGATTTTGACGATGCCGTGCCGGTCACCGATGCCGGTGTACCCCTGCTCAAGGCCTCGTACGAGCCCATGGAAGGCTCTTTTGAAAACCGAGTTTCTGCATGCACCACGCCCTGCCTTGATGGTCGATGGTTGCTCGTCGCCCAGCACCTCGCGTGCTGGCGGTACCTTTGGGCGCCGGAACGGCGTGCTTCCTTGCCGTCCTTGGGATTGTTGCTGACGCGGCTGGTGAAGGCTGAAGCCGTGCTTGCTGAACACGCATCATAGCGAAGGTTCTTTGGCGAAGCGTGCGAGGTGATGGTGTGATGAGCGGTCACGTCCGAGTCCATCGATGGCTCGTCTTCAGCGTCCTCTCCCTTCTTCTCATGCCCATCGGTCTCTCCCAGACGGTTGAAGACCGAGGTTTTCAACCAAGCCACGAAGGGCCCGACTTCCCTGTTGGGTGGACGGACTTCAATCTGGGCGGACCTTTCTCTCCCGAGGTTCGGATGAAGTACCCCGCCATGGCGGAAGGGGAAGATGAAGAAATGGCGGGCAATGGGCCGTTTCCCTGGATGCTCTTTATCGGCGATTCCGGTGAAGCGGTCAACGGTTACTCGCGGTTGACCGACCCGCTGGTCCAGCGAGGGTACATCGTCGTGGTGATGCCCCCCGTTCAAGACGAGGCCGACATCGCTGCCAACATGGAACGCATCGATACGGTCTTTGGCCACATGGAGCAGCAAAACCTCACGAACACTCGGGTTCTCGGCAGTGCGAGCAACGTTGACCTCGAACATTGGGGCTTGATGGGTCACGGAAAAGGCGCAGCAGCGGCTTACCTTGCAGCGCCATTCTGGCCTCTTGCATCCGCTTCCACGGACCACCAACCCCCCCGGGCGCTGGTTGGCTACGGCTTGGATTTGGAGGAGTTGAGTCCGGCTTTTGAGTGGGAGGACGGTGAAGTGACCCCTTCGTTTTCAACCCCCAACGCCGCTTTGTTCATGACCGGTACGGTTGACGAAATCGCTCCTTCGCAATCCACCATGGAGCGTGTGGCCGCTCTGGGTGGGTACGGGTGGCAGTGGATGCATGTACTGGGGGCTGACCACTATCAATTCCAGGACACTCGCTCCATCTTCGAGAACGACGGCGAACCAACGATGTCGCAAGACGATCAAATCGAACTTGCCTCTGGGCACACGGTGGCGTACCTTGACACGGTGCTTCGCGGTGACCACGCCCGTTTCCGAGAGGCGTTCAACCGGGACCTTGGGCCGAAGGTCGTGAGCGACGAACAGGCTTACATCGACGAAGCGTTCGAGGCGGCGCATTTCCTTGTTTGGGAAAACGTGACGGCGTCCCACAACGCCTCCGTGACGCTCAATTCCACGGACACCTTCACCCTCAGCGCCCATTGGAGCCTTCGTGACGGGGGCGTTTTCACGGACCTTCCATCATCATGGGCGGTGAACGTCACTTGCGGGTGGGCCGGTGGGTCTTGGAACACCACGGCATCGCTTGATGCGAACGGAACGGCACATTGCACCTACCCCATGGCCCCGGTGGCTCCGGGTGTTCAGGACGCCTGGTTGCGGGTTGAGGTGGAAGGCGCCCCCTCCACCTTCTGGGCAAGCATCGTCCGCAACAACACGCCCATGACCTTGCTCTACCCTCAACCCACCGTGTTTGTGGCTCAACACGGAGAAGGTCAACTGGATTTGGCGGAGGTGGCGCTCGACCCGGACGGACAACTCGTTCGGGTGGTGAATGCATCCCTTGTTGGCGAGGATGCCGCTCACTTCTCGGTGGAACTTGCCGAGGATGGACAAAGCTTGACCGTGCGCCATGCCCTTGACGAGGAGTGGTTGGGGGAGTGCATGCTCAACGTTCATCTGCGCAGTGATGGAGGCGTGATGGATGAACTCAACACGAGCCTTCGTGTCATGCTCACGCCGGTGGATGACCAACTTGTCAAAACCGGTCCTGTTCCGATTCAGGAGATGGATGAAGACAGCGCCCCGGTCGTGTTTGACCTTCGTACGGTTGTCAGCGACCCCGAGGGCGAAGCCGTCCTTTTGCGGGTCAACGGTCAAGCCTCCGGCGAACAGGGTCCAGTGCGCTACGTCATCGATGAGCCCTACGTCACCATCACCCCGCTGGCCAATCAAAACGGAGCGACCGTCATCCGCGCAACGGTGAGCGACGGCTCCAACCCACCCCTTGACTTGGACATCCCTGTGGTCGTGAATGCGGTGAACGACCCCGTCGTCGTCAACACTTCCCTTTGGGAAGGGGATGTGGTGATGGATGAAGACACCGTTCACCGCTTGGAGTTGGCTCCGTTGGCTTATGATGTGGACGAAGATCCGCTGGTTTGGACCCTTGAAGGTGTGCCCGCAGCGTTCAACATCACCCAAGAAGACGATGCGTACGTGTTCAAACCACCGCGAGATTTCAACGGGGTGGTTGAGGGGCTCTGGCTCAACGTGAGCGACGGTCAAACGCGTTACACGTTCACCTTCAACCTCGAGGTTGAACCGGTTGGTGACCTTCCGTTCCTGGCCGTAACGAGCGTAGAGAAGAACGAAGCGAGCGGGACGGCAACCCTGCACTGGTCGGTGACGGACGTTGACGGTGCAACGTCAACCGCCGCTCGGGTGTTCCTCGATGATGTGGAGACTCCAAGCAACCATTCCTGCCTCGAGAACACCCCGGGAGCCTACCGGTGTTTGACGCTGGTCTCCCTCCCTGAGAGCGATAACACATCGCTCTCCATCAAGCTCAAACTTACCGACGTCGACTTGGGTCGCGAGGTGATTGCTGAATTTGTGTTTGACACCTCGACCCCCTCATCAAATGGGTCGCCTTCGGGAGAGGGGACAGCAGGGGAGAGCGGACTTGGCGCATCGGTGCTCGTCGGCGTGATGCTCGCTGCCATCGCTGTCCTTCTCATCTTGATCGTGCGCCAACGGTCGGGCGGTGATGAGGCAACGACCAAGTTCGCTCTCACGGAACTCCACGAGCCTGAGGGCGACTCCCCTGGCGGTTTGCTGGCTCGGGCTGAGCGGTTGAAGTGACTACAACGGGATGTTGCCGTGTTTCTTCGGCGGTGACCATTCGCGTTTGTTCTTGAGAATGTTCAGGGCCCGGCAAAGTCGAAGGCGGCTCTCTTGGGGTTCAATGACATCGTCTAGCCACCCGTTGCGAGCGGCCACATAGGGGTCGCCAAACTTCGCTTTGTACTCGTCAACGAGTTGAAGGCGCACGTTTTCTTTCTCGTCATCCGGGGCAGCGTTGATTTCCCGACGATGGATGATGTTCACGGCGCCTTCAGCCCCCATCACGGCCAGTTCAGCGGTGGGCCAAGCCACGTTGTAGTCGCTTTGGAGGTGCTTGCACGACATGGCGAGGTACGCTCCGCCGTACGCCTTTCGGGTCACGAGGGTGAGTTTTGGAACCGTGGCTTCGGCATAGGCAAACAGCAATTTTGCTCCGTGGCGAATGATGCCGCCCCACTCTTGAACCACGCCTGGCAGGAAGCCAGGAACGTCTTCAAAGGTCAGTAGCGGGATGTTGAAGGCGTCGCATGTTCGAATGAAGCGAGCGGCTTTGATGGAGGCGTCGATGTCCAAGCATCCAGCCAGAACCTTTGGTTGGTTGCCCACGACACCCACGGTGTTGCCGTTCATCCGTGCGAACCCGATGATGATGTTGTCTGCGTAGGCGGGGAACAACTCCATGAAATGCCCGTCATCCACCACTTCTTCCACCACGCTCACCATGTCGTAGGGTTTGTTCGGGTTGTCTGGAACGATGTCCTGAAGGGTTTCGTTCAACCTGGTGGGGGGGTCCGGTGTTGGGACATGAGGTGGGTCGGCCATGTTGTGGTCGGGCAGGTAGGACAGAAGGGCTGCGGCGAGTTCGCAGGCATCCTCTTCGTCTTCGGCGATCAGGGAGGCGATGCCGGAGCGAGAGGCGTGAAGGTTCGCTCCACCCAATCCCGCGGCGTCCACTTCTCCGCTCAACACCTCAGGCGTTTCGAGGGGCGAGGAGAGGAAGAGTTGGCCGTGTTCTTCTCCGAGGACGGTAAAATCCGAAAGGGAGGCGGCGAGGGCGGAAACGCCCACCACCGGTCCAAGAACGAGGCTGATCATCGGAATACGCCCGCTGCACTGAACGAGCCGGTCGAGCATTTCGCCGGTGCCGGCGAGTGCATTGACCCCGTCTTGGGCGCGCTGACCTCCACCATCCCACATGCAGATCAAGGGTGCCTTGGCGCGTTCAGCCATTTCAACGACCTTGGCGATTTTGAGGGCGTGCATTTCTCCCATGCTGCCCCCGTGAACGCTAAAATCTTGAGCGAAACAGTAGATTCTGCGCCCTTCCACGGTGCCTTGTCCGGCGACCACCCCGTCGCCGAGGGTTTGGTGAAGGAACATGTTGTGGTCGTCGGTGCGGTGGGTCACGAACGTGTCGAGTTCGAGAAAGGACCCTTCGTCCAAAAGGAGGTTAATGCGGTCCCGAGCGGTTCCTCGTCCGCTTGAGCGAATGGCTTCCTGTCGTTTCAGGCCCCCGCCGAGTCGGGCCGCTTCGCGCTTGGCCCGGAGTTCTTCAACGCGGGGGTCAAGGTTGCCTTCCACGGTTTCTCCACTCCTGCACGGTTTTTGATTCAAGCGCTCATTCCATCAAGCGTTCCCGGTGTTCGCCGCACAGGTTTTCTGTCATGGCCTTGGCGATGTTCATGTTTTGAGATAGGGCCCAGTGAAGTTTGACCGTGATGGTTTCGGGGGTCGAGTTCACACCGTGACCCAGCAGACCCATGCTTTGTTGCTTCCTTCCTTTGGAATAGACGTTCAAGTCAACGGGCCCGTGAATGCATTGATTCACCACGACCACCGGCAATTCGCGGTTGACGCAACGCACCAAACTCCGCCAAAGGCTTTGGTTTTCCGGGGCGTCGTTCTGCGGGTCGTCGATGGGAAGGTGGCCCAGCCCGGTGCCGTGGACAACAACGCCTTGCACACCGGTGCCGACCACCGCTTCCACATGCTCTGCATGCAGCCAAGGGCCCGCAATGAATTGGGCGATCCGTTGCCCTGTTTCATAGGTGGACGGCGCCGCATTCACCGGACGCTCATCGGCCGAATTCCGGGCGGTCTCGTACGCTGGAAGGATCGTTGATGTCCATCCCTCTCCCCCGTTGGATATCTTCGCAAGGGGTTGGGCATTGACCGCCTGAAAGGCGTCCCGCCGAGAAGAGTGCATCTTGCGAACCGCTACGCCGGAATGCACGGCCATGGTGCCGTCGCTGGAGGTGTCGTGCATGACGACCACAACGCTGTCGCCCGCACCACCCACCGGGACGGGTCCGTTCGCGGCCCAATGGACGGCAGCGATGAGGTTCTCTGCTGCATCGGACGACCCCCGGTCGCTGGAGCGCTGGGAGCCGACCATGGCCACCGGTCCGGCGGGGCGTTCGCCTTTACCAGCGAAGGCAAAGTTGAGGGCGGCGGACGTGATGTGCAAGGTGTCGGTCCCGTGGGCGACGACAACGCCTCGGCAGCCGTCTTCAAAGGCGTTGGCGCAGGCTGAAGCGATGAGGTTCCAATGTTGTGGGCGGATGTCGTCGCTGAACATGTTGCCGATTTTCACGGCGTCCAAACGAGCGATTTCGGCCAGTTCAGGCAGTGCGTCCAGGAGTTCATCGGGTTCAAACCGAGCCTCAACGGCGCCGGTTGCGTAATCCACTTTCGAAGCGATGGTGCCCCCCGTGTGAATGAGCCGTACCCGTGGCAGGTCGCTCTCTGTTTTGGGTGCTGTGAGGGGTGAGGGCGTGGGCGTGTTCACCGTTTCAAGGGGGTTCCACGAAACCAAGGCATCGGTTGGAAAGCTGACGTTGTAACCGTTGTCCAACTTCAACGTCACGTGCTTCGGGGCGGACGGAGGCAGCACCAGGCCGGTGTGCTCCACCTCCCCGTTGTGGGTGGTGAAGGTTGCGCGTGCACGGTCGCCTACGGCTGGCAAATCCACCATGGGGTACGGGTGTCCGAGTCGCCCCATCAATGAATCGCTTTACTGAGAGAGGTCCTTGACCTTCTCAACAAGGTCCATTCGTCGCAGCCTCCATATGCCAATCGGCGTCATGGCGACGGCGATGAGCACCACCCCGCCCATCAACCGGTAGGCGACGCTGGGCACCACAACAATGGCGACATAAAACTGCCACGACGAGAACGATGCTGCGAGGCCCACGGCGCCGCCGTACGCAAAGGCAACGCCGACCAATCCTCCGATAATCCCGATCAGCAGGCTTTCGAAAAGGAGCATAAAGCCGAGGCTCCGTGTGGACGCACCAAGAACGCGCAACGTGGCTAACTCGAAATCCCGTTCGGCGACGTTCATGATCATCGTGTTGAACATCACGGCGATGGTGAACATGAGGCCCAAATACATCATGGCCTGGAAGATTTGTGTCTGTTGGTCAATGAGGCTGTTCATCCCGTCGACAAGGGTCTGACGTTCGACCAAGCCCATGGAAATCTCCGCCAGTGATTCGTCCACCGTGACCCCGTCGGGGAGGTCGAGGTAGACGGAAGTGGCGTTGACGCCCAACGTCGCGCTCAAGTCGGCTCTCAGGAAATACATGGTTCTCGCCAACTCACCCCGGGTGACGCCCACCAACTTGACCTCTTTCTCAACCCCGTTGACCAGCACGGTGCGTTGCTCACCGGTCTTCCAGTCGAGGAAGACCACGGCCCCTTCGTCCATCATCACTTCAACAACGCTTGCCGTTGGTTTCGGGGCTTCGCCATCGATGATGTTGACCGTTCGCATGCCTGAATCGTAGGCATCAAAGCCAACCAGTGTGAACACCCGTTCCAACCCCTCCGCATCTTCAACCGAACCCAAAGGCATCTCGATGAGGGATTCGTGGGCAGCGCCTCGCGCTGTGGCCCACGCAAGAACCGCTTCCTCGCCGCCCTCAGAAACGTACACTTGCGCATCCCAGGATTGTTGGTCCTCAAGTCCCCCAACGATGGTGTCTTGAAGGCCTGCCGACATCATTTGCACGGATCCAAACAACATCAAGGAAATGCCCACGGCGAGGAAGGTCATCGTCAGGCGAATCGGTTTACGAACGCTGGATCGCACGGAAAGGCCGAGGGTGGTCGGCATCCACGCCGTGAGGCGACGAAGGAGGTTTGACCCGACCCGAACGTTGTTTTGTCCGCTCAACACTTCAAGCGGGTCAAGACGGCTTGACTTCCAAGCGGGAAAGGCTCCGGAAAGGAAGACCACCAACATCGTTGGTAGCATGACCTTGGCGTACAGGGAGAACGGAATCTCCCGTTCCGTGATGGGCAGTCCAACAATGCCCTCGTAGAAATTGAGCATGCCGTTCACGCCCCAAGGGCCCATCAGTGCACCGGCGAAGCATCCAACCGCACCGATGACGAGGGGCGCCATCAGGTAACCAGTCATGAGCGAAGTTCGGTTGACGCCAAGGGTGCGAAGCACGGCGATTTCTTTGGCCTGACTTTGGACGAGGCGCTGCAAACTCAGGACGATGGTGATGGAGGCGATGGCAGCGATCATGACCGTGAAGGGAACGGTCGTTCGTTTTGCACCCTCAAGGTCTTGCCGCATCAACTCCACCGGCTCGTTTTGTCCGCGGTCGCGAACACGCCCTTCCAATTCAGCAACCTCAAGCGCCACCGTGACCCGCGCTTTGATGGCGTCAACCTCCTCGCCTTCGTAGGTTTCCGTATCGGGAAGGTCGAACGAGGGCGTCCCCTCAACATCCAGCAGCAGGGTGTTGCTGGTGCCCAAGGTGGTGTTCGTGAGCCGAGCCATCCCGCTCTCGGAAAGGTAACCCACGACGAACTGGCCCGGCTCGGGAGGAAAGAGTGAACCTTCGGGGGCCATGAAGACGTGAAGGGGATGATACCCAATTCCCACCACGGTGAAGGACGCTGAATCGCTTCCTGCACCGATGACGACCGTGTCCTGCAGGTGGATGTCGAGCGCCTCAACGACATGGGCATCGATGACGATTTCGTCCGAAGATGCTGCCACTCGCCCTTCCGTGCGACCCGATGGCATCCACACTTTGTCGGCGTTGGCGCTTGCTGGAATGCCGTGCCACAGCGCGTTGATGATGTGCGTGCCTGTTTCGTTGGTGTGGAACATCGTCCCCTTCACGATGGTGCGTCCTTCGCAGGAATCAAGGCCGACTGAATCCGCAGGCCACGCCGTCGTGAGGGCGCCGCAAAACGCATCGACTTCGCTTGCCGTCCATGAAGCGCTTCGGTTGTCAATCCAAAGGTCGGCGAGGTTCGCACCCTCTTCGTCGTCGGCTTGAAGGGTGTCGTACATCCCGTCAAGGTTGTGCGAATAGCCGCCAAAGGTGATGCCCGCAAACACACCAACGGAGACCATCAAGACCACCGCCAAGAGCCGGAGTTTGGTCCGCCAAAGGCTGCGAGCCAAGCGTTTGTTCAAGAGCGCTGACATGGAACCACCTCAGGCTTCTTCGTCGTTGGCGAGGCGCTCGTCCGAGACAATTTTTCCACTGTCGATGCGAATCACTCGGGTGGCGTATTTCACCAAACCCTCGTCGTGGGTGACGAACACCGAGGTGATGTTTTCCTGCTTGCAAGCGCTGACCAAGGCCTCCATGACCTTGTTGGACGTTTCCGTATCGAGGTTGCCAGTCAATTCGTCTCCCAGAAGGAGGGTGGGCCGCTTGGCGATGCTCCGGGCGATGGCGACGCGTTGTTGTTGGCCGCCGCTGATTTCACCTGGGAATCGGTTGACTTCGGCTTCCAATCCGACCAGTTTGAGCAATTCTTTGGCCCGATCAGGGTCTTTTTTGCCGGCCAGTTCCTGAATCAGCAGGATGTTTTCGAGCACGGTCAAGTCCTGGAGGAGGTTGAAGAATTGGAAGACGTAGCCAATGTTGTCTCGGCGGAACGCCGTCATCTTTTCCGATGCGTTTCGAGGGACTTCGGTGCCCCGGAAAGTGTAGGTCCCACCGGTGGGGCTGTCAAGGGCCGAGAGGCAGTTGAGCAACGTCGTTTTTCCAGAGCCTGAGGGGCCGAGCAAGATGACCCGTTCGCCTTCGTGGATGGTAAAGTTCACCCCGTCCAGGGCCTTGACGGTCCCTGCCGGTGTGACGTAGTGGCGTTGAACGTTGTCCATGTTTAGCAAAGGCTGACCCATGTTGCTCGGTTTTGCGGACCGATGTTTCGTTATGAGGGTTCGCTCAAGGTGTTTCGAGTGGTGCCGGGAGCGGGGCTCGAACCCGCGACCTTCGGATGTCTCAGACACCACAAGGGGCTTTGCACGTCATACGATCGCCTTGGAGGCTGCCCTATGAGTCCGACGCGCTACCAACTACGCCACCCCGGCCTACCCCTGCGTGAGCCCTTCCCTCTTTGAAGAAATCGGCCACGTTTGGTGGTGTTACCGGGCTCAGCGAGGCTGCGTCACATACCGATGTGTTCTAACACTTGCTCGTCTCCCGAAGCATCATGGTGGACCTCAAAACGGCCATGGCGGCGGCGCAAGCCGAGCGCAAAAAGCGAGATGGGGCAAAGAGCGACGAGAAGAAAAAACGTCGTTCAGGGGCCGATTTGGGCATTGAACCCTTTGACCCAGCCAAGTATGCACGGAAGGAAAAGGCCGATACAGCCTCCATGTGGTTGGTCATTTTCTACGCCTTTGTCGTTACGATGTTGATGCGTTTTGTGCTCATGCCATCCACGACGCTGGACAAGACCGACGTGTTGTATTTGCTCCCGCTTACGATGATGATTCTCATCCCTCAACTCCATCGGATTGTCATGCCCGAACGGTTCAAAGAACATTACACGAAAGGGACCTGGTTCAAAGCCTTCTTCCTCTACACCTTCACCTTCCTTTCCCTCTCGTTTTTGGTGGTCAACCCCCCGTTTGGCGACATCGTTGCTCCGCAGTTGGCGCAAGACTGGGGAATCGCCGTCATGGGTGAGGACGGCAACTTCACCTACGCCGACGAGGTCAAGGGAGGCGTTGAGTGGACGCTGACGGAAGGGGAATACTTGCCTGGTTCCGCTTGGTTGTTGTTCGGTTTGGCCGACAACGTGGACGAAACAGGAGCGGAGGTGAAGGTCGTTCACCTATTCAGAGAAACGGGTGTTGAAGCGGCCATCGATGCGAACGATACCTTCTGGGCGACCTACGGCGAGACCGTGGGTACTTGGAAGACGTTGAACAACAAGTCGGCCCCCGTCTTCTTGCCCCACGCTGATTTGGACCAGCCTTTCGCCATTCCCTTGGGCGATGAACTCGCCGTGGGCACACACGAAATTGTTGTCACCATCACCGAACAAGGAAATCCGTGGGAAAACAACCGCTCCTACACCTGGGTTTTCACCGTTCATCCGCCAGAGAACTCAACGGAGTAGGTCGCCGTAGGTGGCCAGCAATTCGTTCAACAACCGGTCAATCCGACGTCGGTCATGCCACTGAGCAGCGACTTCCTGCATGTTTTTCTGCCGTTTCGCACGGATGAACGGTGCGGCGAACGTCCAGCAAAGGGCGTTCTCAACGGTCGATTTCCAGCCGAGCATGGTGGGAATGTGTCCGCCGCACCGTATCGTGTGTTTGCTAGAGGCTTGAAGTTAAAGTAAAAGTGAAATTTACTTCAGAAGCGTAACGATTTGCGCTGTCAAGGCATCGAGTTGAATCTGTTCGCCACCGCCCTCAACAAGGCGGTAATCAATTTCCGCCATCCATTCCGTGAGGGAAAGTTTGGCGGCCTCGTCAAGGAAATCAGCGCTGTACAATTCACGGTGCAACTGGTTGACAAAATCCGTGCCAGCCAAGCCAAATTGGTCGAGCAGTTCTCGCAAACGCCGACGTGCCACATGGAAACCGTCGTCACGGCACGCCATTAAGTACTGATGCAGAGCTTCAGGCGGGGCGGTGGCCGATGTTTCGTAGACCAGGTCGCGAGAGACGGTGGTGTTCAAGGCGGCGGCGACTTGAAGTGCGGTGAGGGCTTTTCGGAGGTCGCCTTGGGAGATGCGGGTCAAGGCTTCAACCGCCCCCTCCTCAAGCGTGAGGTCTTCCATGCCTGCGACATGAACGACCTGCGCTGCAACGTCGGCATCTGCGAGGGGGCGGAACCGAAACACGGCGCAGCGTGATTGGATGGGCTCAATGATCTTCGAGGAATAATTGCACGAGAGGATGAAACGGCAGGTCTCGGCGTATTGCTCCATGATGCGACGCAAGGCGCCCTGAGCGTCGTTGGTCAGCGCATCGGCTTCGTCGAGGAAGATGATTTTGAAGGCTGCACCGCCGTAGGGTTGGGTTCGTGCAAACTGCTTGACCTTGCTGCGAACGCTCTCCAGTTTCCGTTCATCCGAAGCGTTCATCTCGAGGAGGTTTTGTCGAAAGTTCTCGCCAAAGATGTCTTTCGTGAGGGCCATCGCAGCGGTGGTTTTTCCGGTGCCGGGTGGCCCGGCGAAGAGGAGGTGAGGGAAGTTTTTCTGGCCAGCGTAGGTGCCCAGGCGCTGCACAACGGCCGCCTGTCCACGAATTTGAGCAACCGACTGCGGTCGGTGTTTTTCGACCCAAAGTTCACTCATGCTCTCTGTCCTCGTTGCCGAGCCTCCTTCAACATTCGCATGGTTTTTCTCGCCCGCTGATGGCCAAATTCGGGGTGTGCGGCGGTTGAAGCACAGTGCCTCAAAGGGAAAAGTCCCTATAATGGGGAGTGGTGTAAGGGATGAGTCCCATGCGTAGCCTGCGAATCCACCGTCCGCGAACGTCTGCACTTCTGCTCGTTTTGATGTTCTTATTTGCCGACCTTGCCCTTCCTCACACGATGGACGGGTGGTCCGAACTTGAAGACGAGTCCACGGTTTACCGTGCGGTTTCATCCCACTCCGTGCACGCTGACACCTACATCACCGCCGGTGACCCCACCACCACCCACAACACGTCGGACACCGGGGTTCTGGCCGACGGTTTGTTGACCGAGTCGAGGTTGTTGCTTCGCTTCCCGATGAATTACACCTCCAGCGACACCGTCCACGAAGCCAGCCTTGACCTTCAATGCAACACAACGGCGACGGGCAGCACGCGCATGGTGGCCTATGCGGGCTCCATGAACCGCATGTGGAACGGCTCGTACGCCACCTGGGGCGTCTACGAAAACAACCTGCTTTGGGACGCCATGGGCGCTGACGGGGCGGCTGACCGTGACGATTGGGAACCGCCCACGACCATCACGGCCAACGGAACGCTCTCCCTCAACGTCACCTCGCTTGCCCAGTCCGCAGCACGGTCCAACAACGCCTACCTGTCGGTGATCGTCGCCTCGGTTGGTGCGACGTATTCCTGTGCCATGTCGGAAGCGACGGCCACCGCCTCTCGCCCCCAACTGGTGCTTGACACCTCCTCGGGCGCTGCGTCCTCGGGCGCCTCCGTTTCGCCCGACCTGCCCGTCGACGACGGCATGCCCTGGATGGAGAGCGATTTCTTGCTCACCCCCGTGACCACCCCCACGCTCAGCTACGCCTCCAACACGGGTCAGGACGTGGAAATGCAACTCAGCAACTCAGCGGATTGGCGCTCGTCCACCGACGAGGCATGGCACTTCTCGACGCTTTGGTCGTCCTTCACCACCTCGGGAACCACCGGCTCCTACGCCCTCCCCTCGTCGCTCGCTCTGGTGAACGGCACCACGATGCACATGCGGGTCAGGGCGGTTGATGCCAACGACCAATGGGGCGATTGGGAGGAGACGAGTTTCCTCCTGCCTTCGCTTGATGTCGTCGACAACGGTGACGGCACCGCCACCCTTACCCTGTCTCCCGACGACACCGGGTTGGAGGAAGATTTCTTCCAAGACGCCACGGTGAACGAGGTGGCGAAGACCATCAACTACGGTGATGATGTGACGACCGAAACCAGCATGACCTCAAGCAAGGAACGACTGGTCCACCTTCGCGCTTCACTCAACCAACTTGGGCTGCACGACAACCTGACGATTGTCGATGCGGAATTGTCCTTAACCCGATCGTCGTATTCGGGCAATCCTGTGGTTTCCCTCCACGGCATGGAAGAGTCGGGACTTTGGGTCGAGAACGAAATGACGTGGAACATCATGGGCACCAACGGGGTTCAGTGGTACGATGGTGGGCGCTCCAACGGAACAGCGACCTTCGCCTTGGCCGACGGCAACCAAAGCAGCGATACGTTCTCCTTTGACCTCAACCATGCGGTGCAAAATTACCTCGACGGGGGCGACGAAGCCCCGCTCGACATGCTCCTCGCCGTGCGGGGCAAGTACGAATCCTACACCAACGGTGACGGGATTGTGTTCCACTCAGCCGAAGCAGCGAGTTCGAGCGACCTCCCCTCGTTTTCGCTGACGTACGAATGGGGCAGCGGAACCCCGCCCGCCGCCGTGACCTTGACCGACCCAGCCGACGGCCTGGCAGTTTGGAACAAGACGGGCCACAACCTCTCCGGCAACACCCAACCCTCGTTGAACTGGACCGCACCCTCCACAGGGGACGACGTTCTGTTCGAACTCGCCATCGACGAGGACTTCAGGCTGCAGGAAATGCGCGTGGACACCCGTGTGGACAGCGATTTCTCACCCAGTGACGGCATTCTCAACATGACCGGAACAAGAACCCTCGAGGTCGGGAACATGTACTTCTGGCGAATGGCGACCGTGGACAGCGACGGTCATTACGGTGCTTGGGTCTCCTCCAGTTTCTTCATCTCGCAACTCGAGAGCATCCACCTCGGCAACGACCGGTACGAATTCAGCCTCCGCCACGGAAACGGCTCCCAAGACAATCAATACCCCTCCTGCATGGACTCGTACATCGACAGTTCAGCGGTCAACGACAACTACGACGGGGACTCTGAAATGACCATCGATTACAGCACGCTTGGCACCGAAATCACGGCGCTCATGGGGTGCAACCTCGTTTCCAACCTGCTTCCCGACGGCTACGCTGTGCAATCCGCCCACCTCAAACTCACCCTGACCTCAACGACCTTTGGAAGCCCAACCGTGGGCGTTTGGGAGAACACCCAAAACAACTGGTCAGCCGAGGATGCGACCTGGTCCAGCTACGACGGGTCAAATTCGTGGGACACCTCGGGTGCCAAGGGCGTAGAGCGGGGTTCCCTGCTCGATAGCGTGAACATCGGAAGTTCATACAACGAAGGCGACTCGGTGGAATGGAACGTGACGCTGGCCGTTCAGAACGCCATGCGAGAAGAGCGCCGAGTGGACTTCATCGCCGGTATGCTCGGCGTCGGCTCGGGGGTCTCCCGTACAGCGTATTTCAGCACCGCAGAGGACACGGCCGCCAACCGTCCAGAACTCACCTTTGTCTACGTGCCCGGTTCGGACGCCGTGCCGAGCAATCCAACCCTCACCACGCCGTTAAACGGCTCGTGGTCGGTCGGTGCGGGGGTTGACCTGACCCCCATCACGCAACCTGTTTTGAGCTGGAACTTCAGCGGGGCCATGTCCCTTGCAGGGTACTTGGTTCAACTCGACACCCAAACCGA
The DNA here is from genome assembly GCA_038118245.1 of Candidatus Poseidonia sp. Lineage (GTDB taxonomy): Archaea > Thermoplasmatota > Poseidoniia > Poseidoniales > Poseidoniaceae > Poseidonia. Next base: position 14,943 of record JAYOHN010000010.1, read on the forward strand.
CTTTGCTTCGGTGAACGGGGTGACGTACGCCTCTTGGAACGATGCAGGATTCGATGTCACCAACGGGACCTTTGCTCTCTCCAGCGACCTTGATGTGGGCGAGACATGGTACTGGCGCGTGCGGGCCGTGAGCAGCACCAACCAAATCGGAAACTGGTCCAACGTGTATCACTTCCATGTGCCCGATCTCGACACCACGGTGTACAACAGCACCAAGGCCTCTGTTTCCCTCAAGCATCACGGCGCGCTCCCTGCGCTGAATCTGCCTCATTTCACCGACACCTACGTGATCGAAAACGGGACGGGTGCCGACAGCACGCACGAAAACGCCACCACCCTGCTCGTGGGCGAAACCTCAACAGGGTACCAAGCGGCCTCGTTGATTCGAATACCGCTGAGCGAGGTTCCCCAGCCATCCGGTGCTCGCGTGACCGATGCTCAACTCGCTTTGTTCGCCGAATACGGTTCGGTCGAGGGCGAGTCCATCGCCGTCCGTCCCGTGCTCCAGAACTGGACCACCTCCGCCAACGCCACCACCTACGACGGGGTCAACAACTGGTCGCAGCGAGGTGGCCGAGGCATCGGCGTCGATGTGGGTGCTTATTCCGATTTGGTGGACAGCACCAGCGATGATTGGATGACGTTCGATGTGACTGAGGCGGTCCAAGCGGCGCTGGCAAGCGGTCAGAACCATGTTTCCTTGATGCTCTACGCTTCGAGCCAGACCACCGACCTGGTGACGTTCACCTCAACCGAAGGCAGCGCAAGCGAACGCCCGTACCTGGAACTCACCTGGGAGGACGGCGTGGTGGCCACGCCAACGGTGAGCGGAACCAACGCAGCTCCTGCTGCTGCCGCCATCGTTTGGGACACCAGCACCCACGCTGTCAAAGCGGACCGAACCCCGACGTTTACGTGGACGTACAGCGGCTCAACGGCGGCCACGGATTGGCGCGTCTTCCTGCTCGAAGATGCGAACAACGACATGGCGGGCCTCATCACCTACGATTCCCGTGACGACCCCCAGGACTTTGACATCGCCAACCTCAGTTTTACACCTTCATCCGACCTGAACTACGGCACCGAAATCCGATGGATGGTTCAACCCATCAACAACGGTATGCTCGGTCCACGTTCGGCATCCACCAATTTTTATCTGCCAAACAACATGAGCGAAGAATTGGACGCCACGACGGCTTATCTTGAAATTCAAGACGGGGCCTTCATTCCAAGTTTGTCCTACCCAGCGGTTACCGAGGACACCAGCCTTGACAGCGGGAACACCCAAACCAACTACGGCAGCGATGCCTCACTTTACGTGGGCCGTAGCCGCATCTCCACCAGCAACGCCAACCTCCGCTCAACCACCCTGATTGAAATTGATCTGAGCAACCTTCCGTTGCCTTCGGCCTACGAGGTGACCGACGCCAGTTTGGATTTGAACACCATCGCCGTGTCCCAGGGGACCCTCGTTTCGGTCTCCGCCATGGGTTCTGCGTGGTCCGAGTCCTCCACCTGGGCCTACCCTGCAGGAAACACCACCTCATGGTTGGGCACCGGTGCGTACCGCTCGTCCGATGCCGATGCCCCGTTCAACGCTGCTCAGTGGGTGAACGCCACGGGTACGGTGAGTTTCAACATCACCGGCCTTCTGCAACACGCCCTGGCGAGCGGCCAGTCCGGTCTCAACGTCATCCTCCAACCCGAAGACTTCAACGGAGGTGTTGCGGGACGCGTTCAATTCTCGAGCAGTGAGGCCACCAACATCGCTGTTCGGCCCAAAATCAACATGACCTACACCACGTCGAATGCCTGGGTCGTTCCTTCACCGAGCAACCTCAATCCGTTGGACGGTGTTACGCTTTGGGACACGGCTCAACCCCGACCATCAGGCCAAAACGAAACGAACTTCAACTGGTCAGCGAACTACAACAACCAAACGCAGTGGGTGATGTGCGCTGCTGGCGATGCTCGCATGGTTGACGACCTGGCCTGTTTCGAGTCCGGTCAAATGGCGAACGGCGATTACGACGATTTGACCTTCTTCGCCTCCAACTTGACGGTGATGAAGGAGAACATGGACAAAGGCGACATGTGGACCTATTGGCGCGTCCGCGCCGACCAAAACGACCGCATCGGCGAATGGTCCACCATCAACAAGTACCGAAACCCTGTCGATCAGGGATCCGACGACGGCAGCGGGAACCACACCCTCAACCTTTCACGCGGTTCAATCTTCGAAGCCACTGGACTTCTCCCCTCCGTCCCAGACGTTGAACTGGATTCCAATTCCACGGTGAACAAAGGCGCATCCAGCACCATGGTGCTCGGGCGCAACGCCCTCGGCACCGGAGAAAGTCGTATTCTGATGGAATTCGACCTCACCAACATCCCGTGGCCAGCAGCCATCACCCCGACCCAGATGATGCTGCGGATGTACCAAACCAGCGTCGGTGGAACGGCCTCCACAACGGTTGGCGTGTATCCGTGTGGAAGTTTCAGCCAATCTTCCGTCGTTTGGGCCAACGCTCCCTCGTGTTCCACGAGCGAAATCACGAGGTCAACCCTCACGTTGTCTTCCCCAGTCGGTTGGATGGAGTGGGACCTGACCAGCCTTGCACAGGACAACCTCGCCAACGGCAACACCACGATGACCTTCATGCTGAAACAAATCGGGACGGCTGGTTCTTCGCATACGTTCTATTCATCCGAATTTACCAACGCGAGTTTCCACCCCCACATTGTCTTCGAATACGTCGACAACGTCAACGGCATCGTCCCTCCCGCCCAACCTTCGTTGAACAGCCCGAGCGACGGTGAGGTGCTCTACCAAGAGGACGGCGGACTTCTCGTGTCCTCCACTCAGCCGGTCTTGAGCTGGTCTCCCGTCAGCGGAGCCACCGGTTACATCGTGACGATTTCTAACGACACGGGCGTTTTCAAGTTCAAGTCATGGGAAGATTCGGAAATCACCAACACCTCCTTCCGGTTTGCAAACGATTTGACGGCGGGTCAGATGTTCACGTGGTGGGTTCAAGGGGTCAATCAGACCATCCCAGGTCCCTCCTCAGCCCGTTGGAGTTTCGCCGTCGGCTCGCCCGACCATGTCAACAACAACGACTACACCTTCACCTACACAATGCAAACCGGAAACGAGATTCCTGCGTTTGGTCACACCAACATCCAAGACACGACCCTTGTCTCCGAGTACCCCGACACCAACTTTGTCGGTGATGGCACCATGGCGGCCGGGACCTTCTGCGGGACCCTCCATGCCGATGAATGCCGCATCACCGTTGGGTTGGATGCATCCCAAATTCCGTTCCCCATCTACCAAAACGTGCACTCTGCTTCGCTCGGGCTGTACGTTGACGGTTGGACGTCTGCCCAAGGTGCAACCTCGGTCTCGTTTAGCGTGCATCCGTTGCTGAACGCTGCATGGTCGCAAAGCTCGGCGACATGGAACGGAACGACGGGCGGCGCCGTATGGGGTGCTGCGGGCATGCAAGCCGGTGTGGATTACGGCGACGCCGTCTCAACCACCGTGGCGAACGTCGACACCGAAGGGTGGCTTTGGTTTGACATCAGCACCGCTGGAATGACCACCACCAGCCACCAGGCGTGGATCATCATCGCCACGGCCAACACCGGTTACGCCCACGCCAGTTTCTACTCAAGCGATGCTGTCCAATCTTCGGTTCGCCCCAAGATACTGTTCAACACGACAAACATCACGACGGTGGACATCACCCCCACCGGGACCGTGACCACCAACGCCGACACCACCGTGAATTTCAACTCGATTGCCTACGACCACCAGTCCATGGTTCAGAGCCCACCGGTGGAATGGAGCGTTGACGTGGGGAACATCGGTTCAAACGGCCTCTACACGCCGAGCACCGTTGGCGTTCACACGGTTTCCGCGTGTTTCGGTTTGGTCTGCGGCACGCAGAGCATCACCGTCACCGCCGGAGCACCGACTGAATTGGTGGTGACGCCGCTCTCTGCCACCATCACGGCCGACGAAACGCTGACGATATCGGCGTCGATGGTCGACCAGCACGGCAACGCCGTCCCGGGTGAACCGATTTCCTACACGCCCTCCAACGGAAGCATGAGCGCCGTGATGCCCAACCTCTTCGAGCCGTATGCCGTCGGTGTTCACACCGTCCGCGTGCAACACGACGTCACCTCCGGGGCGTTTGTCGATGTCTCGGTGACCGTCACGGAAGGCGCTGCCTCGTATTTCGTCCTCAGTGGATGCGAAGGAACGGTTCCTGCTGGGGTCTGGTGCGACATCACGGCCGACCTCTACGACCAATTCGGCAACCCGCTGGCCGTCGAAGATGCTGGAACGTTGACATGGAGCACCACCAACGGCAACTACTCGGAAATCAACGAACAGTACTTCCCTGACCATGTTGGTCAATGGTGGTTGAACCTGACGTCCGCTTCGGGTGCCTCGGATTCGCTGATGATCACGGTTGGCCACGGAGCCATTGACCATCTCGAACTCAACGTTTCGTCCTTGAGCATCACCGCCGATGACCGAGTGTACATCAACACGACACGGGTCGACGTTCGGGGCAACCGGCTTCCCGTCCTGCTCCCATCGGACAACTGGACGAAGATCGCCGACGGTCAACTCACGCCCGGTGCCCCCGCTGTGTGGGACCCCGTTGGCCAAGGGGCCAAGATCCTCGAGGCACGGTACGAAACCACGCTCGCCTCCGTGACCATCACGGTTGACCGAGGGGTCATCCAAACGCTGAGGATTGAAGTGGACGACGTGGATTCGACATGGCAGGACTTCGCCCTCACCGCCGACGAAACGCTCGATGCCGAAATCTTCGCCATTGATGGGAAAGGGAATCAATGGGCCATCTTTGCCAACTGGAGCCTCGACCATCCCTCCATGGGCGATTCGTCCTCCTTCCTCGAAGTGCTCACCGGTGACGCCACAACGTTCACGCCGTACTTTGCAAGCGAAGAGGCGTACGTTCTCACCGCTTCCTACGACGACGGAACCGTTGTTCATCAGGTTTCGATCAACATGACCGTTGGGCATGGATTCCTCCACACGGTCAGCGTTCGAGGCACCGCCAACAACCCTGATGCGAGCACGGGAGCCGTGATTGAGATGACATCGGACTTCGCTGTGGACTTCCTCTCGGAACTGTACGATGCGGACAACAACCGGATTGATGCTGCGACGCTCACCTGGTTGGAAGTGGATGTCTCGAGCGGAGCTGTGCGTGACATCACGACCGAACTCCTCCTCAATGACATGCGTTGGGAGGCAACGACGGTGGGCAATTGGACCATTGAAGCGTACAGCATCAGTGGAACGGGCTTCAACATCTCCGACAGCATCACCATCAAGGTGCTTCACGGTGTTGCCGTGACGGTCGTTGCCGAAGCCTCGTTGACCAACCCGACGGCAGGTGACCGCGTTGACATCAGCGTGACGGGCTATGATGCGGACGACAACCGTTTCCCGCAGAACGTCGAGTGGACCGAAAACGACGGCCAAGTGGCGACCATGAACGTAGACACAAGGACCGAAGGTGCGTATTATTATGACGCTGAAGTGGCCGGCCTTCACACGCTGGCCTACGCTGCGGGTGGGGCCAACTCCGTTCTGGAGATCACGGTTGAGGCTCAGAAAATTGTCGCTCGGCTCGAAGTGAACCTGAGCACCGACACCGTTGACCAGTTGGGCAGCCTTGACGTCGACATTCGTGCCTTTGATGCCTTTGAGAACGAGATCGATGTCCCCGGAAGCATCCAAGTTGACGCTACCGGACGGGCAACGGTCACGATGATCGCCTCCAACGACTGGACCATCAAGACCCTTGACGACGGACCTCAAACCATCACGATCAGCGTTGGCGCTGTGCGTGTTAACGAAGAGATCACGGTTGTCGGTAACCTCAACGGCTTCTTTGAGGCAGGCGGAACCTTGTATTACGTAGGTGCCGGATTGCTGGCTCTTGTCGCCGTCGTCTTGTTGGCCCTTGGGGTGATGTTCTTGCGTTCTGGAGGTGCCGATGATTGGGACGATGACGACGAAGATGAGGACGATGACGCACCTTCCGGTCCAACGGGACCCGCTCCCGGCCCGACCGGTCCTGCTCCGGGCCCAACGGGTCCCGCTCCCGGTCCGACCGGTCCTGCTCCGGGCCCAACAGGTCCGGCACCCGGTCCGACCGGTCCCCCCACCGAAGAAGTCGCTTCCGAGGAGGCCGCTGTCGAACAGGACGAAGCCGAAACCTCGGTCGACGAAGACGGGACGGAATGGTACGAAGACGAAACCGGAACCTGGTGGTACCGGGTCGCTGGTGAAGAAGAATGGCACGAATACCACGATGAATGACCGAGGTGACGGGGTGTCCAAAGCAAGCCTGGCCTTCGTTTTGACGGGTTTAGCAGTGCTGAGCATCCTCCTTCCTGCTTCCGTTGTTGAACTGGACGAGTCTTCAACGGTGCACCGCTCGGGCACACCCGATCGAGTGGTCATCGATTCACCGCCCGCTTCCATCTCTGCCGACGAGGTGGCGGACTTCTCTGCCATCATCTACGACGCGGTGAACAACCCCGTTGAGGGCGACATTGCGTGGTCCTCAAGCAACGGAACCATCACGAGCGACGGTGTCTTCTTCCCTTGGTCGTCGGGTCTGATTGAAATCACCGCAGAACACAACGGTCTGCGAGCGAGTTACAACCTTTCCGTCACCCCCGGCGTCGCCATTGAAGTGGAAATCACCTCCCTTGTGATGGGCGTTTTGGAGTCCAACGTGCTCCTGGCCGACATCAAAGACGGCCGAGGGAACCTCATCACCGAGGATGCAGGCTTGGTGTGGGACATCAACGGGGACTACCTCGGCCACGGTTCACCCGCTTGGGTTCCCGAGGCCACGGGCAATTACACCGTTCGTGCACGCCTGAATCAACTTCAAGATGTGGCCACGGTCACGGTGCGTGCGGGTCAACCCCACGCCTTCGTGTTCGATGACCATTTGCAGGTTCGTGCCGGCTCGTGGACGACCATCTTGCCTCGTTTGGTCGACATCAACGGGTACGAGATGCCGCTCCATGAGGCGGGCCCCATCGCGTGGGACGCTGAAAACGGGAGCTTCAACCTCGATGGCGCCTATCACGCCCTCAACACCGGACGTTGGACCATCACGGCCACGGCAGGCAACATCAGCGGAAGCGCTGAGGTCCAAGTGATTCCCGGCGACGCGGTTGCTTCAGCGTTGATGTTTGCAGAGGTTTCGGAAACCTACCTCGCAGGCGAATCCTACGAACTCGTGTTTGAGCGCCGGGATGCAAACGGTTACATCGGTTTTGTCTCGCCTTCCATCGCCTCGCTCACCGTTTCTTCGGGCGGGCTTTCGGTCGATGAAGACCGACGTGTTTTCTGGAACCCATCCTCCGTCGGACCGGCGAGCTTGTCGGGTATGGACGGCACCGTGTCGTCCACCTTGAGCGTGGACGTCGTCCATGGGCGAGCCGTGGACCTGCGTTTCAAAACCACGCCTGCCAACCCAACGGCGGGCGACGCTGTGGTGGTGGAATTGCAGGCTGAGGACGTGAAGGGGAACCGCTGGGTCGTCGACGGGAACATCACCATGACGATGGGCAACCAATCCAAAACCACCTCCACCGAGGCCTACACGCTCGTCCAAGCGAGTGCCGTCCAATCGTGGCGGTTTGACGGAAGTTGGTTTGACAACACCACCGGTGTGATGTTTGTCGCTGACACCGCCTTTGATGTTCGCCCCGGACGGCTGGCCTTCATCACCTTGGAAGGCGAAGGCTCCCAAGTCCCCGCCGACGGAGAATTGGACTTGAATCCCTCCTTCTTTGACGCTTATGGAAACGAGCTTGATGACGTTGGCTTGAATTGGACCATTGACGGCGAGGACATCACCCTTGAGATGCTTCTCAACGACGGGCGTTGGGTGGCATCCTCGCTCGGTGGCCACGTGTTGCGTGTGAACGCCGATGGGGTCTTTGCAACCGTTCGACTGACCGTGGTGGCCGGGCAAGCCCATTCGCTTCGGACCGATGTGGGCGAGGCCGGTTTGGTGGTTCGGGCAGGCCAACCCCATGACCTCTTCATTCAAGTGGTCGACATCAACGGCAACGTTGGTCCCTCAACCGACGTGGTTACCCCGCTCAACACCTCCTTGGGCGAATTGGATGTCTCTCCGACAGGCATCGGATATTGGGCCTTTACGGGGAAGGTGGTGGGCACCTACGACCTTGTGCTCTCCCAATCCGGCGCAGAACACGTGATCTCGCTGACCGTAGATCCCGGCTCCCCGGTTCGCATTCAAGCAAGCATGAACCGTGACGACCTGGCTGAAGGAGATGTTGTTTTGCTCAATGCCTTCGGGACCGACGAATACGGCAACATGCTGACCATTCCTCGGGCCAACACCAGCGTCACGTGCACGGCGGGTGACGTGGCGTTCGTCACCAACGGGACGTGGGAAGTGGACCTTGAAAACGGCGGTACCGACCGTTCATGCACCGTTCGTTGGAACGGCTTACTCGCCCAGACGTTCTTCGATGTTGAGGAGGTGCTCTTGGGGGGTGCGGTGGGTTCAACCAACACCGCCATGACCATGGCTGCCCTTTTGCTCACGTTGCTGCTCGCCGTGCTCGTGGTGTTGGCGCGCAAGGCCTCCGAAGTCGACCAAGAAGCGTGGATGGCCGAGGAGTTTAGCGAAGACGACGAAGAATCCGATGCGATGGGTCAACTTGCGGCTGAAGGAGGACAAGCCGTTGACGCCACCCCGCTTCTCGAACGCCACGGGTTAACCGAGGCTTCAATGAAGGCCCTTGCCCAGCGAGCTGCGGAGGTGGGTGTCATGCAGGCTACCCCCTCGACCGTGCAGGGGGAGACGGGTTGGTACGTCGATGTCTCTGAAGAGTTGCAGTATTGGGAAGTGACGCCAGACGGGGAGTGGATTCGCCATGAAAGCGATCACTCGTCTTCAAGCGCTTCGTAACTCTTGAAGAACTCGTCAATGTCGATGACACCGTCTTCGTTCTCGTCCGCTTTGTGAAAAATCACACGGCTTTCGTCCTTGGTAAAGGTGAACCCGAGGGCCTTGAGGGCGTTTTGAAATTCTCGCAAGGTCAAGTGGTTTTTGTTTCCAAAATCAGCTGCGTGGAAGGCTGCAACCCGGCGGTCATGCTCTGTGGGGTTGGCCACGCCGAATTGTTGGCGGAAGGTCTGGAACGGGGTGTCTTCCTGGGGGATGTGGTGTTTCCTGCCGTACAGCAGGTAGGTGGCGATGCCGGCCACCACCGCCACACCCCCGCCAATGTAGGCCTTTGAGCCCATCAGGGAAATCAGGAAGGCTCCGGCCACAATGCCCCAGATGTTAAGGTAGGGGTAGAGGGGGCCCTTGTAGGCCGGTTTCCAATCGTGCACGTGGCTGGTTTGCCGAAGGACGATCACACAGGAATTGATCAGCATGAAAATCATGATCTTGAAGCCTGAAGCCAGTTTGACGACGTCTTTCAACGGGACAAAGACGATGGCCAGCCCCATGCCCAATCCTGTCAGGAGAATGGGGAGGTGAGGCGTTTCATAGCGAGCGTTTACTTCCTCCAACGGTTGGGGCAGCAAGTTATCCCTCGCCATGGCGAACAAGAAGCGGGAGGATGCGAGAATACCGGCGAGGGCCATGGAAATCATCGTCAACACCGAGATGATGGCGACGAACACACCAAACTCGGAGCCGGCCAGGTGTTCGGCAAAGACAGAAATTGGGTTTTCGATGGCTTTTCCGTCTTTCATCCACCACTGGTCGGGAAGCACGGCCATCATCATGAAGGCGAGCAAGGAGTAGACGGCGGTGGCGATGGCGAGGGACAGCAAGATGCCTGCAGGTAGGTTCTTTTCGGGGTTTTTCACTTCATCGCCGATCGCGGCGACCTTGGTCACACCCGCATAGGCCACGAACACGAAGGCTGCGGTTTCAGCAAGGGTCCACATGTCGGTCGAGAAGGCAGCGTCCAGCGGTACGGAAGCGTCAAAATCAGCCGAAAAGAGGGCCATGACGCACATCAGCAGAAGGAGGATGACGGTGACGACCACGATGGGGGTTTGGACCGCCTTGACTTTCGATACGCCGAGAATGTTGACCAGCGTGATGAGGACCAAGGCGGAGAGTGAAAGGGTGTACATGCTCATTTCGAAATCAAAGTACGCCGTGACGACCGCAAAATAAGCGGAAAAGCCAATGAGGGCAAAGGCCGATTTAAGCAAAAAGGACGACCACAATCCCAGGCCGCTGATGGTGCCAACCAAGGGGCCGTACGTGCGTTCCAAGAAGACGTATGAGCCACCGCTGGTTGGCATCCCGGAGGACAATTCGGCCTTGGAAACGGCACCCGGAAGAACGACCGAAGCAGCCAAGAGGAACGCCAACCAAATGCCGGGACCCATGATTTCAGCAGCGAAGGTGGGGGTGACGAAGATGCCGGGCAACATCGCCGAAAGGGAGATGATGACCACGCCTGCCAGCCCGATGGTGCGAGCAAACGTGGTTTTCAATTCTGCACCTGCGGATTTGAGGTCACCCACTGCAACGCTCTTGATGATGTCTTCAACAGCCATGAGTTTGCCCCCCGATTCCGGTAAGAAGACGGATTGTTATTGGTGGCAAACCTCCGTATCATATTAGCCGTTTGTCTTTGAGCGTCGTTGTTATTCCGGAAACCGGAAATCACTCCGGCATGTGAACGATGACCTTCATTTCCACTGCAATCGGGGTTGGGAGGGCGTCGATGGCCAGCGTGGTCCGGGTGGGCCCGACCTTCCCGAGCGTTTCAGCCCAAACCTCGTTGTACCCTTGGAAATCCCGTTTCATGTCCACGAGGAACGTTGTCACATCGACCACGTGTTCCATGCTCGCTCCGGCTTCTTCGACGATGCGCTTCACGTTGTTCACCACCGCATGGGTTTGTGCCTTGATGTCGTAAGGCAGAGGGGCTCCGTCCTCGTCGTGAATCGGTCCGCCGGGGATGGCATTGGTCCCTGGTTGGCGTGGCCCAACACCTGAAAGAAAGAGCATGTTTCCCACGCGGCGTGCGTGCGGGTAGGCCCCGACCGGCTTGGGAGCGGCTGATGTGTTGACCGAGCCGGCGGCTTCGGTCGGCTCCCACAACGCGGGTCCTGAGCCCGCCTCGGGTTCACCTTCCTCCGCCACCGTCGCATCGGCGCTGCCTTCGTCGACGGTGTCGAGCACGTCGCGTTCCCCGTGGTAATACTCAACATCGTCCTCGTCGTATTCCTTGTCACCCACGCCGCTGGAGGCGGGATCGATGTGCACCACCGCCCCTCCGGCACCGTGAATCGCTTCGTACGCCAAGACGCGACCGGTCAAATCGTTGCGATTCCCGTTCATGGCTGAAAGCCACCACATCGGTTTGAAGGCCACGACCTTTTGCACCCGGATTTGTTGGTGAATCGTCCGGGAAAGTTGGCCGACGTCTTCGAGGCGGCCTTGGGCGAGGAACTCCAGGATTTTTTGGTTCCATTCGTCGTCTTTGAGGGAGTGAATCTTGTCCTCCTCGGGAGCGATGAAATCGGTGAACATCCGATTGGAGAGGGACATGGCCGTGACCGCCACGGCCCGTCGGCCTTGGGCTTGAATCACGTCCAAACACGACTTTGCTAAGACCGTGGTTTCGCTTCGGTTGGCGTACATGTTGGAGGAGACGATGACGGCGGGAATGCGGTTGTCAGGGTTGAGCAGTGTCAACGCAACCACCGAGCCAACATCGATGGGGAAACCTTTGTAGTTCACGCATCGGCTTTGCAACCCTCGTTTGCGGTTCGCTTCGTCCCAAGCTTGTGCGAAGTCAGCATCGATGTTAAACGAATAAGGAATCGAGCCGAGGTCGTGGAAATCGTGATCCACCATCACCCATTCGGGGTTGGGGTCCGCTTGAATTTGGTGGCCGATGATGGAGGGCCACGTTGTGGAGTACACGATGATGAGGTCCGCTTCAAGGTCCTGAATGGTCTGAGCGGCTTCATCAAAAGCGTCCCGTAGGCGTCGCCAACCGGGGTTCTGGTCCGGTGCAAGGACGGTGTGTGGGTGAACGGGCACCACATAGGAGGCCACCACTTCTCCGTCGCTCATGCTTCGCTCACCTCGTGGGCGTGGCACGGCCATTCCACGACGGCGTTCCCCGTCCCAATGATGGTGCCGTACCCGTGCAGAATGGCAGGGTACTCGGGAACATCTAGCGTGGACAGCAACCAGGACAAACCGCCTCCGTCGCTTTCAGCGATGGCTTGCTCGGTGAATTCCGGCATTTCGTCGAGGATCCGTTGCGCCTGCCCGCTTCGCATGTATTCGATCATGCGCATGTCCCACAGATGCATGGCGTGGCTGGTGATGTGCTCCTTGCTCATGTCTTCAGGAACCTCGGATTCGGTGGTGAAGTGACGATGGGACAGGGAATTGCTGGCCAGCACCACGACGCGCTTTCCGCTGGCTTCAATCGCTCTGCGGGTCGCTTTCCCGAGTTCAATCATGATTTCCTGCATCACTTCCACGGAGTAGTACGCCGTTGAGCGGTTGCTCGAAACGACCACCAAGGGTTTGTCCCAGTCCGGGTTGAAGAGATGCCCGGTGGTGATGGTGCCGTAGTCCACGCGGAAGTCCGGGTTTTCCATCATCTTCACCGGCAAGCCCGCAGCTCCCGCCTCGTCGTGGATGGCCTTGGCGAGTTCAACGTCCACCTTCATGTCGTAGTGGTAGCGGAACAAGTTCGGGAAGATGGGGTCCACCGAGAGACCCTTAAAGTGCTCAAGTCCGAGAAAATGCGTTCCAACATAGGTCTGCCAGTGGGGCGAGAGCAGGACGATGGCGTCGTATTCAAGGTCGGCCAGGGAGGCTCGCAACCGTTCGTAGCCCCACCTGAGTTGTTCCCAACCGCCTTCAGCAACCGGCTCGTTCTGTGGTGGGTTTTCGGCATACACCAAGTGAGGCGGGTGGGGTGCAAGGCACCCAGCTACAATTTGCCCTTTGGCCATGGTTCACGGAAGCCGCCGTGGTTTAATTCATCATCGGACTGAGGCGGCGGGCGCTCTCAACACCAAGCCCTAAACGGGGCGCTGCCTTCGCAGAATCATGGAGGCTGCGGAAAGCGGAGCGGAACTTCCGCTATCGTCTGCTTCTCTTCCGTCGTCCGCCACCTGGAAAGAGACCTGGGTCAATGTTGGCTTCCCGACCTTTTTCGGCGTCGCTGTCGGTGCGACCTGGCAGGTCGCTGTTCAACCCCATCTCCCCTACGATGTTCCCAATCCCGTGCAGGCCGCTCTGCTGCTGTTGCTGCTGCTTTCCCCGCTGTTCCACCGGTGGCTGACGGACCATGCCTCCTCTCGCTGGAAGGAGTACCTCGCCGGGGCGTCGGTCCTGAGCGGGTTCTTGCTCGCCGTCTGGATGACAGGGTACGGTGCTTTGGTTTGCGGCGGCTACCTCGCCATCGTCGTGTGGATTTGGATCAGCACCTCCTGGTGGAGGTTCCACTTGCCTCCGTTCCGCTCGGCCCTCTGGCACACGTTGGGCGTGAACGTTGGCGCTTTGGCGGGTTCGGTGTTGGCGTTCAACCTCACGGGTTGATCACGACGTGTAGGATTCGTCGTCGTTTGGAAACGAACCCGTTCTCACGTCATCGCAGTACTGCTTCAAAGCGCCATCAATCGCTTCCGAGAGGTTGAGGTAACGGCGCAAGAACCGGGGCGAGAAATCCATCGTGATGCCCAAAAGGTCGTGCAACACCAAGACTTGGCCGTCAACATCGGGTCCAGCACCGATGCCGATGGTGGGGATGCTCAGCGCTTGTGAGACCCGTTTGGCGAGGTCCCTGGGAATCTTTTCCAGAACGATGGCGAAGCACCCTGCCGCTTCCAGCACCTTGGCGTCTTCAATGAGTTTCTCGGCTTCTTCTTCCTCTTTCGCTCGAACCGAATAGGTCCCAAATTTGTAAATTGATTGCGGGGTCAATCCCAAATGCCCCATCACGGGAATCCCGGCGGTCAAGATGCGCTGAACCGATTCCACGATTTCTGCGCCACCTTCCAACTTCACGGCATGCCCGCTCGACTCTTTCATGATTCGGATCGCCGAATCCAACGCCTGGCGAGAATTCCCCTGGTAGGTTCCAAAGGGCATGTCAACCACCAACAAGGCCCGGTCAACGGCCCGTTCAACGCACTGGGCGTGGTAAATCATGTGGTCCAAGGTCATGGGAACGGTGGTGACCTGGCCTGCCATCACGTTGGAGGCTGAATCGCCGACCAAAATCACATCCACGCCGGCCTGGTCAACCAATCGGGCCAGCGAATAATCGTAGGCCGTGAGCATGGTGATTTTTTCACCCGCCCGTTTCATTTCCTGAAGGGTGTGGGTCGTGACCTTCCGCGCAGCACCGTAAACGGACATGAGTGTTCCACGCCCCGTGGTGTTTTCAAAGCCTCGCCCGACTCATTCGTCTCCGTCCCTGAGGTCAGCGAGTTGCAGGTGCAACTCGTTCATCGCTTCTGCCGCCGTGGTGCAAGCGAGCAGTTGTTGGCGGCCCTCGAGGTTATTGACGCAAAGGGCGGCGATGTTATACACCGATTCACGGGATTCGCTGATCTGTTCCTCGCACAAGCGTTCGACCAAGTGGTCCAACATCTCGTTGTCGACATCCATGCCGATGCCTGTGCGCCGAATCAAGGACGAAGCGTAGCCTTTGAGCGCCTCCTGGTCGTCTACGCTGAGCGTCCCTTCTTCGGGGAGGTAGCGCACGTTGGCGGAAATGTAGAGGCGGTGGTGGGGGTGGTCCTCGGGGACGCGTTCCAGCAGGGTGTGAACGTCGGGGGCGATGCCGCCTTCAATCAAGTCCGAGAGCGTCGGGTGGTGCAACGGTGGCAGAGCAGGTTCGATGACATCCTCCACGAAAAACCGCCGACCGCCTTCCACGGTGATGAAATGGTTCATGCCTCGCGTTTCGTGGCGAACAATCACCGCTTCGCAACCGTGGCGTCGGGGCCCGTCCCATCCGTTGATGGGTTCAAACGGATCGTTCATGACCAAGCCAAAGGGGCGTTCGTCAAGGATGCAGGTGTCCAACATTTGCCGGTACCTCGGTTCAAAGACGCGCAACTCCTGGGTTTCACCCGGGAACAGGACCATGGGGAGGACGAACAGAGGCAGGGCTTCTTCGTCCATGGAGATAAGAAGCACCGGTGGCCTTTGAAGATGTGTTCTCAAGGTTGTTGAATGCAAACGTTCGTGAGTTCCGAAAAAAAGGCCATGGACCAGTCTCCGCCTTCACGTCCAACGCCGGATTGTTTCACCCCACCAAACGGGGTTCGCAAATCGCGGTTCAGCCAAGTGTTGACCCAGACGATGCCGGTGTCCATTCGCCTCGCAAAGGCATGTCCCCGTTCGGTGTCCGCTGTCCACACCGAGCCTGCGAGGCCGTATTCCGTGACGTTCGCCATCGCCACGGCCTCGTCCTCGTTTGCAAACGCATGCAAGGTCACGACCGGACCGAAAATTTCCTCGGTGGCTGTTCGGGATTCAGGGGACAATCCTGCGATGACCGTTGGACGGAGGAAAGCGCCTTCCACCGGGACATCCGCTACGGGCGCGTCTTCGCTCAATCCTCCGGTAAGCACGGTGCCGCCTTCTTCGAGGCCCAAACGAATGTAGGATTCCACCTTGGCTTTGTGCTCTTTGGAAATGACCGAGCCCATTTGCGTGGCTTCGTTCTGGGGGTCGCCGACACGGAGGGTTTCAACGGCTTGCACAAACTTCGCAACGAAGTCGTTGTAGATCGGCTCGGCGACCAAAAGGCGCGAACCGCAAAGGCACACTTGCCCTGAATTGGTGAAGGATGCACGAACCAAGCCGTCCATGATGTCGTCCAGAGGTGCGTCTTCGAGCACGACGGTGGCGTTTTTCCCACCCAGCTCGAGCGAGAGTTTCTTGAACATGGGTGCGGCGGTTGCCGCCACCAACTTTCCCGTCGCCGTGCCGCCGGTGAACGAGATGCCCCGGATGTCGGGGTGCTCGACGATGGCTTGACCCACCTCGGGGCCGTAGCCGTGAACGAGGTTGAACACCCCTGCTGGAAGCCCTGCACGGTGCAAGGTTTTCGCAAGGAAGTCGGCGGTGAGCGGCGTTAACTCGGAGGGTTTGGCCACAACGGTGTTGCCCATCAGCAAGGCGGGGGCAACCTTCCAGGTGAGGAGGTACAGCGGGAGGTTCCAAGGCGTGATGAGGCCCACGACACCGACCGGAGAGCGGTGAACATGATTGACGGCACCGTGGTCGGTGAAGGTCGGGTCTTGGTGTGATTTGGCGTGCTTGGCGAAGAAACGGAAGTTGGCTACAGAACGGGCTGCGTCGACGCGACGGGCCAGCGAGATCGGCTTGCCGGTGTCAAGGCTTTCGAGTTGAGCGATGGTTTCTGATTCGGCTTCCAGCGCGTCGGCGATGCGCTCGAGCCAATCGATGCGTTCCTCCATTGAGGTGACGCCCCATGCTGCTGAAGCTGCTTTCGCTGCATCGGTGGCCCTTCGGACATCGGTTGGTCCGGAACGGGCCACGGCGGTGATGACGGTGTTGGTCGCCGGGTTGATGGTGTCCAAGGTTTGCCCTGAATCGGCGGGGACAAAGGCACCGTTGATGTAATTCAACACCGGTTCCATCAGCTCGCCTCCGGGTCGTAGTGCCATCGGTCTCGGTCGGGGTCCCACTCGTCCCAAGTCGGGACGGTTTCCAAAACATCCAGGTACCTTTCGGGCACGATGCCGGGGACGATAAACGCCTTTTGTCGGTGCAAAGGATAGGGGTTTCTCAGGTTGATTCCCAAGACGCCAAGCAGGGCGCGGGCCACGTACCACGTGGCTTGCGAGTTCCAACCGTGAGCGATTTTCACCACGATGCCCAAGCCTTTCGGGTAATCGGGATGTTCAATGGCCAAGCCGAGCAAACCGTCCGCCCCTTCTTTGGCGATGACCCGGCCTTCTCCGGCTTTGAGGACGGTGGAATCCAGACGGTTGAAGCCGCCAACCAAGTCGGGATGGCGCACCATGGCTTCCCAAATCCAATCTTGGTCTTTGTCGCGTACCAGCCCGGCGTAGATTTGGGCAAGTTCCGAGACGGTGTTGGAAACGGTCGGCAAGCCGCAACCGTCTTTGGCGATGCGCAAGGGCTTCCAGTCCTCGCCCAGGTAGGTGCGGAGTTGTTCCATGTAGGCGTGAAAGACTTCGTGGGTGGGCAGGGTGTAGCCGGCCCGGTTCCAACCTTTCATCCGACAACCTCGCAAGATGGCTGCGTGCTCTCCAGAGCAGGTGTGAAACCAGCGCCGAGGGCGACGGACCTGCCGGCCAAATTGGATCAGCGGAACGTCCAACGGGGTCAACATCAGGGGCCATTCGGATTCGTTCAACAACGATTGCGCTGCTGCAACGTGTTCGGTGTCCCCGTTGTGGGAGGCCACGGCGATGGCCTTCTGTTCCCAAGAACAATCGGCCAGTTCTTCGGTGAACGCCTTCAACATGAAGGGTTTCATCATCGAGCGCCCGTAACACAGCACGTTGCCTCCGAAGGAGTGGATCACTTCGTCGCCGTGGGCCCAAGCCACGGCGCCGTGGATGGTGGTCTCTGAAACACCGTTTCGTCGGTAATCAACCAGCGGTTCCCACGCCACTTCTCGCCCGGTAGGGATGCCCTCCACACGTTCGCCCAGGGGCGAAGAGGGGTACATGGCCGACCCAGGTTTCCCCGGTTGAACGGCGGAATAGGTGTCGTGGTGGAGGCTCACTTCACGACCTCCCCAAAAGGGCTTCAACACGAGGCACGACCTGTTCCATGTACGCCGTCATGTTCCGGCACACGCGGGCGCTGTCGTGGTTGAAAAAGTCAAACCAGGCCATGATGCGGTCGTCGGGGTGGAAACGCTCCACCATTTGGGCGGCGACCTCCTCCACGTTTCCGATGAGGGCGTTGTCGGCGGCACGCGTGACCTTGTCGGGGTCGATGGTGCCTTCAAGGGCGTTCCAGTAGGCGCTGAGGGCGCGTTGCGCTTCTTCCTTGGCCGCTTGGGATTGGGCTTCAGCTGACAAGCCCGGCTCGTTGTTGATGAAGACAAAACTCGTCCGAGGCATATCGGCGCGCTTCCATTCCCCGCCCTCAGCGTGGTACACTTCGGCCATGCGTTCGTGGGTGGCGTCAATGACTTCGGGGGACGTGATGGAGAGGTTGAACACTTTCACAGGGAGGATGCTGTTGACGAAGGTCTGTGCCTTGGGGTCGTGGGTGCCTGCAACCAAGCCGAGCAGTTCCCTTCGGAAATGGCTCGGGACGATTTTCAAATCCTCAAACACGTAGCGAGAGGGAACTTCAAGGGATTCCGGCCTTTTCTCAAGCGCCTCAAACTCCACCGCCGCCTCTTGGACGGCCTCCCAATCCTCATCGCTTCGGAAATTGGCTCGTGTGAGGACCGTGGACCGGGTCATGTCCGAGTTGAGAACGTCGCCACGCAACAAACGGAGGAAAATCTCGGCGGCTTCCATGAATATCTGGCCGCGAAGGGCAGGCCAAGCCGCTTCTTCAACGGCGTTTCTCGGGACGATACCGTACGGACGTGCCATGAACTCAAAGCGACCGGCGGAGAAACCGACGTGAAGCCTTCGTTGTTCATCGGGGTCCAATCCGTGAAGGCTGAGGACGTTGGCGATGCGTTCCGCTTGAGCGATGGGTCCGCCGGAGGCGAGAATGGAGATGACCGCGCTGCCGATCTCGATGCGTTTGGTCCGGCGGAAGGATTCCAAAGCGAGTTGGGGAAAGTCCGTGCAGAGTCCGACCTCGCCTTTCCAATGCGGCACCACGGGCCGCTGGTTGCTTTTCTGAGTCTCGGTTGAAAGGTGCGCCTGTGCGATCCATCCCGTCCCAAAGCCGAGTTCGTCAGCGTGGGTGAGCTGCTGGAAGTAGTTGCGAAGCATCGTGGCTTCGTCGGGAATGACGCCGTTCTCGTCGGGTGTTTGTGAAATGGAGAAGAAGATATCATGCTCCATGTCCACGCACCGATTCACGCCACGCCGCCATGGCTCATAATGGGTATGGCCCCTCAAACTGAACCGTCGTCAGCGGGGGCGTTCTGCAAATCCGTCAGGTCCTGAATCCGTTGGCGAAGGGGGGCGGGTGCAGGGACATCCACGGCCAAGAATTCGTGAAGTGAATCGGACAGCATGAGCATGGCGGTTTCGTAATCCTGTTGAATCTCAGCGATGTCGGCCAAGCCCCAACGAGCGACCAGTTGGCCTGAAAGACTGCCCAAGGCTTGGGCTCGCTCCAAGGATTGGTTGAACAAATCCTGTGCGGCACCAAATTCCCCAACGGTCGCTTGACAGTGAGCCAAGTCCGCGATGGCTTCCATTTGGCCTTCCTCGTCGTTGAGTTTTGTGAGCAATTCCAGACGTTCCGTTCCAACGGCAATGGCCGTGTCTTCATCGTGTTGGCGTTTGGCGATGCTCATCAACAAGGCCATCCCGTAGGCCATCCCCTCATGGTCTTCCACCACCGAGCGCAAGCGAAGGGCGCGTTGTGCGGTCGCCCGCGCTTCGTCAAGACGGCCCTCGGACAAGTGCACCAAGGCGACGTAGTGCTGGACGGCGGCGGTGAGCGATTGAGCGCCCTCCAACCCTTCGCTTTCTTCGGCAAGAGCCAGGAAACTGTCGATGTTGGCGCTCATCTGTTTGAGGCCTTCAAACCGAGCCCAGCCTCGCTCTTCGTCGTTGGTGGCCACCGTCATGGCGTGGTCGAGCAAACGGTCAACAAGGTCGGATTCACCCAGTTCTTGTGCAAGCGGCATCAAGCGAAGCGCCAGCGAGGTGTTGATGTGGTCCATGGAGCCGCCCGAGGTGAGGACCCCGAGGATTTGCCGGGCACGCTCGGGCGATACTTCACCGTCCATGCGTCCACCTCAAATCGAACGAAGCCGACCGCCGTCAACGGCCAGGCTAACCCCACGAATGCCTCCGGAGGCAGGCAAGCAAAGGAAGGCGATGGCGCTGGCGGTTTCAAGCGGGTCGATGAGTCGCCCAATGGGCACTTGGTTGAGCCACGCCTCCCGCACATCGGCAGCGGATTTTCCGGTCCGCTCTTGGATGGAGGCGGAGAGGTTGCCCAATCGCTCGGTGTCGGTGAACCCGGGGAGAACGTTGTTGATCGTCACGCAAGGAGGCAATTCATTGGACAGGGACTTTGCCCAGGAGGCCATCGCTCCTCGCAGCGTGTTTGAAAGCCCGATGTTCGGAATGGGTTCTTTCACCGAAGTGGAGATGATTTGGACGATGCGTCCGTAGCCTTCGGCTTCCATTCCCGGGACAGCGAGTTGAACCAGGGTGTGAGCTGCGTGGAGATGGCGCTTGAACGGCGCTTCAAAATCGGTGATGTTGTTTGCAAGCAGCGGGCCTCCCGGGGGACCTCCAGCGTTGTTGATGAGCACGTGAACGGGGCCGAGCGACTGGGTGGCCGAGGCAAAGGCTGAGGCGATGCTCTCGGTGTCTTCAAGGTCCAACATCATGGCTTGGTGCCTGCCCTCGCCGAGGGTGGAGAGCGTGTCGCACAGGTTCATCAGCGCATCCCCGCTGCGAGCGCAGACGGTGACGTTGGCGCCGGCTTTGGCCAGCATTTTGGCGGTGGCCTCACCAATGCCTTTGCTCGCACCGCAAACGAAGGCGTGCTTGCCTTTCATGGCGGACTTGGAATAGGGAAAGTCGTCGCCGAGCAGGTCCATGGCTCGGGGACGGACCCGTAGGTCATAGGCCTTGGCCTCACAACCAATCAAGCACGGTGTTGAGTTGAACCAACCAATCATCGGAAGCGACGTCGATGATGTCGTAATGGTCACCGGGCAACCAGACCTTCTGCACCTCCGCTCCCTTCGCTTTCATCACCCGGGCATACGCTTCGGAATGGGCGAGGGGTACATCAGCGTCCTGTTCGCCGTGGAACACGACGACGCTGGTCTGGGGCGGATGGTCGACGGGGTTGAGTTGGCGCCAAAGGGTCTCGTTCTCTTCGGGCGCACAACCGATCCATCGTCGGACAGCGTCGCCCTCGTCGGAGAGACGGGCATGGTCGGCGCCAACGAGGTCGCTGATCGGCGCTTGAGCGATGGCCAGCCAAGGTCGGCGTTCGGCCTTGGCGCTCATCAACAACGCGAGGTGACCGCCGGCGGAATGGCCCATGACCATCGAGCGGGTCAGGTCAATGCCCGGCAGCAAGGCGAGTTGGCCCCACGCTCGAAGCACATCCGAAAGGGTGTCCATCCAAACCCCCTCCTCCTCTTCGGTCCATCGTTTGAACTCGATGTTCCATGCGGCAACACCGGCTTCCGCAAGGTCGGCGGCGATGGGTTGCATCAGGTCAAGGGTGAACTTTTCCTTCCAAAATCCGCCGTGAATGAGCATCACGCAAGGAATGCCCTCGTCCTTTTGGAACGGCGATGGGTCGTCGGGCATGTGCAGGTCGGCGAACTGCCATGCCTCGGCACCCCACTGCATCCGTTCAACGCCCATGCCCTCAACACGGGCCTGCACCCTATCACGCTTGTGCAGCAGGCTTTGGTTCAGGGGCAGTAACGGCGCAGGTCACGAGGGAACAGGACCGTTTCTCGGACGTTTTTCGCCCCGGTGAGTTTCATCAAAATGCGCTCAACACCAAGCCCCCATCCAGCGTGAGGAGGGACGCCGTGACGGAAACCCGCAACGTAAAATTCGAACTCCTCCGGGTTGAGGTCCATCGTTCGCAAGTTGTCCACAAGCACCTCAATCCGGTGCTCTCGCTGACCGCCCGAAGTCATCTCGTCCCGGCCAAAGTTCAGGTCAAACCCTCTCGAGAGTTGTTCACCCGTGCTTCCGATTTCACCATCGATGCGATGAATGTAGAAGGGTTTGAGCGACATGGGCCAGCGTGGAAGGAAGTAGAATTGAGGGAGGTCTTCAGCGAGGAGGTCTGAGTTCTCCGCGTCAATGTCGTCGCCCCACTCAATTCGCCCACCTTTTTCCTTGATGATGCGGATGGCGTCGTCGTACTCGACTCGAGGGAACGGGAGTTCAGGGACGATGACCTCGACGAGGTCTTCCCCTTGTTCTGCTCGGTAGGCGTTGATGGTAGAGATGAGGTCTTGGGATTCCTCTTCTTCAGCGACCGACTTCCAGATGTGGTGGAGCATCCTTTCTAGCACCCCCATCACGTCGTCGTCGTTGGCCCATGAACATTCAATATCAAAGGAAATGAACTCGGCCAAATGGCGGTACGTGTCGCTCTTTTCGGCTCGGAACGCCGGACCGATTTCGAAGACACGCTCGAGCCCACCGCTCATGCACAGTTGCTTGAACAACTGGGGCGACTGGTTCAGGAAAGCGGGGCGGTCAAAGTACTGCATGGGAAACAAATCGGCCCCTCCCTCGGTGGCGGTGGCGACGATCTTCGGGGTGTGCGTTTCGATGAAGCCTTCCGAGATGAGGTGTTCACGGCCAAACTGCAAGACCTTTCCCCTGAGGCGGAACATGGCGTTCACGTGCGCTCGCCGCAAGTCGAGGAAGCGGTTGTCAAGCCGCGTGTCCAATTCAACGTTCACCGAGTCGGTCACCCCCAACGGCAAGGGGGCTTCGGCCCGTGCGATGACGCTCACCGATGAGGCCAACACTTCGTAAGCAGGCGGAGGGGTGGGTTCGCCGTCTTTCACTTTTGGAGGACGCTTGAGCGCCACGGTTCCGGTGAATTGCAGGGTCGATTCGCGGGTCATGCGCTGGACGGTGTCCAAGGCCTCCTCGCCCACCGCATCGGCTTTGAGGAAAATCTGGGTCTTGCCCGTGCCGTCCCGAAGGTCGACGAAACAAATGGCGCCCTTGCCTCGGTTGGCCTCTAGAAATCCAATCACCGTGACTTCTTCACCGACCAAGTCAGCTCCCTTGGTTTGGAGTTCGCCCAAGGTGTGGGTTCGGTAAGCGGTTGGCACCCAAGTGGTCATGCTTCTCGGGCTGCGGTGAAGGACATGAAGGATTCGCTGCCTTCGTTTGGAGTCCGGTTGGGCGGCGAGGTGGTTTTCAAGGTGGCTGCGGGCTCCTCCTCGCCGGGTCGAAGGACGAGCGTTGGGGTCCTCACGGCCCGAAATCTCTTGAACAGCATCGTCTTGGTTCGGCCATGGCCAACCAAAGGGCTCGTGCGGTTTCATGCGTTGCGGTTTTGCTCTTGATGAGCATGGCTCCCGTGGCGATGACGGTGGCGGCTTCACAGACCGTCTTGCTCTCAAGCGACGTGCAACACGTAGTGCTTCAGCCCGGTCAAAGCGCAAACGTCACCCTCCAAGTGGAAAACAACGGGTCGAGCATCACTTCCTACAACCTCACCCTCGACGACAGCGGTTTGAACAACGTTTGGGATGTCGTCCCCGTGGACAACGTCGTGAGCAATGTTTTCCCCACCTGGTCGAAGAACACCACCGTCGTTGTCCGCCTGCTCGAAGGCGCTACGGTGGCTGACAGCGGCTCCTTCACGATCACCGCCATCGACACCTCAACCAACGAAAGCGCAAGCCACCAAGTGCTCGTCTCCGTCGCTCCTGCGTACCAGCCTTCCCTCAGCGTTGCAGGCACCCCGCTGGTCAGCGCAGCTGCGGGGGCGAGTTTGAACCTCACCTACACGGCGGCCAACCACGGTACGGTGACCGACACCTACCTCCTCGATGTGGATGCGGAGCCCGATTTGTCGGGTTGGTGGGCCAACCAGAGCACCGGGGCCGGAAACGGCAGCAACAGCACCGCATCGCCTTCCTTGAGCGTGTTGATGTACGGCAACAGTTACACCTCTTCCAACGGCTTGAGCGGGATGGTCGAATCCGTGGTGGACGCCTCGGGATACAACAGCACCGTCACCTCCCTCACCGGCGGCGGCATGCGCTTGCCCCAACACTGGCAGAACCTCAACACGTCTGGCCACCAATGGAACACCACGTTGCGCACCTCTTCATGGGATTACGCCGTGCTCCAAGACCAAAGTCAGGTTCCTTCCTTCCCCACCACGGAGTCGATGTGGCTCGAGAGCCGAAACGCCTCGGTGAACCTCTCAGCAGCCATCAGCGACGAAGGCGCCGAAACGGTGCTTTTCATGACGTGGGGTTACCGTGACGGGGACGGATTGAACGCGTTCAACAACAATTTCACCTCCATGCAATCTCGGTTGACCGAAGGGTACACCCGATATGCCGAGAACATCTCTGCGGCAGGTCATGCTGTTTGGATCGCCCCGGTGGGCCTGGCCTTCAAAACCGTCCACGATGACGTCGTCGCCAACGGTGACGACCCGACGACCTCGGGCAACCTTTTCCACGACCTCTATGCGTCCGACGGAAGCCATCCTTCGCTCGCAGGTTCGTACCTCGCGAGTTGCGTCTTGCACGCCACCCTCACCGGCGAGTCTTGTTCCGGTGTTTCGGATTCGGTCAGCCTCAACGCAACCACAAAACTGGCGCTTCAAGAGGCGGCCGACCACACCGTGTTCAACCTCACCGCCGGCATGTCGTACTATCCCTGGGAACTGAGCGGGACCTCCGCCTTTGGCTTGGGGGGCTCGGTCCCGTCCGGCTGGTATGTGCAGTGGGTCGAGGACGAGGTGACGAACCTCGCCGCCGGAGGCACGCAGAGCGTCACGCTCTCCGTCACCGTGCCCGCTGACGCCGCTCCCGATTACTACGGCTACCGATTGACCATCGGTTCCACGAACGGAAACGTCACGTCGTCCACCGTTCTGGTCGTTGAGGTTCTGCCGGAGGCGGACATCGCTCTCGCCTTCCTCGAACAAAACGCGGATTTCCTGCCCGGGCAAAGCACCTCCACTTCCGTTCAGGTGACAAACACGGGCAACACGCCGCTGGACCTCGATTGGTCGGTTGAAACACCGAACAGCGACCCATGCAGCGTGGCGATGCAGGACGCCCAAACCCTCGACTTGCAACCGGAGGCCCAAACCACCGTTGCCTTGCAGGTCGATGTGGCCGGGGATGCGACGGCTTCGGACGTCTGTCAGGTGACGCTGACCGGGAGGGTTTCGCTCGACGACACCACCCAAATACTGGACCAACTCGAGTTTACAGTGTACGTTGACGAACACGTCAATTACTCGCTTTCCGGCCCTGCAGCACCGCTTTCCTTCCAACCCGAGACCGGCGCTACCTACGAAGTTCGCCTTCACAACCACGGCAGCGACGAAGCCGTGTTCTACTTGGATGTCGAACCCGCTGAGGGTTTGGAGACGTTGATCGTGACCGCTTCGGGGGTCACCGTAGCGCCCGGTGGAACGGGCGTTTGGACGGTGAACACCCAAGGGCAGGCCGGAGCCTCAGGCCTCTACCAACAGACCTTCTCGTCCACCTACGGTGGCCAGACGCACGACGTGACCGTGGAAGTCGACCTGCTCGAAGTGCCTTCCTTTTCGCTCACCGGGCCGGGCGAAGACCGGCTTCTCGTCGCCCCGGGAAGCAACGCAAGCATGCAGCTCACGCTCTCAAACACTGGGACCGCCAACCTCTCCCTCTCTTCGCTGCTCTCTGGCCTTCCAGCCGGCGTGACGGCCACCGTGTCCCACCCAACCGTCTCCCTGAACCGTTCGTCTTCCGTGACCGTCCTTGTCACCGTTGAAGCAGCCGCCGGTGCTTCGCCGGCATCGTATCCAGTTTCCCTCACCTACAGCAACGATGCAGCCTCATCCTCGTTTGCTTTTGATTTGCTCATCGTTGACCGAACGCAGGTGGTCGCCAACGCCGTCAATGACTTGCTCTACGCCACGCCAACCCAAACCACCGAACTCGTGGTCGATGTCACCAATTTGGGAACACAAGCCGATGTGTACCTCGTTGAGTGGATGACAGAGGAGGAAGGCGACTGGTACGAGTTCGTCGTCTCGCCGACCACCTTCCAGTTGGGCTCGGGTGCTACCCAAGCCGTCACCATCACCGTTCGCGAAGTGGGCATAGGCGCTCCGGCCAACGGGGTGGGCCATCTGTTTACGGTCACCTCAACAAGCGATGCATCCAGTTCCGATGCGCTCAGCATCACGGTTCAGTCGGTCAATGCCGATGCCAACCTCACCGTCTTTTCAGAACAAACCTCAGCAAAACCGGGCGAAAACGTCTACGGGTCGGTCGTTCTGACCAACACCGGAGCCAGCGAGGACACCTTCTCCCTCACCACCGTTGGGGCCGATTGCGGGCTTGACGTCTCGGTCACGCTGGCCGCAGGGCTCTCCTCCTCGCCGTTTGGTTGGTCCTGCGTTGTCCCCAACAACGCCCAGGCCGGTCAGCAAGGCTTGGTGTTCCGGGCCGTCAGCGCGGTGCGGAGCAACGTGGCCGTCGAGCAAGCCACGTTTTACACGGTTGAAGCGGACCATCCCGGCAGCAGCCTCGTTAGTGTCGTCTTCGAAGAGGCATCGCTCGTCCTCGGTGTGGACAGTTCCTCCTCCGTTGTGCTCAAGGTGCAAAACCTCGCCAACGCCGAGGTCACGGGCTCCCTCGAGATTCTTGGTGAGGAAACGGGCGTTTTGCTCTTTGAGTGGACTCGGCTTTCCGACCAAGCACCGACCAACACCTTCACCCTCTCTGCAGGCTCAGAAGTGGAATTCAAACTGACCATCATCTCCAACACCGCTCGCACGGCCTCGTCCGATGTGGTGGTACGTTCAACGGCTGCTGGTGCCGGCGTGACCACCTCCGACCAGTCCCTTCCGTTGGCGGTGACCGTCGAAGGTCCAGCGCTCCCACCCAACGGTTTGGCGTTGCCCCTCGGCTTCTCGGTCAGTCAGCCGGTGACGCTGGGCGTGATGGGCTTGGGCTGGTTGATCGCTGTTTTGGCCGTTCAAAGGCTGCGTAAGCGACCGGTGAAGGACGAGAGCGAGAACCTGTTCGACGAGTCGGCCGAGGAGGAAGAAGAGGCGGAGGAAGAGGCGCCCGAATTGGGGTACAACGAGTGTCGCCTGGACGGCGAGAGCAAGGTGAATTGCCCCACCTGCGATGCTCGACTCGGCGTGCCTCGTGGAAGCACGCCGCCCTTCCGTTTCACCTGCCCGACCTGCAGCAACAAGATTCGCGTTGTGGAATGAGTTCACCCCTCTCTCGACACGAGATCACTTGCCGGGCTTGCTGGCCAGGCAAGGACGGCAAAGGAACCGCTCAGGGCTTCGTATCCCGTTGTGAATGCGTCGTCCGCACGAGCGGCAAATGTCCTCTCGGGTGGACTGGCAAATCATGCAGATGCCGCTTGTGGTAGGGGCACTGCACCTCCTGCATCTCAACATCATGGGGGGAAGATGTCGGCGACCTTTCTTGAACGATGTTCCGAAACAGTTGTTGGTTTCAGGTTCGCTGGGCAACGAGCAAGAAGGCCGTGTGGCCGAACGGTCCGTTGAC
>JAYOHN010000011.1:0-41754 GCA_038118245.1 Candidatus Poseidonia sp.
TCTTTTTGAACAAGACCGAACCTGTTGCGTTCGGTGAAATCGTTACCCTCCGCCTCGCCAACGGCGAAATCAAGAACGGACAAGTGCTTGACACCTCTGATGACCTTGTCATCGTTCAAGTGTTTGAAGGAACAGCAAAAATCAACCGTGAAACCGGTGTGACCTTCATGGGCGATGTGTTCAAGCTCCCCGTGAGCACCGACCTCGTTGGTCGCATTCTCGACGGTGCTGGTCGACCCCGTGACGGTGGACCCGAAATCGTTGCCGAGGAAAAGGCCGACATCATCGGTGCAGCCATCAACCCGTACAGCCGACAATCGCCGCACGACTTTATCCAAACCGGAATCTCGGCCATTGACTGTTGTACGACGCTCGTTCGTGGACAAAAACTCCCCATCTTTTCGGCATCCGGTCTCCCGCACAACGACATCGCTTTGCAAATTGCACGACAAGCGAAACTCAAGGACTCCGATGAAGAGTTCATCGTTGTGTTCTGTGCCATGGGTATCACCGCTGAAGAATACAACTTCTTCCGTTCCGACTTGGAGCGAACCGGTGCGCTGGAAAACGCTGTGTTGTTCGTCAATCTTGCTGACGACCCGGCCGTTGAGCGAATCATTACGCCCCGTCTTGCGCTGACGGCCGCCGAATACTTGGCCTTCGAGAAGGACTACCACGTGCTCGTCATCTACACGGACATGACCAACTATTGCGACGCTCTGCGTCAGATTGGTGCAGCCCGTGAAGAAGTGCCTGGACGCCGTGGTTACCCGGGTTACATGTACACCGATTTGGCCATGCTCTACGAGCGCGCAGGCATCGTCAAGGGCAAGAAGGGGTCCATCACCCAATTCCCCATCCTCACGATGCCCGGTGACGACATCACGCACCCCATCCCCGACTTGTCCGGGTACATCACCGAAGGTCAAATTGTGATCAGCCGTGAATTGCACCAACAAGGTATCTACCCGCCGATCAACGTCTTGCCTTCGCTTTCCCGATTGATGGGTTCCTGCATCGGTGAGAAAACGACCCGCGACGATCACAAGAAGGTCAGCGACCAAATGTACGCTGCTTATGCACAAGGTCGAGAACTTCGCGGCCTGGTGGCGATTGTCGGTGAAGACGCCCTCAATGAACGTGACAAGCAATTGCTTGATTTCTCCGGTGTCTTTGAAGACAAGTTCCTTCGCCAATCCCGCGATGAAGACCGCACCATTGACGAAACGTTGAACCTTTGCTGGGAACTCATGGCCAACATTGACACCAAGTATTTGGTTCGCCTCGACGAAGAGTTGATCGCAAAATACCATCCCGAAAACCGAGCTTGAAGGCACAACGAGACCAAACTTGAGGTGAGCATGCATGGCGTTGGACATCAAACCCACCCGCAGCGAACTCATCAAGCTGAAGGGTCGAATCAAGCAGACCAAAAACGGGTACAAATTGTTGAAAATGAAGCGCGACGGACTGTTCCACGAGTTCCGTACCCTGCTCTCGGAGATGATCTTGGCCAAGCGTGAACTCACCGAGGCTTATCGTCTCGCCAAGACGCGCATTGACTTGGCCAACGCCATTGAGGGTGGGTTGGCGGTTCGAGCCGCTGCCATTGCCAACTCGGCGCATCCTGAAGTGGAAGTCGAGCGACGCAACATCATGGGTGTGGTTGTTCCCAGCGTGAGCGGAAGCAACCTCAAGTCGACCTTTGCCGAGCGAGGCATCGGTTTCATCGGTTCCTCACCCTACATTGACGAGGCCAGCGATTCCTTCAGCGAACTCATTGAAAAGATCGTGACCGCCTCGGAGATGGAAGCCACCCTCAAACGTCTCTTGGCGGAAATTGAAGCGACCAAGCGGCGTGTGAACGCCCTTGAGTTCAAGGTCATCCCCGAGCTTGAAGAAGCCAAAGTGTTCATCCAACTTCGTCTCGAAGAGATGGAACGTGAAGAGACCTTCAGGCTGAAGCGTTTCAAAAACAAGTGATGTTCTCGTTGCTTCCCCCTCAACGAGGGATTCATGGAGGATGGGTCGCACCGTGGAAACAAGGAGGGGTTTGCCGTGACTGACAACGACACCGAACTTCCCTCGTTGGCCCACCAACGAAGGGCATGGTCGCAACATGATTTGTTGGCTTCCATCCTGAGCGTCCATCTGGAGGTGCACTCGATAGATGGCGGACGGTGGCCTTCTTGGTTTGTCTCACCCTCATCATCATCCATCCACGACGATGTCGTTGAGTTGAACGCCCATCTTGAACGACTTGGCTGGATGGGGAAACTCACACGCCACGAAGAGGGTTGGAAATTCACGGTTTTTCCCCGACCTGAACGCCAGTTTCCTCGTCAGAACACGGTTCTCCTCTTTTGGTGCCTTTCCTTGTTGACCTTAACCCTGGCCGGAAACCACTGGATGGAGCCCAATCGTCCGGACAGCGGCTGGTTGCACCCTTCGTCCTTGGTTGACGGGCTGTTGGGCTATGCGCTTCCGGTCCTCTTTGTTCTCGCCATTGCTTCCTTCGTTCAGCGAAACATCGCTGCTCGATACGGGGTGCGAAGCGGCCACCTTCTTCCCGTCCCCGATTTTACGATCGCCTTGTACGCTCTGGGGCTCTTTCCCTCGGCGTGGTTGTTCTGGCCGTTCGGCGTCCTCTTGATTCCCACGCTTCCCCGCATGGACGCGCGTCCGTGGCCGAACCGGGCCGCTTTGGGCTTTGCAGCCCTCACCGTCCCCGTGGTGTTGGGGTTGGCGGGCGCAGTCCTCTTTTTCGCTGGATTGGCCAACACCCCGGATTACCTGATGTCAAGTTCCATGCCGTTTATCACCGACCCACCGGTGTTTCTCAGTTTGTTCGCTCTTGAATTTGCAGGCCAAGACGCTTGGGTCCGTTTGATTTGGGCCCACCCATGGGTGCACGCCGGCGGCATGCTGATGCTCTTCGCTTGGATATCGATTCTTCCCATTCCCACCTTTCCCGGCGGGCGCTTGCTCATTGCACGCATGGGTCTTCTCGAGGCGCGCAGTTCGAGCACCCAAAGCCTGGTTGTCATCACCATGCTGTTCTGTGCATACGTTTTCGGGGTGTTCTCGTCATTTTCGCTCTGGTACCTCGTGTTCGCTCTCTTGTTGCCGCTGCTGTTCTTCTTTGGGACCGATTTGCGCATCCCCATGCTTCTCGACGAGACGACGGGCTTGAGCGAACGTGACCACCGTCGCATGGGCACCGTCCTGCTGCTTCTTTTCGTGTTTCTCTTGCCGGCTTCACAGCCCGTTATCCACGACGATGACTGGGATGCAGGCATGACCTTCGAGGTTGTGGACCCTGAAGCGGCCATCCTGCTCGCCAACGGTTCGTGGCATTCAAGCACCAAAGTGACCTTCACCAACCCCTCTTCGCTCCAGCAGCCCTACGCCGTTATGGCGGTGTTTGAGAGCGAACACCACGATTGGACCGTTTCTTGGGATTGCGATGGCGAAGACGCATTGAACGTTGACGGCCAGGGCTGTGGTTCGAACCTCCTCCCTCAGAGGACCGCTTACTTCTGGATGAATTTGACCTGGTCGGGAGTCAATGCGCCCACCTCCGCAGAGGGGAGTTATGTCATCGCCGTGAATGGGGGTTACGATGTCGTCCCGTTCACCGTTCGTCCAGCGCTTGAAGTCGTACCTTCAGAGCGTTGGTACGACGAACTTGACGGAGCAACGCCTCTGCGGTGCATCGACCTTTCCGGCAGGTTGGTGAATTCAACATGGTTGGCCATTGAAGTGATTGGCGAAGGGATGGGAGACCTCCAAACCACGCTGGTTTCGCTTGAGGGTGGTTCGGGCCTTTCCGATAACCGAACGGAAGTCCCCGAACGCTTGTGCCTCACGGGCCTTGACCCGTTGGTCTTTCAATCGACCATGGCCGGCCTGCGGCTGAACAACGACACGTTTGCGCCCTTGCCCCCCGAACGCCGACCGCTGCTTGGCTTCGTTCCAGCCGAGGGATGGACCGTTGTAGGCGATGCTGGTCCGCCGTGGGGGGCCCTGTTGGAAGACGGTGGGGTTTTGCAAGGAAACGACGAGCCCTGTCCCATTGACGCCTCGATCAGCACACCTCCTCGCCCCATGGATGGGCGTTGGATTTGGGACATGTCCCTGCGGGCCTCCGGGGCCATCCCCCTCGTAGAATCGGGTCAAAACCTCACGCTCCTCATCGATGAGGGAAGCAACATCTCGGTTTGCACAGAGTCGTTTTCCCCTTATCCAAAGGCCGCGTTCGAGGTCGTTGAAGGCCCGGAACTCTTGGTGGAATGGATGGGGACCGACACCCGATTTTGGACCACGCCTTGGGCGGTTGCAACCAACGGGACGCTGCTGAACGCCGGCATGGGTGAACTCACCTTCACCAACCCTAGCACCGAGTCCGTACCTTTCCGTTTGGCTCGGGAAGGGAGTTTGGGTGAGGACTGGGGGCACAATTGGGACGGCCAAGCCCTTGGCCCTGGCCAGACCAACCTCTCCTTCATCCCCCCAAGTTCGCCGCTATCAACGATGTGGTTGACCTACGAGTCTGGTTCGATTGTCGTGCACTTGGCGAGTTACGGCTGAGGTGAGATCATGCGGATTTCCATTCTTGGTGTCGGTGCCTTAGGCCGTGTTCTTGCCGCAGGGCTTGTGCAAACCGGACATGAGGTCCATCTTCATGTCCGAGGGGAGCGAGGAGCCCACGCCATGCTCGAGGGCTTGCATGTGGAAGGGGCTCCTCTGGACCATGTGCCTGCAGAGCGGTTCATCTTCACCTGCGAAGAACTCGAACACCCTGTTTCCTTCAACGAGCGGTCCGATGTGGTGATTCTGGCGAGCAAATCCTACGCCCTCCCCGCCTTGCTTGACCTCGCCAACTCCTTCCTCAAACCCGATGGATTGGCCTTCGCCTTGTCCAACGGGTTGGGGCACATCGAACGTCTGGGTCGATCTCTTGGGCCCCATCGGGTCGTTGCCGCCACAACAACGCACGGTGCGTACTTTGCCTCTGAGAACAAGGTGGCCTGGGCAGGGAAGGGGGACATCCAACTCGCATGCACTCCGCTTGGCCCCTCTCCTGCAGCGTTGACTTCCTTGCTGAACGCCTTGGATGACGGGGGGCTTTCTCCTGCGCTTTTTGATGATGCATCATCGTTGGTTTGGGACAAAGTGTTGCTGAATCTTTCCATCAACCCGATCGCCGCTCTGACCGGCTTGGAGAACGGAGAATTGCTCACGCCTGAACGGTTTGACACCTGCATGATGGTGTACCGAGAAGCCGTTCGTGTTGCTCGCATGGAGCGTGTTGCTGTGCCGGATGAAGAAGACTTTGAGCGTCGTCTACGGTCCGTGCTGACCGCAACGGCCGAGAACCAGTGCAGCATGCTTCAAGACATCAAAGCAGGGCGAAGAACCGAGATCGACGCTCTGAACGGCGCTTTGGTCGACCTGGCCGAATCCCACGGCCTCGCCGTGCCGGTCAACCAACTGTTGACGACCCTTCTTCGTGCGTGTCATCCCTGACCAGGTCAACGTTGTAATGCAGGCCTCGGTTTTCGGTTTGTGCCAGGGCATCGGTGACCACAAGATGGCCGATGAGCGCCAAATTACGGAGTTCGACGATGGCTCTTGAAGGCAAGCTTCCCTTCCAGAGCAACTCGATTTCTTCGCTGAGCAAGGCCAGCCGGCGCTCCGCTCTTCGCAGACGCTGATTGGAACGAACGATGCCCACTTCTTGGGACATGGTGGCCACCAGGCTGGTTCGGTCGTGAACGACGGGTGCGTGCTCCCTCAACTTCTCAAGTCCGTCGGCTCGCCACGGTGGGTGAAGGCCCTCGTAGGCTTCGGGGGGGTTTTCGATGAGGTGCCTGGCCACGCGGTGGGCGTACACCACCGCTTCAAGCAAGCTGTTGGATGCCAGTCGGTTGGCCCCGTGCATGCCAGTGCAGGCCACTTCACCAATCGCAAACAGATGAGGCATAATGGCGTCGCTCTCCTGAAGGTATGCCCTGCCGATGTTGTCAACACGAATGCCACCGACCATGTAATGGGCCGCGGGCACGACGGGGATGGGGTCAACGCCCAATTCCAGACCTTCTTGTCTTAAGCGGCTTGCAATGGTTGGAAATTTTTGGTTGAGGTTGTTCTTGTTCAGATGCGAAGTAACCAGATGAACGTAGGGTGTTCCAGAAGTCTTCATCCGCTGGTCGATGGCTCGTGCAACGATGTCCCTCGTCGCCATCGACCCCTCAGGTGTCTGCTCAAGCGTAAACGAGTAAGGTTCGGGAGAGGGGTTGACCTCGTCGTTATCCCTCGCTTCCGTAACGGCTCGGTGCCAGGCGTCCAGGCCGAGGTTGTCCAACAACACGGCGCCTTCGCCTCGAACGGCTTCGGAGATCAAAAACGGACGTTCCCGCAACGACCAAAGGGCGGTGGGGTGAAACTGGATAAAGGCCAATTTCTCAACGCAGGCGCCAGCTCTATAGGCCATCGCCAAACCGTCTCCCGTCGCTACGCTGGGGTTGGTGGTTTGCTTCCAAAGTTGACCAACACCGCCGGTTGCGAGGATCACCGCATCGGCCTCGAGGGTCACCACCTCGTTGCTCACCTGGTCCAAGCACCAAACGCCCGCAACGCCCTTGTTCGGGTGGCGATGTTGGCGCTGGATCAAATCGATGGCCAACGTGTTCGGTCGGAGATGGATCCGTTCATGTTGCTCAGCGTAGGCTGATAGCGCCCGTTCAATCTCCCTGCCGGTCGCATCTTTTGCATGGAGGATGCGTTTGCTGGAATGGCCTCCTTCCTTGGCCAAGGCAAAACTGCCGTCGTGTTCCTTTTCAAAACGAACCCCGAGCGCAATCAAATCGTGAATTCGCTCCGAGGCCTCAGAGATGATGCTGCGAACCACGGCTTCGTCGCACCCCCCGTCTCCGCTACGCAGCGTGTCCTGGACGTGGGCTTCCATGGCTTCGACATTTGTGGTGTCGAGGATGGCTGCAATCCCGCCTTGCGCCCAATTGGTCGAGGAATCCTTGGTGCGTTGTTTGGTGGCCACGGTGACTCGATGGCCCGCATCGGCAAGCATGGAGGCTGCGAACAGGCCTGCTATGCCGCTCCCCACGATCACCACATGCGCCATGGATTGCCCTCACGCCTCCCCTCACGCCTCCCCTTCTTGACCGTGATGGCGAGCGAACCAGCGACCGCGCCTCAAAATCACTATGAAGCAGGGCGTCCACGATAAAACGAGGCCTCCCCGTGGTGCTTGGTTTATCCACTCGAAAAATCATGACGGTGGTGGGAGCCGCCATCTTGTTGTTCGTGATCGCCAACGTTCAGTTTGGAGCTGTGGCTCCACGCCTCATCGACGGAGCGGACGGCTACAAACTCGACTCGCTCCTGATGCTCGAACCTTCGTGCTCCCCGAGCACGGTTGAGGAGGAACTTCGGGACACGGGCACTTCGTATTGTTTGGGCGAACCCGGGCAGTGGTCAGGCGCGGACATTTTGATGTTCATGGAAGGCTTGTTCCTCTTCGTTTACGGCTTTGAGTTGCCCCAAAACAAAGCGTGGGCGAAGCGTTTGCGCAAAGTGGGCTTTGGGATGGGGTGCGTGCTCATCGGTTTGGCTTTCCTTGACCGGCTCGCATGGCTCCCGACCTCGGCCAGTTCTCAAGGCCTTGCCGATTTGGCGCCCATGCCCATTGAACCGTGGGTCATTCAGATTCTCTTTGCCGTCTTTGGAGCCTTGATGATTCGTGGGCCAAAGTATTGGGAAGCAGAGGCCGTGGTCCAGACGCGTGAAAAATTGGAACGCCGGCGAGAAAAAGCGGGCCGGTTCCGCCTCTCCTTCTTTGACCGAGGCGTTCACAACAAGAAGCACTTGGAACGAACCGACAATTCCCGGCTGCTTAGTGGCGACAAAGACCTCGCCATGAGCCGGCGGCGAAACAAACTTTTGGTGATGGCCACCTGTCCCTACTGTCGGGGCGCAGGCTGCAAAAAATGCAACCAGAATGGCGTGTTTTGATCGGCTCTCGGCGTTCCAACTCGCCTGCTCAAAACCGAGGGACTGAGCCTTGATTGTTCGTATTGTTTAAATCCTGTAAGACACGGGTGTTCAGAACGTGGTGGGAGATTCTTCCACCTTTGGGGTATAGGGATGTATCTGAAATCACTCGAAATGCTGAATTTCAAGTCCTTCAAAGGGGAAGTCACCGTCCCCCTTGACCGTGGCTTCACAGCCATCACCGGGCCCAACGGCTCGGGAAAATCGAATTGCGGCGACGCCATTCAATTTGTGCTCGGACCCAAGTCCAACCGGGTGATTCGGGCCCAAAACTCCACCGACCTCATCTTCAACGGTGGAAAAAACTCGAAACCCGCCCGTGAGTGCTCGGTCACCCTTGTCTTTGCCAACCCCGTGATGGCCAGCGGGCGTCGCCGCCTTCCCCTCGACAGCGAAGAGATTCGCATGTCACGAAGCATTCGGCTGACGGCATCCAACAACCCCGTGACCTCGTATCAGTTGAACGGCGAAGACAGCACACAGAAAGTGTTCCATCGCTTGCTCGGGGCGGCCAACGCCCGTCCGGACGGTTACAACATCGTCTTGCAAGGTGACGTGACCAGCCTCGCAAAGATGACGGCCAACGAACGCCGCAAGGTGTTGGACAACGTCGCTGGCGTCACGTCGTACGACGAAGAGATCCGGAAGGCATCGAAGCAGAAAGAGATGGTCGAGAGCTACCTTGAGCGGATCGGCCTCTTGGAGAACGAGCAACTCGAGCGTCTGTCCACGCTCGCCAAAGAACGGCATGTGGCTCAAAAAGCGAAAGAGGTCACCGACGCTATCGCGTTGACCAACGCCATGCTGCTTCAATCACGCTACTCGACCCTCAAAAACGAACTCCAATTTCACATCGATCAGCGTCAAACCTATCTTGACGAGAGCCATAACCTCCTCGATGAACACAAGGAAACGGAAAAGGCGTTGTTGGTTCTTGACGATCAAATCGCTGAATTGCAAGCCGAGATTAATCGCCTGACCGGTGGTGAAACTTCCGAACTCGGCCAAGCCATCCAATCCCTTCAGGTTGCGATTGAACTGAACGCCGACCGCATCGCAGAAGCCACCCGGGAGGCCGAAGAGGAGGCAATTGAAGCCGCTGAATGTCAGGGTGAATTGGAGGAAGCAAACGCTGAACTGGAGGCATTCAGAACCAACCTCGCTTCGGCGAATGCAGCGTTGGAGGGGGCACTGCAAGCCCTGAAGGAAGCCCAAGACGAAGAAAAAGAAGTTCGCCTTGCGCTCGAATCCGCCGGCCAAAAGAATCAGGACTTGAGCAACGCTCTTTCAGAGGCTGAAACGCTGGTTGACCGTCAAGTCGGTCACCGGAACCAAGCCCAAAGCGATGTGGACCGGTTGGCCGTCGAAGCCGACTTGCTGAGTCAGCAACTGGCCAGCGCGCAGGAAGAAGAAGAAGACATTCGTCTCGCCCTGGGCGAATTGGACATCCGTTTGGAACAGCTGAACGACCATGCTCCCGAGTTTGACAGGGAGGCCCTGGCCAAGGCCTTGCTTGAAGCACAGCGCTCCGAAGCGCAACTTTCCGAGGACCGAGGCCGCATTGAAGTCAAACTTCGAGAGGCCGAGCGTGCGCTCAGCCTCGCTAAGGCCGAAATGGAACAAAAGTCGGGCGCGAAAGGCCTCGCCGGAGGTGCCAGCGCCGTCATTGCTGCTCGGGACCGGGAAGAATTGTCCGGCATCATCGGGACCATCGCCGAATTGTGTGCGCCAAAAGACCCTGCACACGAGGTGGCGCTCGCGACGGCCGTCGGCGCCGGCATGGCCTCCGTTGTCGTCAACACCGATGAGGACGCAGCTCGCGCCATCCGGTGGCTCGCCGAGAACAAAGCCGGCCGAGCCACGTTTTTGCCGCTTAACAAACTCAGCAGCACGCGTCCTGCTGGGCGAGCCGTGATGATCGCCAGAAAAGAAGGCGTGCTTGGATTTGCTCACGAGATGTTGGATTTTGACCCACGCATTGAGGTCGCGGTGCGCTTCGCCCTCCGAAACACGTTGCTGGTGGACCACATGTCCACCGCACAGCGCCACATGGGTGGCGTCCGTTTGGTGACCCTTCGTGGCGATGTCGTTGAGGCTGGAGGAGCGATGGTCGGCGGTTCAAAGCGAAAGATGTCGATTGCCTTTGGCGGCCGGATTCAAGGGGCTTCGGAGGTTGAAAAATACACGGCGCAAGTTGAACAGTACACCCTCACCGAGCAAACGGTCAACGAGGCGCTTCGAGAAGCCCGCCACCGCCAACAAGACCTACGCAACAAGATCAACGCCCTTGTTGATGATTCCCACGCCACCGAAGTCCGTGAGGCCCAAGCCGAAAAGAAACAGGTACTTTCCAACCAGAAACGAGCTCGCGATGTTTCGCAAGGCCTTGAGACCAAACTTGACGAAGTCCGCCGAGATGCTCAAGATGCCTTGCGTGCCTTGGACGCAGCCGAGCGAACGTTTCAACACGCACTTGAAACCAAAAATGAGGCCAAAGCTGCCCTTGAAGCGGCAAGCCCTGAGCACCTCCGCGAACGCCTGCACGATGCGAATTTGAAGCGGGTGGCTGCGACCGGTGAGCAGGAGAAAGCCCAAGAAACGCTGTCCAGCGGCGCCGCCCATGAAGCCGTCCTCCAACGTCGGGTGGACGACATCAACAAGCGGGCCGCAACTCTGGAGCGAAACGAAGAAGCGCGGCTAGAGCGAATGGACGAGTTGGAAGCAACCCTTGCATCGGACCGGATGGCCTTGAAGGCAAAGAAGGACGAACAAGCGATTTACCTTGAAGAAAACCAAGGTCTGGAGCAGGAACGACAGGAACTCACGGACAAGCGGGCTACCCTGCGGGTCCGAAACGAAGAACGGCTCACGAAAGCCGAAAACCACCGTCGTCTCGCCCACGACCTCGGCCGGGTCATGGCTGAGAAAGAGGCTGAAATTCAAATCATGGCGCAAGAACTCATCGACGCCGGGCTGTCGTTGACCGACATGCCTGAACATTTGGAAAACGTAGGGGAACTTGAACGCAAACTTCGTGGATACCAACGCACGCTGGAAGGCTTTGGCAACGTCAACATGATGGCCATCGAACAATACGATGCCTGCCAGGCTCGTTTGGATTTGATGAAGGACGAATTCGCCACGTTGCAGGCACGTCGAAAGCACCTCATCGACATCACCGAACAGCTCGAGAGTCAACGAAAAGAACGCCTTCTCGCGGTGCTTGAGAAGGTCAACAAAAATTTCCAAAAATCGTACGACGAACTTTCCGATGGCGGGCGAGCTGAACTCTTCTTGGAAAATCCGGACGAGCCGTTCAAAGGCGGCTTGGAATTGTGGGCTCAGCCTCGCGGAAAATCCTCCAAGGTCAGCCGACAACAACTCTCGGGCGGTGAACAATCCATGGCTGCTCTTGCCCTGATCTTCGCCATCCAAGATTACGACCCGAGCCCCTTCTACTACTTCGACGAAGTCGACCAAAACTTGGACGCCTACAACGCAGAACGGATTGCAAAAATGTGCCAGCAACGCAGCCAACGTGCTCAATTCATCATGGTGACGTTGCGGAAGGTTTCGCTCAAACTCGCCGACCATCACATCGGTATCACGCACGGCGGCGACGGTTGCAGCCGCCGCATCCTTGACTTTGACCGGGAAAGGGCCATGGCTTTGGGAGAGGCTGCGTTGAAGGAGGCAGAACGCGACGTGAAAAAGAACGAAAGCAGAATCATGGACGCTGTCGCCGCCGCCGAAGACATGCCGCAAGTTCCCGAAGCTCTCGCCGTCCCCAAGAGTCTTGGAGGCCTTCTGCCCCACCTCTCCTCGGACGAACAAGCCGGCGAAGAAACCCCGCTTGAGGGCTTGATGGAGCGGACCCAAGAAACCACAGAAGACATCAACGAACGGGCAGAAATTGCTACGCAACTGATGGAACAGGATGAAGTCGCACAGGTGGAATCCACTGAAGAAGCCGTTGAAACAATCGATGAATGAGGTGAGGTCATGGCAGAACAGCAAAGCGGTTTGGACCGATGGTTTTTGCAACAGGAAATCATTGACGAACTGCTGGCTCATGGCGAAGACGAAACAGAGGCCGCCATCTTTGGTGAGCGGATTGCCGCCATCGCCGCCGCTGAAGAAGCCGAGCACCAAAGCCTGCACGATCCCTTTGACCGTTCGGTCGCTTTGGTTCTCTCGTTGGTTCGCGAGGAAGCGTTCAATCCATGGGATGTTGACCTCTCGGCTTTCTTGACGGTCTTTTCGCAGCGTGTTCGAGAGGGTGAAAACCTCGACCTTCCCGCCTGCGGCCGCCTCATTCGTCTGTCGTGGGAGGTTCTGCATCACCAATCTGCGGTTCTCTTTGACCGCATCCAACCGGTGCAAGAAGAGGAATTCTGGGAGGACGACGCCACGTTTGGCTGGGAGAGCGAATACGACGACGAGGCCTTCTTTTTCACACAGTCCGTCCTTGACGGCGCCGCTGACGAGGTTCTTCCAAACCTGTTTGATGAGCGCGTTCGCCGAGATGAGGGGCGCCCCGTCACCCTTGCTGAACTGCTTTCGGCGTTCAAAGACGCAGCGGACGACGCTGCAAGTCTCAAACAGCGAGAAATCAACCGAATCGAGCACGAACGCGAACTGAGCGAATACCTGGCGAACGTTGGCGGACGCATGCACAACGAGGACCTGGAGGGGGACATCGAACGGTGCTGGTCCGCCCTCAGGGCCACATGCAAGGAAGTAGGAAGCGAAACGGTCCCTCTCGTCGACGTGATGGCCAAGTTGCAACCCGAACTGACCCGGCTTTTTGGCCTCGATGCCGAAGACGCTCAAAGCGAAGCCTTTGTGGCTTCGTTCATTGCAGGCTTGTTCCTCACGCACCGCCGCATCGCCAGCATTTCACAAGAGGGCGAGGCGGTGGCCAACATCATGATCACCGACCTTTGGCCTCATGTGGATGCCTTTGAGGACATTTTGGATGAAGTTGAGCGCATGATGGCCGATGATGCCGAGGAATTGGAGGGCCAATCCACGGGCTCTGAACACCGCATGGAGGCCATTGCCGCTCGGGCCCGGCGTGCTGAAGAACGCGAAGCTCGCCGCCAAGCAAAGTTGGAGGCTCAGCGGGGGGCTGAGGTGGAGGATGCCGAATCGGTCACCTCGACAGACGAAACGGAAACCGACGCAACTGAGGATTTGGTCGAGGGTTTTGACCAGCACGAATGGTTGGTGGAGTAGGAGGGAGAACCATGTCTGAGATGCCGCTTGAAACCCTGATTGAAGCGACGTTGTTCAGTTCAGGAAAATCGATGGCTGTCCAAGAACTCTCGGAGGCCTTGGGGTACGACGCCGATGAGATGCTGGATGCGCTTGGGAGTTTGCAGGCCACGCTCCGTCGAAGAAAAGGGGGTGCACTCCAACTCGCAGAAGTGGGTGACCGTTGGGCTTTGGAAGTGAAGCCGGTCATCGCCAGCC
This sequence comes from Candidatus Poseidonia sp., assembly GCA_038118245.1. GTDB lineage: Archaea > Thermoplasmatota > Poseidoniia > Poseidoniales > Poseidoniaceae > Poseidonia. Next base: position 13,549 of record JAYOHN010000011.1, read on the forward strand.
ACCTTCCTAAGGCGACCAAGACCGATATGCCTCCCAAGTTGTTGAAAGCCGCCGCGCTCATCGCCTACCACCAGCCCATGCCACAATCAAGGTTGGTGGAGTTGCTTGGCCAGAAGGCCTACGACTACGTTCGTGAACTCGCTCAACTGGGCATGGTGGACCGGCGCAAGGATGGCAACACGCGGCGTCTGGCGACAACACGTCGCTTCTCTGAAGCCTTTGGCTGCCCTCACACCGAACGAAAGAAGGTCAAAGCATGGTTTCGCGAACAAGTCCAAGCCTCTGGGTTGCTGGACGGGCTTGGTGACAACGCCGTCCTGCTTGAAGAAGGCGATGATACAGGCACCGTACAGGCTTCGCTACCGCTAAGTGAGGAAGAATGAACTTCAACGTTCTCGAAGTTCTTTGAGCCACGTTTCAACCAAACTTTGGGTCCTGTGGCCCTCATGCGCTTGCAACTTTGCCGCCAAGCGTTCGATTTCATCCCCCACCGCTCCAGCGCTCACGGCCATGTTCTTCGCGTGGAGTTTCATGTGCCCTGCTTGGATGCCTTTGGTGGAAAGTGCTCTCAACGCCCCCAAGTTTTGCGCAAGACCCGCACAGAGCATGATGCCTGCGAGTTCTTGAGCCCCCCTCACGCCAAGAATGGCCAGATTGGCTTGAGCGGCAGGGTGGACCTTGGAGGCTCCTCCAACAATGCCGACAGCCATCGGCAATTCCATGGTGCCGACCAGGTTTCCTTCCCCGTCCGTTGACCAAACGGACATCGAGGTGTACTTCCCGTGCTTGACGCTGGGCCAAGCGTGGCATCCAGCTTCGATTGCCCGCCAATCCTGTCCACAAGCCAAGGCCACGCTGCTGATGGCGTTCATGATGCCTTTGTTGTGCGTCGTGGCTCGAAACGGGTCCTCCACGGCAAAGGCATGCGCCTCAAGAATGCCTTTGATCACCGCAACACCATCCTCTTTTGAGCCGTCAGAGGCCAATTCCTCCGGCGTGAACGTGGCCTGGACCCTCGCCAGTCGGTGTGCGGCAAGGTTGGAGAGGATGCGCAAATGAGCTCGCCCACCGCAAATGGTCTCCATTTTCGGGGCCACGCGTTCCGCCATGGTGTTGACGGCGTTGGCGCCCATGGCGTCGCGGCAATCAACGAGCAGGTGGACCACCAGCATCTCTCCCATCGTCGTGGAAATTCTGCGAGCAACGATGTCCTTGCACCCTCCTCCGAGGGAAATCATCCGAGAGGGGATGTCGTTGCAAAATGCGATGAGCGTCTCTTTCTCCTGTTCAAGGGCCTTCACCGCTGCGTCAATGTCCTGCACATCGAGAAGTTGAATTTGCCCAATCATCACCGGTTCGTCGTTGTTGGTGGTGAATCCTCCAAGGGCCAAGCACCGTTTGGCCATGTTTGAGGCTGCAGCAACGATGCTCGATTCCTCAACACAGAACGGGATGAGGTAGGGCGTTCCATCGATGAGGAAATTGGTCGCAACACCGACGGGCAGGGACATGGTGCCGATGACGTTCTCAATCATGCGGTCTGCCGATGCTTCGTCCAATTCACCGTGGGCGGCCAAGGCGTTGACCTGTTCGGGTGAGAGGCTGCAGGCCTTGGCCACGATATCTCTGCGCTCCGCCACGCTCAGGTTGTACAAGCCCTTGATTCGACTGTTCTCCACCGGCACGGTCGTCCCCTAGAGCGAGGGTGGGCGAGCCGTTCTTTGAATGAATCGCATGGGTTGATTTCGCTTCTGGATAACGGGTTTAACGCGATTGCTAACGCGTTATTTGAGCGTTAACCATGCGTTAATTGAGCACCCTAAACCGAAACCGCCTCTTGACTAACGTCGCTTAACGGGTGGCTGGAGCCCATGGCGAGAATGAAACATCAAATACCTGAACTGGAGTTGGTGGCTATGGTCCAGAAATCTCGGTTTTTTGGGTTGCCATTGCTTGAAGTCAACCCGTTCTCAACCCGACCGCTTGAGGCAGGGGACGCTGGAAAACTCATCGGGCGGGAGGAGGAGTTCAGTCTGCTTCGAACCTACTTGAAATTGGGAACGGCTCGACGCATCATGTTGACAGGTCCCTTGGGGTCGGGACGAACCTCGCTCGTCCGTTGCCTCAAACCCTATGCTGGAGCCTTCATTTCCATCGACCACCTCCCTGCCCAAGCCCCCGCACAGGCCATGTTGGAGATGATCTATCAGCAATTGATCGGTGGCGGCACACTGCCCGAGCGGACAGAACTCGTCAATCAACTCGTGACGGAGATGTACGCCTACACCGACAAGCTCCCGTTGGTGGTCATCGATGTTCCAGCCAGCGATTTTTCCGTTGTCGATGTGGCCTTGAGGGATGCCCACTCCTCCCTCGAACGGCTGAACGCCGTGATCGTGCTGGTCTGCGATGTTCGGGAGCGGAATCACCTCCCTGCAACGGTGGTCACCGGTTTTGAACGGTTTATTCTCGCACCTTTCTCCCCAACCGATGTGGTGGATTTGGTTGAACATCGCCTGCGGGGCATCGGTGTTTCAAGCAGCGGTTTTAGCCTTCAAGACGCCGAGACCATCCTTGAATCGTGCAGCGGTTACCCTTCGGAAGTTGTCGCAACGTTGCGCAATGCGGTGGACAAGATTCGAATTCAGCATGCAGAGGGTGTTGCTCCGCCCCATTTCGACACCTCCGCGCGCCTGCAACCGCGGGACGAGACGCAACCGCTTGATGCTCTTCGCAGCGATGCAGGCTTGGATACACCGGGCAAATCGGACCTGCCTGCCTCCAACAACCCGGTTGAAGATCCGCTGGACGACCTCCCCAGTTACGCCTCAGACGGCATCATTGACGCATCGTTGCCTTGGACCGAACGCGACGATCCAAACCCCACCTTGACCACCACTGACGGGGAGGAGGTGGCTGCGGAGGAGGCTGCAGAAAAGGAGGTTGAAGCGACGACCACTTCGGGTTTTGACTTGGACATGGACGGCCTTGACCGTGAAATCACCAACGATGAGCCACTGAAACCGCCCAAGTTCTCGAACGACATCATCGATGCTTCGAGCGTGATGTCTCAGGGGGGCACGACGCCAAGCGGGACCTTCGGGAACCTCGTCAGTCGCAACAAAGTCTCGCTTTCGGTCGCTGACGCCATCAAGGCCGATGCGATGCGACGCCCTTCACGACTTGAGGATTATTCTGAATCCACTGAATGGTGGGTCGAAGAAGAATTGCCCAAACCCAGGGAAACGCCGGTGGGCGAAGATGAATCGGCAGCCTTGATTCACGATGAGATTGGCCTGCCCTTGCCCGAATCAGAGGCTTTTCCGCCCGAGGCGGTGGGCGAAGACCACGACCATGGGTCCGACGTGGCTTCTCCGTTGGACGTTCATTCAGGGATGGAGGCCCCTCCCCAATCACAGCTTCCAACAGGGGGAGCGGTTGACGAAACGGTGCTCAACGCCCTTTTGCATTTGCTCACGGGAGAGAAGAACGTCGGCACCACTGCTGATGTTCAACATCTGATGGATTTCTTTGCAAGCCAGCGGCAGATGCGCTTGGGGGAAAAGGAATCCTATGCGCTGAACACAACGGTTCTCCGTGCGCTGACCTCTTCCGAATCCTATGTGGTGGGCATCTCCAACCATCGCCCTTTCTCACCATCGGACTCTGAGATCCTGGGCCACCTTGACATCAAACGCTCACGGCTTTCCCAAATCAGCAACCGTCTTCTGAAGCACGGTATCTTGCAGGTTCGCCCATCAGGTCGGACGAGGAAGTATTCCCTTACTCAAGCGGCTCGGGCTCAACTCATCGCTTGGGGCGCCCTCAAAGGGGGTGAGGCTTGATGTCGTGGAACGTGGCTTGGTCATGGCAGGCTGAGGCCCGTGTGGCCACCATGGCGCCGGTTGAAGGCGGGGTTGTGGTGAGTTCAGGCCTTGAGTTGGTGATGCTGGAAGCGGACGGGAGCGTACGCTGGGAGGTTCATGTTCCGTTCAAAGTGCACGCTGCCCAAGCCGTGCAAGGTTCGATCGGCTTGCTGGCTGCACACGGGTTCTACCTCGTTGAGAGTTCATCAGGTGCGATGATGAGCGAAGGGAGAAGCACACCGGGAGGATTCAGCGACCTTTGCGCTCGACCAGGTGGCGGTTGGGCTTTGGCCGGGCGCAACGGGCAAATTCACCTCTTTTCACATCAAGGAAGGGGGATTCGACGTGTTGACAGCGGCCCTGTTCGCCGGTTGGTGGGTTGGCTTGACCGAGAACACCTCCTCTGGCAGGACCCGGATGGCTGTCTCTGGTGCGGTCGACTGACCGGTGAAGACAAGAAACGGCGGCTTGAGGAACGAGCCTGGAGTTGGTGTTCTTCGCTCAAGGACGGCCGCTTGCTCCTCCAAAGCGCAGATGGTGGATTGTGGGAGGGAGTCCCCCATCCCTTTGGTTGGGACCATCTTGAACGGTTGGAAAGCGATTCCCTCGAACCGATGGATGCCGTGCGTGCAGGTGACGGCTGGTGGGTGCTCGGCATCGAGGGGCACCTCGTGTCGCTTTCATCCGTTCGAAACGAGGAGGAGGAGCGTCCGCTGACCGAGCGGATGAACCTTGGAGATCTCCTCGTTCTCTGCACGCCCGATGCGATGGCGACGGCCACAAGGGAAGGCCTCGTCCGTCGATGGACCGCTCCTCATCTTGCCGATGCTGAACGGGAAGGACGGTACAAGGCGGTGGCTGAGGCAGCGATGGCTCGAAATTGGGAAGAGCGTCGACAGATGTTCCTTCGGGCACAAGAAGCCGAAGATCTTGGAAAACTTTCCCTCGCCATCGAACTTTACGAAACCTTGGGACGGCGTGAGGATGCACGGCGACTCCTTGGCCGAATCAAGGAGGGCGACGATTGATGTCGGACCTGACAGAACTCACGGTTGAACGGGTGGAGCACTACCTGGACATCACGCGACGAGCGAGGCAAAAAGCCACTGCGCTTGTCGAGGCGTCCACCGATGAAGGTCAGAAATTAGCCGTGATGCTCCGAATGGCGGACGATTACGCTTCAGATGCGCGCCATTTTCTCAACACAGGGGACCTCGTTCGTGCCTTTGGAGCCATCAATTACGCCCATGCGTGGATTGACGCCGGTGTGAAAATTGGCTGGCTCGACGGACACGGTGACGACGTGTTGTTCACCTTGCCTTGAACCGCTACAAGGCATCGATGAGCGCCAGGCGGTTGTTTTGCTTGACCTCAACCACTTGGATGTTGGCTTCGTAGAGTCGGCGTTTGAGGGCGATGTCAACGGTCAAGACGACCCACCCCTTCTGGCAGGCAAGTTCCACGATTTGGTCGTCGGTGTGGCCTTCAAAAGGTGCCTCGACCGAATTGGATTTTTGTTCAAGCATCCCGAGCAAGAGAGGTTTGGTACGAGCCCGCTGAGATTGGACGCGTTCCAACTCAAGCATCACCGACGGCAGGACCTCCCACGAACAGGGGCCAAGAAGCCGCTCAAGTTCATGTTCAATGTTCAACTGAGCATCCATGCAGGCGACCCAGCCACATGCATCGATGAGCACGTGCATCATCGCAACGCCCTCATTCAATGGTTCCGTATCCAATGAGCCGCCAGCGTGAGCCGATGCGGCGGGAGAGGGAGATGCGTTGGCCCTTGTCGGCACAAATGGGGAGCCTGAGTTCAAGGTCAGTACGGGTTTTCTCTGCGTTCTTGGTCACGCCTACCGAGGTGGCGGTCGCCACATTGAGCATCAACATCTCGTTGTTGCGAAGCGGCTGAATTTTCTCGGGCGATTCACCGTCGCCGGCCACCATGTGACTCATCAGATTCACGCTGATCGAGACGGAAGAGTGGATTTCTGGCAAATCCCCTTTTCGGGCGACCACTTGGCCGGAGAGGTTGTCCGCAGTGGTGATCGACGGGTCGAGGTAGGTGGCCATGCCGCACAATCCTCCGGCATGCATCGTTTCGAGGTTGAGTCCGCCACCTTGCATGCTGCTGACGACGGCTTCAATCGGTTCCCATGTAGCTTTGCTGCCCTTCTCAATTTTCCGACCTGGGCCAATCACGATGGTGTCGCCTTCGTTGAATTCACCTTCAACGATGCTTCCTCCGATCACCCCTCCTTTGAGTTTGGAAGGGCGTGTGCCCGGGCGGTTGATGTCAAAGGAACGGGCGACGTGCATGATGGAGCGCGTGTCTTTTGAGCGGTCCGGGGTGGGAATGGTGGCTTCAATCGCTTGAATCAGGACGTCCAAATTGACATCGTGGTGGGCTGAAACAGGGATGACCGGTGCGTTTTCGGCAATCGTTCCTTTGAGGAAGGCCTTGATTTCCGCGTGGGATTCGAGCGCTCGCTCTTTCGAAACAAGGTCGATTTTGTTTTGAACGATCACGATGTTTTCAATTCCAGCGATTTCCAACGCCATCAAGTGTTCACGGGTTTGCGGCTGCGGGCACGTCTCGTTCGCTGCCACCATCAACATCGCCCCGTCCATGATGGAGGCGCCCGTGATCATGATGGCCATCAGTGTCTCGTGGCCGGGGGCGTCAACAAAAGACACAACGCGCTTCAATTCACTCTCCACATCATTCCCTCCGTCGGGGCGCTTTCCGGTGGCGTAAAACTGGCCGTTGTCGTCCTGGTAGAAGGCGGTGTCTGCGTAACCGAGTTTGATCGAGATACCTCGTTTTCGCTCTTCGGAGTGGGTGTCGGTCCACACGCCTGAAAGCGCCTGTGTTAGCGTGGTTTTTCCGTGGTCAACGTGACCAACAAGGCCGATGTTCACCTCGGGTTGAGCGGGAAGCTTTCGTGCCATGCTTCCCACGCTCCTTCATGCCCGTCGAACGCCCTCTCGGGTTCACTCCGAAGATTCCTCAGCCTCGGCTGCGAGGATGGTGTTCAGCGGCTTCTTCCCAGCCTCAACAACTCGGAGGTTGATTTGGCGGGTGTCTTGGGTGATGGTGTTTCCGCGGAAATTTCGTCGCTTGCGAAGTCCATCAGGCTTGTATCGGAAACGCTTCTTGCCGCCTCCTTTCTCTTTGTGGACCACAACTTGACCTTTGTACCCCGTCGATTGGGTCACCAGAATGGATTGGCGGTTGCCACCATCGAGGTCTCGGCGCATGGGGGTTCCGGTTTTGTCGGAACCGCCCGTGATCTCAAGTTTGTAACCGCTCAGGGTCTTGTCGCCTTCGCCGACGAAGAGGCCATCCACCACATCGCCGATGCGCTTCCCGAGCATCTGTGCGTGGTTGTTGCCGGTGATTTTGAGGGCGTAGGATTTCCCGCCGTTCTTCGGGTCGGTATCGTTGACCACTGCGATAAATTCTGCATCGTTACCAGCCATGAGAGCACCTCTAGGGATTTGTCCGACTGAAGACCCGTATTTAGCCCCATCGTCTCGGCTTCAAAGTTCACCGGCGAGCAAGTCGCTTCGGAAGCAGCAATTCAAGGCGTTGGGCGAGGTCTGCGGGGAGGAAGTGCGGCATGCTCAGGTGGGTGGTTCGACCTCGTCCGCCCGGGACGGTGGCGACGTGGCTGGCCACGATTCCCTCCCGCTCGATGTTCTTGAGGTGCTTCCACAGCGTCGTGTGGCTCTTGGGGTGCTGTTCGTATTCCTCGCACACCACGGCATAGAGGCGTTCAACGTCCCCCATGGTCACGGATTCCACGGTTCGCAAACGACGGCACATGGCCAAAAGAATCAGCATGCCCTGTGCGGGAAGGTCGTCAACGATTTCGAGTCGCTGCGTCGTGTTCGTCGCCAGATGTTCGTTGACCACATGAAGGTCTTCGATGGTAATGGCTTGGGTGGAATGCTCGTCCTGACGGAATTCGGCACGCTCTGCGGCACTGCTCAAATATTCAATCACTCGGCGCGCATCGCCGCTGTCAGCAGCCTTCTCAGCCACCAAACGAAGGATACCGTCGTTCCATGTTCCGGGCACCAGAGCCAATTCCGCCCGCTGCCGAGCAATGGCTTCGAGGCCGTCAACGGTGTAGGGTGGGACGCGCACGTGGTTCGATTGGCCAAACTTGGACAGCACGGCGGTCTCAAGCACGTCCAGCACCTGTTCTTGGCTGATGAGGATGAGGGAGACGGTTCCTCCTCCCTCCTGGTCTTCGTCAATGCGAAGCAGCTGGTAGAGCAATTCGTCTCCCGAACGTCGGAGCATGTGGTCAACCTCGTCGAGAACGACGATGAGGTGGGTGGAGGTTCGGCGCAACATTTTGCGCAGACTCATCAACAACTCGCCCATCGACAAACCCCTGTCGGGGTGGCCCGGGTCAAATTGGTGCAGGATGCGCTGCGCCACGCGCATGCTGGTCGAAGCGTTGCGGCAGTTGATGTGGGCGACGCTGATTTCACGTTTCCCGGAAAGGTGTCGTCGGAGGTCACGGCAGAAGGTCTTGGCGAGCACGGTTTTTCCACTCCCAACCGGCCCTGTAATGACGGCCCGTCCAGCGCCTTCGGGCGAGCCCACGGTGGTGAATTTGGAGGCCAAGGTTGCCTGAAGATCCTCTCGCCCCACGAGTTCCTCGGGGACATGGTCAAAGTCCAGAATTTCGGGATGGGCGATGATGAGTCCAGCGCCAATCCGGTTCAAGTAGTCCGCCATATCAAGGGAATGCTGATGTCAACCGTTCTAAAAGATGTGGTAGGTGACGGCGGCGTAAGGTGTCATTTTCACGAGGTGCAGCGGCCCATTCAAGGAATTTCATCGAATTGGTACCCGGTTTCCCATTGCTTCTCGCCAAGCGCCACCTCAAGTTCAAACGGGGTGATGAGCGGTTTGCGGTACTTGACGGCGTCGTCGATGGCGATGCGAGGGCAGGCCGTGTTGACGAAGGCGTCCACGGGATAGAAATCGATCAGTTCGGGTCCGACGTGCTCGAGGGCCAAGAGGTAGCCTTTCTTGCCGTGCTTTGCAAGCATGCGCTTCATGCGGAGCGCCAAGGTTCGGCGCATCTGGCCGGGCTTCTCTCCAATCAAAATGCCGAAGGTTGAGGCGTCTTGCACGCTCATGATGAGCCCAAAGCGCTGGCGAAGGATGCGCTCGATGCGCTCCAGCGACATTTCTTCGGCGTCCCCGGTGTACGGGTCAAGCATCGCCAGCGGTTTACCGGTGTGGAGCACGAGCCCAATCGGGTGGAAATCACCGCTTCCCAAGAACAGGTAATGGCCTATAGAAGGGTCGTCTCCGGAGTAGTTGCAGCCCAGAACTTGGCCGGGGAACGAAAGGCGAGCCCCTCCGATGGGAATCGTGACGTCAAATCCAGCCTGCTCCAGGCGTTCATGAAATTCGGGAAGAAGGTGAAGGTGTTGGATGGAACCGACCAGGCCGAGTTTGGTGTCGGTGAGGGGCGCCATTCGGCCAACGGCATCCATGAACTTCTCCTGTGCTTCGGCTTCGCTCAGCGAGGGGGCTTCGTCCTGCTTGGACAAGCGCTGCTGGGCCATGGCACGGTGCTGTTCAAGCCACGGAAGGACCGGCTGGAGTTCAGGGTCGCCGTCGTAGGTGACGTTGATGAATTGGGTCGGCATCCCCGAGTCGATGTTCATTTGTGAATGGCCCATATGGGCCACCAACTCAACGCCCATGAGCTTCATTTTGTCGTGGACGAGGTCGCAGGCACCGTAACACGGGTCGGCCGCCAGAACGACTTGTGCGCTGGTTTCGGTCTCAATGGTGTCCATCATCTCAAGGGCTTGCATCTTGAGGCCCTCGGGAACTTGGAGGGCGATGAGTCGGTTATCGTTGGTGCGAATGCGCTCCATCAACTCCTCGAGTTCGAAGTCGTGACGGTCAAGATCCATGTTTCCCCTCAAGTTGAGGGCGGCGTCGCTCCCTCATGAAGCCACCCGTCGGAAAAGCGTCGCCGTGACTCAGAGTTCGCCGCTGATGTCGGCCTCTGCGAGCTCTTGGGAAAGAGCAGCCAATTCACGAAGGCTCTGCGATGCCTCGCTTTCGTTGAGGTCTTCTTCGGCCGAATCAACGGTTGGCTGGCTGACAAACATCCCGGAGGGCATGTTTTGTGCTTCGATGGTGCTGCGTGCTCCAACGAGCACGATGATGACAAAGGCCAGTTTGTTGACGAGGTCAGCGAGGTTGTAAACCAACATCATCGCTGCAGACCCGTCTTCGCCACCGACCTCGAGGGCTCCCACGATGTATCCGGCGGGGTAGATGGTCCAACCGATGAGGATGAGTCGTCGCAGGCGAGTCATGGTTTCTTGGATGGCGGGGTCGGTAATCTTGCTGTCATCGATACCATAAGCACCGGAGAAGGGGGTTCCAACGATCAAGAAGACCGTGAGGTAGCCAATCATGCCTTGGCCGAAGAAGAACCAGTGGATGTTGGAAGGCGTGACGCCATCTGCGAGGGCTTGGTCGACCTCGACTTGGCCGATGTAGCCCCCAACCATCATGAACAAAGAGCCAACAATGATGATGCCGGGAACCGACATGCCGGGCAAGCTAAACAAACGATGTTTCGTGAACGACTCTTTTCCTGCAAGGAGGGCAAAGGTCACGGCCATCAGGGGCACGGTGGTCAACCAATCGGCGTAGCGGAAATCGGTGGGGATGGAACCGTCGGTCAAGTACACGTCTTGCATCAGCGCGTACTGGAAACCTGCGATGCCCACGATCATCACACCCAAGCCAATGGCGGGGCGATGCTTTCTTGCGACATCGTTGCGTTCCATGAACAAGAAGAAGGCGGCAGCGATGAACATCAAACTGATGGCTACAAACGAAATGTAGGTCACGCGCTCAAGGCTTGACATCGCTTCGCCGTTTTCGAACGTGGACGCTCCGGCGGCAGCCGCAGAGGGCAGCAACAGCGTGGCAGCGAGCAGCAAGCAGGCAACGAGCATCGGCTTTCGTTTGTTTGTCATCGAATCAACTCCGTTATGCAGAAGCACCGGCGGGCCGGTTTTGTAACTTTTTCCTGCTATTTGTGAGCATTTGGGTGCGCATACGAGCCTCAACGGCTTGCGCTTCTTCTCTTAGAACACCTTGTTGTCGGCGGTAAAGTTCGAGCCATTTCAATTCCTTTTCCGTCAGAGCGCCGTCTTCCAAGAGAACTCCCAAGACCTCTTCGTACATCGAGACTCGAATCATGGATGCATTTGAGTTCACTTTGGAAGATATGAACCGTTCAACCAAGACCTGAATGGGAACCAAGCCACCGAGAATGAGGATTTTTTGATACACCAACGTGGAAGCAGAAACGCCAGAAGCCTCGAGCCACGGCTCGATTTGAAATTCGGAAACGGCAAAAAGCACGATACCGATGCCGACCGTGAGGAGCAAGGCTTTCGACTGTGCCTTGGCACTCGATACTTCAAGAAGGGCGTTGGAAAGTTGGGCGTTGGCTCCCTCAAGCTGGTCTGATGCGGCTTCGGCGACGAGAAGAAGGTCCTGGGCGTCCTCAATTTTTTTGCTGAGTTGCAATTTTTCTCGTTCGTACTTGGCTTTGGTTCGGATGGTTTGAACGGTGTGAGCCCCAAGCGGTGCGGTCCAGTTGAACTGCGCAAGGGTCTCCTCGCTGAATGCATCGGTCGAGGAAGCGCCAGCACAGGCGAGGTAGCCCTCTCCGGCCACACTGAACCGCCGGGCGATGATCGATTGCATTCGGCCGTCGGCTACCGGAGGTAGCATCTGCCACGCATGCATCTCTTCGGAGGTCAGACAGAACGCATCGTCCTCCAAGCGAATTTGGTGGTTGGGGATGTTGACGTTCATCAGGCTTGGGAGCGTGGAGCGAACAACGGTGGCTTGTTTTTCCCCGCTTTTGAGGATGAACGACGTGGAAGCGCCACCGAGCACGCAGATGGCTTCGAGGTACACCTCTCGAATGGTGTCCACATCAGCGGAACAGACTTGTTGAGTTGTCTTGAGCACCAAGTTTTCATTCATGGATATATTATCATCTTCGGTTACATAAAAGGTTGTGCGGTTTCCGAAAAACCGCTCAAGGAGCCTCTTCTTCGTCAAGAAGCACAACCCGGTCGCCGTCCATTTCCAAACGGACCAGCGATTGTATTCGGATGTCGGGGTATTTGGCTTGGAGTCGCCGCAAGCCAGCGCCTTTTTCCACTACGGCCACGATGTCCGTCACCTCAGCCTTGGACCGACGCACGCCTTCAATCACCGCTTCAAGGGTGCCGCCCGTCGAGAGGACGTCATCAAGGATAGCGATGCGTTCGCCGTCCTCCAGGTTGTTGAGGAACATCTCGCCTTTTGAATACCCGGTGGATTGGTCGATTTTGATTTCTCCATCAAGGCCGTAGGAGCGCTTGCGCGCGATGACCAGCGGGATGCCGGTGGCCATGCTCAGCGGTGCCGTCAAGGGCAAACCCATCGCCTCAATGCCCAACAACACGTCCACGTTGTCCCAATTGACCCGTTCAACAACAAGTTCGGTGATGGCCGAAAGCACATCGGGGTGCATGCGAGGCACGCCATCGGTGACGGGGTGAATGAAGTAGGGGTAATCGCCCTTCCAAATCACCGGAGCCGCTTGCAAACTTTTGCGGAGTTCATCCATGGCGTCGGCCATGGAGACGGCTTGGGGTGTGAGTTAATCATCCTTGAGGCGGTGCAATCAACCGCTCGAGAACATCACAATTCAGCGAGGTATTCGACGTACTCGTCATGCTCCATGAGGTTTTCAAGCAATTGCTTGTCCTCAGGATTGACTTGAAGGTCATGCGGCTCAAAGAGGATGATCCAACCGTCGTTGTAGGCCGATTCGTTGACCAGGTCAGGGTTGATTTCCACCTCGCCGTTCACGTCGGAAATCACGCCGGAGAACGGCGAGCTGAGCGAGACTTTTTCATCGGCGCTCCAGAGCGAAAAGAGGCTCCCGCCTTCATCGATTTCGGTTTCGGCTTGGGGTAGGATGACTCGGAGCACGTCGCCGATTTCGACGCGCATGAACTCGCTCACGCCAATCATCAGTTTCTGCTCCTTTTGCTGGAACCACAAATGGTCCATGGAGTATTTTCGGTCCTGAGCAATCACGAACTCAACAATGTCGTCGTCCATAGGTTTCCCTCGTGAACGCGGCTTCCACAGGTGGTATATGAAGACTGAGGAAGAAAGTGTTTTTTGGACCGAACCAACGGATTAAGAAACACCCCGATGTGGGAAGGTCGGTGAGCGTATGATTTTCGGCGAAACCGATGAACAGCAAATGATTCGTGAACTTGTGCGAGACTTCGCCGAAACGGTGCTTGCCCCGACGGTGGAACACCGCGATCAAAACCAGATCCCACCCTCCGAAGAGTGGGAGGCCTTCCTCGAGTACGGCCTTCACGGCATCACCATTCCCGAAGCCTACGGTGGCTCTCCCATCGACGATGTATCCGAAGCCATCATCATCGAAGAGTTGGCTCGGGTCGACCCGTCTTTTGCCGTGATGTTTTGTGTTCATGTGGGCCTCTGCTCGATGACCATTGCCTTGCACGGAGACGAACACCAGAAGAGCACCTACCTGCCTCGTCTCGCAGCTGGCGAAGTGGGCGCTTACTCGCTCTCGGAGTCCGGTGCGGGAACAGACGCAGCCGCCATGGTTTGCAAAGCCAAACGCTCCGACGACGGCAGCCACTACATCCTCAACGGCGAAAAAATGTGGGTGACCAACGGTGCCCAAGCGAAAATCTTGGTGCTCTTTGCCAAGGATGTTGATCATCCCGACTACGGCAAGAAGAAGCACGGTGGGACCACGGCCTTCATCGTGGACGCTGATTTTGAGGGCTTTTCCGTCGGCAAAAAGGAAGACAAACTCGGCATCCGTTCATCCGACACGTGCACCTTGGTGCTCAACGACTGCAAGGTCCCGGTTGAGAACGTCATCAAAGGGGTCGGCAACGGGTTCCCCATCGCCATGAATGCGCTTGACAACAGCCGAATTGGCATCGCAGCTCAAGCCCTCGGTATCGCCCAAGGTGCGTACGAGTCGGCCCTGCAGTACGCTCACGAGCGGGAGGCTTTCGGCAAGCCCATCGCTTACCATCAGATGATCATGGCGTATCTGGCAGACATGGCCACCCAAATTGAAGCAGCCCGCTTGTTGGTGTACAAAGCAGCGTGGACCAAAGAACAGCATTACCATGCTGACGGGCCACGCCACTCCAAAGAGGCCAGCATGGCCAAACTTTTCGCGGGTGACACGGCCATGTGGGTCTCCGAGCGGGCCATTCAGGTGCTTGGTGGCTACGGCTACACCAAAGAATTCCCCGTGGAACGGTTCTTCCGTGATGCCAAAATCACCCAGATCTACGAGGGAACACAAGAAGTGCAACGCATCGTGATCGCTCGTGCGCTCAAGTGATCAGCGCTCAAGGCAAACCATGCGGCGAAGAGCCACGGACCAGCCGTGAGGTTGCACGACGGCGTTGCACCCGTCGCCCACAGCAAAGGTACGCTCGTCGCTGTGCGGGACCATCAAGTCAAACAGCGTTCCATCGTCACCAGAGCAGGTGAGCGTTGAACCGTTTTTGTACGCCCCTTCTCCCAGCAGCGTTCGCGACACGGCTTGAATGTGAAACCGGACTTCGTATGGTGGGGTACGGGCGATGCAGGCCTCGGTTTCGCTGCGCAAACGCATCGCTGCGAGTGTGTCGTGCAACTCGCTCAGCCCACCCTGTTCAGCATGTTCGAAGGTTGGTTCAGGCATCGGCTCCTGGACCTCTTCGCTGGTCAAGTCCTCGGTGGGAGGTTCCGGTTCTGCTATCGGAGGCTCGGTGATTTCGAACGTTGCGCTGTCCAACCTGACGCCAACGTGGAGGAGTTCAACGGTGTATTCCGCACTGCTGTCAGCGTCCAAGATAAATTCGTCAAAGGTCGGGGAATCCATCTCGGCTTGCTGAGTAAGAAAGGTTTCACTTTCTCCGATGGAGGACGTGACTTTCAATTCGTAGGCGTCAACGGGCTCGTTGAAGGAGGCCGTGATGGTGATGCTTTCCCCGACGTGGGTTTGGGGTTTGTCAACCAACAACGAGCCCGTGATGATCACCGGTTTCTCAAACAAAGCCTCAGGGACTTCCAAACCACTCGCTGCGAGAAAGGCCATCCAGTCCGAAATCGGGATGCCTGCTGAGGTGTCGGCTTCAACGAAGGAAAAGACCACCTCCACCACCCAATCGGGGGGGCGCTCACCGGTCATCTTTCCGAGCAAGGTTGCAAACTCATCGCCCGAAATGGTTCCGTTTTTGTCTTCATCGAGGTCTTGAGTGAGTTTCACCGGGGACATCGATGAGTTGTTGAGCCAGTTAGTGAAGTTGGAATGAAGCAATTTCGCCATCGTGTTCTGTTCACTGATGGTGGCGATTCGGTTTGAAACGGCTTGGACCCGACGTTCAAACACCTCTTTCTCAGGCAAAAGGATCTCTGCCATGGAACCACCGAGGGCCTCCTTCATCATCAAGATGATGCCTGCGCATCAGGGAAACGACAACCTCGGCCAGTCCTCGGCATCGCCGTGTTCAAACGGCATCACGCTGAGAAGGCCTTCCATGTCCTCCGCTCGCTCAAGGTCGTGTTCGATTTGCAAGCGATGGATCCAATTTTTCAACCTCCCCAGTCGAAGGCCCTGCTGGATTCCGGAGCGCTGCATCAGCCAGTGCCCGTCCACGAGGCAAGCATCGGGGCTTTTTCGTGGGGGCAAAGCCTCCCATGCTGCAACAACATCATCGACGGACGCGTCCTCTTCGTTTTGGACTTCGACGCCCTGCATGGCCAAGCCCTTTCGAACGGCGAGGTGGAGCGGTGCTGCCGGCCCGAGCACATGTGCAAACACCCGCAAGGCACCGGTTTGGGCAGCAGGCAGGTGCTGCAACTGCTCGTGGAAGGTGGCGGCGTCCCGTTGTTCCTCCCGAGAGGTACGCAGGTGTCGCATGGAATCAAGGAGGGCCGAGGTGGCTTGTTGAACAAACAGAACGGCCAACCGCTGCATTGGTCCGAGTTTGTTGAGCGAGGGGTTGTCAAGGACGTGAAACAACGAGGCATCGATGGTGCTGGATGAGGGGAACACCACGGACAGCACCCCGTCAGCCTGCATCAAGGAGAAGACCCTGCCACAGAACGGGTTGGTGAGGATTTTTTTGACTTCGGCCCAATGTCGCTCAACGGCGACCATCCCCAACCTGTTTCGGTGGTGGCGAACGGCGAGGTTGAGTTGGGGCGACATGGTCCACAGCGAGTTCCCATCTTGGGCGAGGAATCGGTAGGCACGTAGAATGCGTAAGGCATCCTCTTCGCACCGATGCATCGCTTCCCCCACCGCTTTGATGCACCGTTTACGCAGATCGCTGGCCCCCTGGTACGGGTCGTAGACCATTCGCCGTGCGACATCCACGGCCATGCTGTTGATGGTGAAATCTCGTCGACTCAAGTCTTCTCGAAGAGACTTCCCCCAGGCCACGCTTTCCGGACGCCTGCCGTCCCGGTAAATCGACTCGGTGCGCAACGTGGTGACCTCGTAATGCTGTGCCTCTCCCTTGACGGTCACGGTCCCAAATTCAACTCCGGTGGGAAGGGCGCGGTCTCCGAACAAGGCCATGGTCTCCTCGGGCGGGGATGACGTGGCGAGGTCGATGTCGCTGCCGTGGACCTTCTTTTCCTGCATTGCGTCTCGCACCGCACCGCCCACCACCCAGACACCGTGGCCCTCTGAACACAGCCGGTTGACGATGGTGCGCAAATCGTCGGGCAGGTCGGCCAACCAGGCGGAAAGATGAGGCGGTGCCTCAATGCCGGGCAAGTCGGCTTCCATCCCTCGGATCCATGCCTCGTCCTCCACGGTCACCTCGCCTCCTATGCAATGCACGCAGCGGCGTGAAAAAGCATTATGGGAGAGGTTTGGGTGGTGGCCACATGGAGTGGACGGAAGACGACGTCACGCTCGTCCCTGTTTCGTGGTTGAAGGCCCACGAAGAAATCAAAGTACGAAACCGTGACAAGTTGCTCGAAATGACCGAACGCTGGGGTGGGTACACCAAACCGCTCATCGTTGACCGGGCAACAGGCGCCATTCTTGATGGCCATCATCGGCATTCGGTGGGGTTGCTTCTCGGCTTGAAGCGCGTCCCAGCGATTTGTTTGGATTACTTGGAGGACGACCGAATTGAGGTCGATGTTTGGCCGGGTTGCGGACGAGAAAGCATCACCAAGCAGGACGTTGTTGAGATGAGTCTCTCGCCTGAAGTGTTCCCTCCAAAGACGAGTCGCCATCGGATCGCAGACACGACCCCTCCCATCTTTTACTCGCTCGAGTCGCTGCGCGAACACCCGCCGTTTACGGGTCCTGACGACTTGTGATCCACGCTTTCCAACGTTCGTTTCCACGCCCTTTGAGAGTCACGCCGTGCTGCAAGGATTCCCCAACCGTCACCATGGTTGTGGCGAGGATGCCCTCGTGAGAAAGCTCGAGGGTGACCTCATCTCCTGCACGGCCAGCGATGAGTTTTGCAAGGTGTTTCGAGGAGCGGACACGAACGCCGTCCACCGCCACGACCTCATCGCCAACTTGGGTGGACAAGCGAAGAGGTGAACCGGTTTGGTGGCCTGTCACGACGGTGCGGCCACCGGTGTCTTTCAGATTCACACCCAGCCATCCGGTGCCGGACTCGTCCGTGGGGTGGGGGACAAGGGAGAGGCGGAACGATGACAGGGCTTTGGAAACGTTAGGAAGCGCCCTTTTTTTCACCAATTTGTCAAGGAAGGGGCCCATGCTTTCGCCTCCGGGGCAGGTCTTGAGCGTCGAGCGTATGTCCCGATACTCCACGCCGATTTCCTCGGCTTCTTCAGAATCAAGGGCGTACTTTCGAACCAATTTTGCCATCAGATCGCAAGCCCCAAACTCGTTTTTGTTTCGCCGTCGCAGTTCAACGTCAAGGCACAACATGGCCAGCTCGCCTTCGAGGTAGTACGAGATTTGGCTTTCTCGCGTGTAGGGGCCTCCTCTATAGAGGTGTATCCATGCATCGTGGCTTGATTCAGCAAGCGATTCTCGATGCATGCCGTTGCGAACGGTGTGGCGTTTCATTTTGCGCTCGAAATCGATCCGCCAATCTTCTTCGGACCATGCACCTGAGCGCACACACATCATGTCGCCCAACCAGGACGTGCCGCCTTCAAACCACCACAAGAGGTCGGTGTGGGTTTCGGATTGAAGGTCGTAATCCAAGAAGGCCTTGGGTCGGAGCCGCTTGACGTTCCACTGATGCAAGTACTCGTGCGAAAACAAGCTCACGAGATCCCTGTACTCGTCGGGATGTTTTGGGAACAGGCACTGCCTGGGCATCATCGAGGTTTGCGAGTTCATGTGTTCGAGGCCACCCCGTCCGGTTTCGGTGAGGTGAAGCACGGTGGTGTAGGCTGGCCAGGACGGGACGCCGAACAAGGCGTGATGTTCCCTGATGATGCGTTTGGTGTCCTCCACGAAGGCATCAAGGCGGTTTTTATCCGGTTCATGGCCTCCGCTGTCCCACCATTTGATGCGGTGCTCCCGGCCACCCACAGCGTACGTGATGCAGGGGTTTCCGTTCACCTCCACGATGCTGTCAAGGAGGTAATCGCGTCCTTTTGCCCGGTAGGTCCAAACGGTGGATGCGTCGCTGACGATGCTGGCTTCGTCCTGAAGTTGCGTTGCCGGCGTCCATGCAGACGGGGCGGTGAGCCTGACGGTGTGGGTTTGGTGGAGACGGCCGAGGTCAATGCCCTTTTCGGGCCAAAACCATGTGAAAGGAGGCATCAAGTGGAGGTGGGTCGCATCCAAGTGGTTGGACCGGACGGTGAGTTCATTGGCCAACAAACCGTAGCCGATGGTAACCTTCGTCGTGCTTTTCTTCAGGCGAACGGTGATGCCATCCACGCCCACACGTTTCCACGTGAGCGGTCCCTCCTCGTCGTGGGCCTCAAATTCGAACATGTGCTGGATGGGTTCACGAAGAAAGTACGATCCCGGCACCCAGCGGGGGAAGCGCAACACCAACGACCTCGAGGTGAACGGTCCGTCAACGGTCAAGCCAGCGACCAAGCGATGTTCCGCTCCGTTGGTGGCGTCGGCCAAGAAGCAAATCCCCGAGTCGATCTCGCTCATGAGGGCACTTCGGTTGCGGCGGTTGATAGGTTCTCGCACGCTACTTTGAGCAGTTCTTGGGGTCCCTTCGCCAGCAGGGACTGCACTTCCTTTTGGACCGTGGCCTCTGCTGCCCGGCCCACGAGCCGTTCAAGCAGTTTGCACCGCTCGATGAGGTCCAATTCTTCGTTGTTGATGAGCCACCATCGCAAGGCATCCTCACCTTGGCCCTGATTCATCACCCAGCGGGCCACGGGTGTGAGCATGTTGGCGTTGATGAGCGCCTGGAGAAGATGGTCTTCGCTTGACGAAATGTCGGCCCGCAAGCGATCGGTCAACGCTTTCAGGTGGCCGCTTTTCATCCGTTTGGCCAACCTCTCGAGTTCGTTCGGGGCGTGGCGAGCCGCCCACATCAGGACCGGAACGGGATGAACATCCGTTTCAAAAAACGGAAGCAAGGTGGACAATGAGGTTTCCAAATCACGTGTGAGCATGATTTCCAAGGCCACGGTTTGCACCGAGGGGGCCTCATCGGCCAAGCCACTCAGAATCGCCTCATCGGGTGTTTCGTGGTGACGCATGGCC
Organism: Candidatus Poseidonia sp.; assembly: GCA_038118245.1. Lineage (GTDB taxonomy): Archaea > Thermoplasmatota > Poseidoniia > Poseidoniales > Poseidoniaceae > Poseidonia. The sequence goes on from JAYOHN010000011.1 coordinate 33,233, forward strand.
GAGGCTCGGACCGATGGGGAACGGTGCGTCAGCAAGGCTTCAATCCCACTTGCGCCGCCATGTGCGAGCAGCGCTTGACTCGATTTCTTTTGGACCACGCGGTCATCGTCAGCCAACCCACTGAGGGCCAATTCAACCCCTGCTGCACCCACCGATGAGAGGAGGTTGGCGCCGCACCGTCGGACGTCGAGGTTTCGATGTTCAAGCAAGGTCCGAACAGCGTCGGGACCGACCTGCGGCGCCCATTGGCGATAGGCATCGAGGGCTTTGGAGACAAACCAAGCGTCCTCGTCGTCCAGCAGCGTCTCAAACGCCTCGAGGGTGGCGGGGTCGTCGTGTTCAAACAAGGTCCGAACGGCACGCCGTCGGGTGCGAACATCCCGATGACGCAGGCGTGCCATCGCCTTGCCGATGTCGGTCGCCATGATGCTTGGAATCGGTCGTCCCTCATAGCCTGTTGCGTTTAGGAACGCAATTCCAGCCAAGCGAAAAAGAGGATGATGGGGAGCAGGTAGAACAGGCGACGATGCATGCGATGGGTGGCTTCCATGTGCTCGAGGATGGAAGGCGGCATGATCTCCACCGTGGAAGATGTTCGTCGTCGGCGATGCAGGTCCACGCGCTGTTCGATGAAGGCCAACACGGTTGGGCGAAGCGAAGGTTCACGGCTTCGTTGTTCACCTCGCCCAACGATGTACTTGACCGGGACTTCTTCTGCAAAAGGAAGCGTTGCGGCGACGATGGCCAACGCTTGTGTTGAGTTGTGGAGGTCAATGCGCACGGTCCTGCCGTCGCTGCGAACATGGCTCAGGACTCGCCATTTGCCCTGGCCTTCGTTGAAGCTCTCGAGTGCGGCACGTACCGATGCAAGGGGGTCGTTCATCGGAGGAGGGGGGGCGCGTCGCCATCCAAGAACGGGCCCGAGGAGGACGGCGCACACCAACGGCGTGAGGCACATGAACTCAACGAGTTGCCTGAGGTCGTCAGGTCGGGTCAGGGCTGAAACAACGGAGAGGGAGAACCCAAGGAACAACCCGATGAATCCGCCGGCCTGCACGCCTGTGAACAAGCCCACGCGGGAGGTTGGTTTTTCCTCCATGAACCGCCCAGCGGTCGTGAGGCATTGAAGGCTTGGACGTTTGTGCAAAGGATGAAGTCCCTTTGAGTCCCCCTCCATCCATGGAGCCCAACGGTTTGGAACACCGAAGGGCGGAGGCGAAGGTCGGGCGCTGGGTGATGGGCGTTTCCGGCTTATTTTTGCTGGCCTTTTTTCTTGCCCCGTTGACCCTCGAGCCGGGGACGGTAAGCGACCTTGGGGCGCGGGCAAACGCCATTGATTACCTCGGCACCGATGGATGGGGCTCAAGCGGCAACGAACCCGTTCCTGCGCACGTGCACGACGAGGATGCGGCCCACCAACACGGCCAATTTGCCTGGTCAGAGGTCAACCCCTTCGCCGCGTTTGTCTACGGCTTTGGTGATCTGAACTGCCATCAAAAGCACGAACGTTCTTGGGAAGTAAACAACAACCAACTTCCTGTTTGTACCCGGGATGTCGGGATTTTCTTTGGTCTGTTCGTGGGTGGAGCCCTGTTTTCTCGGCGGGGCTGGAACCGCTGGACGGTCCGGGACACCTGCCTTTCGTTGTTCCCCGATGCATGGTTGACCTCAACCTACGAACGCAATCGACGGACGTTGCTCTGGCTGGCTTGCGGCTTGCTGCTTTGCCTGCCCCTCATTTTCGACGGATTCTTGCAACTCTTGACCACCTACGAATCGACCAACATGAAGCGGGTGTTGACCGGTGTGCCGTTCGGCTTCGGCCTCGGTGTGTTGCTGTGCGGGATGTTTTCTGCGCGAGCCCATGCTTTCATCGGAGCGGGCGAAGTCCTCCTCCCGGGCAACGCCACGTTTGTCCTCGCCAGAACTCCTTCTACGGTTCAAGAGGCAGAGTGAGAGGGTGGTGGCATGGACCACCAGACCTCCAGTTCGGCCGCTGAGGTCGGCAAGGGGCATCCTTCGTGTCCGCTGGTTAAGATGGACAATCGCTGGTGAATGTCGCTCACGGTTTTCAGGAGCGACACCGACATCTCTCTCCCCTCCTCAACAGCGAAGAGGTCGCTGAGCGCTTTTTCCCATGGCGCCTTCGGATGGGCTCTGCGCCAAGTGGCGAGCGCTGAACGCAACGGCCACATCGCCAAGGTTAAGCGGGCAAAACCGAGGCGTTCGTCACGGAGTTTGAACACCTGAGCGTCGGTGAATGGGGTGTGGTTTTGTTGCTTGTGAACCCAATTTTCGGTGAGAAGCCATTTGATGAGCCGCTGAGTGTGGCGTTGCGTCACCATTCTGACCGGTCCAAGCTTTGCGTGGAGCCGTGGGACTTCGCTCGAGCCGACCATCAACGAGAGCGTGCCGAGAACAGACCAGCATGAATGAGCCATCGGGGTTGAGGGGACATCGCTGTCTTGGGCGGATTGCTGAGGCCAATTGTCCTCGGCGTCCTGCATCCACTGGGCCGGAGATTTTCCGCCGAGCCAACCCACGTGAATGGACGTGCGCTCTTGCGGTGCGCCTGGTAGCCTCCGCTGTTTTTTCACCTCGTGGACCAAACCGCTGAGCAAAGTTCGGTCAACAAGGTCCAAATCGGTGTTCAACGGCGCCGGTTTACGGTTGAAGAAGCGCCGCAATTCCTTCCGAAGTTTCCCTCGCAGCTCATCAAGGCCGCCTTCGTTCATGATCGGCCCAACAACGGTGCATTGGTGGAAGGGAGCAGGAACATTGCCCTCGGATTCAAAAAGTTCGTGAAAGCCTTGACGAATGGTGGTCTGGATCTCTTCGGTCTCAAAATACTCCTGCTTTTGGCTCGTCATCCGAAGCGTTCCCGAACGGATTCTTTTCATGGCCTTTTCAGGGTCGCAATCAATCCAGAAAACAAGGTCAGGAATCATGGCGGCAGCGTTCATCTTGGCGACCTGCTCAACCCCCAAATCCCCGACCACCCCCTGGTAGATGAGCGAGGAGTGGATGTTTCGGTCGGAGACCACCACGGCTCCCCGCTGGAGGTGGGGCAGGATGAACGTGTGGGAGTGGTCCAGGCGGTCGGCGGCGAACAGGCCCGCCTCCTCAAGGGGGGTTTTGTTGCCGAGCTTGACCGAGGAAAGCGCCAATTTTCCTAATTCACTGTGGCGACGAGGCTCGTGGGTCATCACGACCTCTGGAAAAGGAAACTCTGCGAGCAACTCGCCAAGGATTCTCGCCGCCTCGCCCTTTCCGGAACCGTCGCCGCCCTCGACCGAAATCAAGTACATGTTCAGTCCTCTCGCCGGTCCTCAAAATCGTCTCTTGCAAACACATTCACGACCATGCCGAACAGGATGAGGGCCGGTCCAACGATGATCAGGCCGCGACTGAAAAGCGCGATTCCTGCCAGATATTGACTTCGCCGGTAATGCTTTCCTCGTCGAATTTCAACCGCTGACTGGATGCCGAAAAACGCCGTAAGAACGGTGATCAGTCCAATGGCGCTCGAAAGGGCGACGGCGTTGTCAAGCGTCCACCCGTCGACGCGTTGTTCATCGCTTTCCGTGCGGGTTCCGTTTCCGGGTTTCATGGTGACAGGGTCCAAGCCGACGCTGTCGGGCAGGAACGTTCGCTCAACCGTTTCGTATCCCGATTTTGAAAAGACGATGAGGTGAACATCTTGCTCAACGTTGTCCATTGCATAATGGCCAAACCGGTCGGTCACCGTTTCCTGCAACAGAATCCGAGACTCAACCTCAAGCAGGCGAACGGTGACGTCGGCAACTCCCGAACCGTCAACATCTTCAAGCGCCGTTCCCGAAATGTCAACCGATTCTTGCTCCGCAAAAAGGGAGGTGTTGAGCAATTCGCTGGGGTTGCCTTGGAGGATGAGGGCGCCGCTGATGATGCCGAGAATGCTTCCAATGAGGACCAACGTGGCGGCTAGGTTTCGCCACCGGTCAGCATCACGGTCCAACATCTCGAGCCAGTCATCGGATGCTTCAGGTTGATCCACAGCGGCGTCGGTGACGACGAGGTCTTCCTTTTCCGTGACGGCCTGCACAGGCGTTTGAGCGGCGAAGTTGGCTGTTTTTTTTGCCTGAACCCTTTGGCGGAGGGCGCGCATGCGTTGTTCGCGGTCGTCGTCCGTGCTGCCCCCCTCCTCTTACGGCGATAACGTGCGCGGATATGACATCTTGGTTCTTTTACCGCGCATTGCAATCATCCCCGCTGACTCCGTTCAAGCAACGCCAATCCAAGAAGAACGGCAACGAGCATCACGAGTGCCAGTTGTGCGAGCACGGTTTTCCGTTCGCTCCCGGTGTCCTCTCCGCTTGCCTTGGGAGGGTTCGGTGATTCGTTTTCTTCGCCTCCGTCCGTCGTTGTGATTTCATTAGGCGTGATGTTGACGAAAGCATCTGTGCGTAGCCCCAATTCAACCCATCGGCCCACATGGGCCAAGGAATCCGCACTGACCTTGTCGGGGGTGTCCTCCATCGTATGCCAGAGGCTGCCAAAGGCGTAAGGTGTTGGCTCACCGTATTCCGGGTCCATGATGTCGATGCTCGGAATGTTGCGGACATGGGCGTGATAGTGGTCGTCAAGGACCCCCACTTCAATGTCGTACTGGACGATATCGGACCCCACCTCTCCCGAGCAATCCTCGACATCTGACACGAGACCCAACGCTTCCGCAAGGACAACCATCCGTTCCTTCAGGGTGTCGTTTCCGGGGTTGATGTTGCGGAGTTGCAAGTCGGCGTCTCCGACCATGTCCAGCAAGACAAACGCCTCGGTGGAGCCGATTTCTTCCTCGGAGAGGTTCTCAGCCCAAGCCTCCGCACCTACGGTGAAATTTTGATTTTGATCTTCCGCATCGTTGAGAAAGAGGACGACATCGTATTGAAGGTCAAGGCTTGGTACGATGGTCGCTAGTTCCAACAGAACCGCCACGCCGCTCGCTCCGTCGTTTGCACCGGGGACAGGGAGGCTTTGGTTGGTTTTGTTCAGGTCTTTATCAGCGATGTTGCGGGAATCGTAGTGCGCAGCCAGCACGACTTGACGCCCGTTTGAGGTGGACGAAGGCCATCGGGCCTCGATGTTGGTGAGGTTCATCCCGTGCCGGGCATGCAAGGTCTCTTCCACCTCCCATCCCGCCTCGGATAGCGTTGCATTCACGTGGGAACGAAAAGCCAGCGAGGCGTTGGATTCGGGGACCCTCGGGCCGAGCGAAACCTGCCATTGGACCGAAGAATTTGCTTCGCTTCCGTTGAACTGCAGGTCGTCCACTGCATCGCAAAAGGTGTCCCGGTTCACTCCCCATGGCTCGGCCTCTGAGGCGGCAAGGCTGGAGGGGAGGGTGAACAGCGCCAAGACAACAATCCATGCAGCTCGTTGGACATAAGTCCCCATGCCGCTGCCTTGATGCATGGTGACGCCTCCACCACGGACTCTTAAATACCTCCTTTTGCTTCGTGAAATGAGGAACCTGTCTTGCGTTTCTCTGAGGTCCAGTTTATGTCGGAACGGCGTTCTAGTCTTGCGTTTTTCTTTGTGGCGATGATGGTGCTTTCAACCACCACGCCTTTCCTGCTCAGCGCAAGCGCCAATTCTTCCGAGGACGCCGACGCTTCAAACACCTACGCCGCAGGCGGTGTCGTGCTTGGTGACCTTGAGGAATTCGACCCCAGCACAGGGAGTGAGTATTTGTTTATTCATGAAGACGAACCGGTGGTTTCGGCGACTTCGTTCATGCGTCAGGCTTGGATAGATGCGGGTCGCCCAGGGGTTGGTGAGATGGTTGTTGAACCCTCGCTGGGCCGTTCCTCGGCTCGAGCTTGCACCCCCCACTCCGTTGGTGACAGCTTGAATGTCAACACGGCCGGCGGCCAAATTTCTGCCTACGTCGCCAAAACCACGAACAGCGTGGCGTTCATCGTCCAAAGCGGCCGAACCCTCACCTCAACGGTGCTCAACAACCTCGCCAGCACATGGGATTCAACGATTTATCCCACGATGACCACGTATTACGGGAAAGATTACCAGGACGGGCGGGGGCTTGCTCCCCCAGATGTTGACAACAACTGTCAGGTTCAAATCATCATTTACGACATCGATGGTGCGTACAACACGGGCGGTTACTTTGCTCCCTCCTTCGCCAGTTCACGCGAAGCGGTCTTCGTCGATTTTGCGGACATCACGCTGAGTTGGGGCAAATCCATCCTCGCTCACGAACTTGAGCATCTGCTTCACAACGCCCTCGATCCGTACGAAAACCTCTGGATCGACGAGGGGAACGCCGATGTGGCGATTTACCTCTGTTTTGGTGCTGATTCAACGCTCCGAGGGCACGTCAATGCGTGGACGGGTTCCCCCGAACAATCGGTGCGGTGGTGGAACCAACGCATCGCCGACTACGGTGCAGGGTACTTGTTCACCATGTACCTCGCCGAACATTTGGGCGGGGGGCCTGCCGTGCGTCAGCTCGTGCAAGACTCAGCGACCGGCGGACGGGGCGTGGAAAACCTCCTGCTGTCACCTCAATCGGGTCAAGTGGGCCTTCTCGGGCGAACCATGAACGAAGCCTTTGCCAATTTCAGCATCGCCGTAACGCTGGACTCAGACCAGGGCATTTACGGATACCCCAACCTCGATTTGAACCCGGTCTGCACGGGCGGGGCTTTTTGCCGAGCCCAAGCCACCGAGTCGAACAGCGACTGGTCCGCCCCTTGGTCCTCCACTGGCAACACCCTCGAAGGGTGGGGCATCCGCTCGTTCAAATTCACGCCCGGTGCAGCTTCCCCAGCCCCGCTCACGCTTCGCCTCACGGCTGATAAGAGCCAATTTGAGGGGGTTCTGGTCACGAAAGCCACGACCGATGGTTTGTGGTCCGTGACCGAATTGGACTTTGTCAACAACGTCGCCACAGGGCTTGTGCCCGGGTTCGGCAACCTCACCGACGAAGTTTGGGTCATCACCTGGTACGCCAGCACCGTTGCTGATTGCGATTACACCTCGTGCGGTCCGTCCTACCCCACCGGCGTGGTTGATATCGAAGCGGCTCGGATCACTTCACCCGCCACGCTTTCGCTGAACAACACCGTTTTGTCCGACCGTGACGGTGACGGTCTCGATGATACGGTGAACCTCAACTACGGCGTCCTCTCAAACGCATTTTTTGAGGACCTGGACGTTGAAATTCATGTCAGCGACAACGCCGGCAACGTGGTTGACACGATTACCGACCGCATCGCCGCAGGCGGCGGGGTTGATGTGCCGGGTGCCGTGTACTTCACCGCCCCCTTCGACGACCAGTACAGTTTCTCGTTGGTTATGAAAGACATGCTCGGGGACGTGGTCGACACGCTCCAAACGTCACCCCAACTCCTGAACAACATGAAACCGGTGGCCAACGGCAGTGTTTCGCTCAGCGATGTTCAAACGTGGGAAAACGTGCAGTTCCTCGGAGGAGGATTTGATGCGTGGGGGCTTTCGGTTGATAACAACAGCCTGCCTTATCTGGATGCCCCGACCGCCTATGCTTGGGTCTTTGGCGACAACGGTTCGTCCAACCTCAAGTCACCCATGCGGTCTTACGTAGAGGTCGGTGCCTACAACGCCACGCTTCGGGTCAAGGACCAAGGAGGTTCTTGGTCTGAAACCCAAATCCATCCAATCAACGTCTCCGATGATTCACAACCGGTGCCCATCATCACGGTTAACAACGTGGTGATCGACCAAGAAATAACGCTTCTCACCGGCCAACGCATTCTTTTCTCTGCTGGCCGGACAGCGGACAACGTCCCGCTCGAATATCTTGAATTCCAGTGGGACTGGGGCGACGGGACCGCCAGCGGCGGGCAAGGCGTTTACTCGCAACAGCACGAGTGGGGCGACATCAACGGCGAGAACACCACGTTCAATCTGACGCTCACCGTCTCCGACGGCATCAACTCAGGTGTGAAGACCATCTTGGTCCACATCAACAACAGGGTTCCGGTCCAGATTTTTGCTGATACGCTCACCACGATGACGTACACCACCCTCGTGCTCCCCGATGTGTTTGAGGACGACGACGGTGAAATCGTCCAGTATGCCTGGACCTTCACCGACGGTGTTCGCCTCGGGACAGGAATGCCCGAACGGGGCGACGATTTTTCGTCCATCTCCAGCACCAGTTCCAATCCACTGGTGGCGTGGGACACCCCGGGGAACAAAACCGTCACCTTGACGGTCACGGACGACGACGGCAGCGATGCAACCGCCGTCCTCAGCATCCTCGTGATGAATCAATTGCCCGTGGCCACGTTTGATGTCCGCACGCTCTCTGCGATGGGGTCAAGAGAAATCGACTTCCGAGAAGAAGACGGCGAGGTCGATACGGCGTATGTCTTTGACGGGCTTGACAGCGTTGACCCTGACGGCTTGGTTGGCGATTCAAGCGACGTTGAAATCTGGAATTGGACCTTCTCTGACGGGACCTTCGGTGACCGCCCGCAAGT
>JAYOHN010000012.1:0-38901 GCA_038118245.1 Candidatus Poseidonia sp.
AACTCATCATCACCGACGGCGTCTTTTCCATGGACGGCGACATTGCTCCGCTCGACGAAGTGACGGCACTCGCAGAAGAACACGGCGCCATGGTGTACGTGGACGACTGCCACGGTGAGGGCGTGTTAGGCGATGGAGGTGCGGGCATTGTGGACCACTTCAAGCTCCAAGGGAAGGTTGATTTTGAGACAGGGTCGTTTTCCAAGGCGCTCGGTGTGCAAGGAGGTATTCTTGCAGGCACCGAAATGACCCGTACGCATGCCCTCAACCACTCCCGTTCTTGGTTGCTCTCCGGCTCCCAACCTCCCGGGGTTGCAGCGGCTCAAAAAGCGGCGATAGAGGTGCTGATGGACGAGCCCGAACATCACGCTCGCCTGTGGGAGAACACGAATTATTTCCGCAAAGAATTGCAATCCATGGGCTTTGACACGGGCGATTCCGTAACGCCCATCATTCCGGTGATGTGCGGTGAATCCAGCACGGCTAAGGCGATGACGCAAGCCCTTGGTGAAGAGGGCGTGATGGCAGGTGCCATCGTGTTCCCGATGGTGGCTCGTGACAAAGCCCGCATCCGAACGCAAATGTCGGCTGGGCTGTCTCGACAAGACCTTGATGATGTGTTGGCGGTGTTTGAGAAGGTCGGGCCTCAAGTCGGCGTGATCTGATCTCACTCCGATTCAAAAGCATCGACGACTTCGAGCATTTCGGCGTCTTCTCCCACCATCTCTTCGGCCTCGCCTGTGCCCTCGTTTTTTTGTTCCATGCCGGCGAAGGGGTCGTTGCCGTCTTCAATCATGCACAACAACCGCCATCGCGGTGCCCAGGACAAGTGGACATAGACGGGGCCGGGCAGCAGCAGGAGCAACCAAACCAGCAACGCAGGCATGTTTGTGAGGCCCGTGCGGTCGACGGTAAGCAACGCCAAGCCAACGAAAGGCATGGGATAGAGGAAGGCGCGTGGCGGTGTAACGGGGTGCCGTTTCGAAAACGCCACCAAGAACAGCGAAATGAAACCCAAGAAGGCACAGGCAACGAGCAAGAGTGAGGTGTGGTAGAGCCATTGAACGGCCCAGACATCGTTCCCTTCTTCGCCAAAGGCGTAGGGGAGGAGCAACGCCAACGCCACGAGAAGGCCGTAGAACGCTCCGATGTTCGCAGGGTGGTTCAACCACAACGGAAGGCGTGAGAAGCGTCGAGAGAGCGATGTCCCGAGCAGGGTTTCCTGCTCGTCGACGGCCAATTGCTCGACCTTGGACATCCAAGCCTCGTTGGTTGGCACAAACCTCCCTCGGACGAACGGGTTTTCAAGGTAAGGGGTGTTTTTGCCCCAAGAACCTCATTCTTTCTTACGAAAAAACGACACCAGCGGGCTTTCAATCTCCAACGTTTCCTCTTCTTCAAGCCAAGAGCGCTCAAGCAGTCCCGTGTCCATGGTTTCCCGCTCCCGTGCATCCTCGATGGGGTCGGGAACGTCGTTCACGGCATCTCGGAGCGCAATGGCCTGATTGATGACGGCGAGGTGGCGAATCAAGGTCGGTGTCCGTTCCTTGGAAGTGCTGAAATGGCCGATCACGGGAAAATCGAGTGTGTCCTGTGCGAGGCTGAATCCTCCCAACAATTCATCCGGGACGGTGCGAACGCGATGGGGGCCGGGGTCGCACCATGTCCCGTCTGCGAGGCGGATGAGGAGGGCGGCCTCCCCCATTGGTGTGTCGTCCATGAAGGGATGGTGCATGTTGACCGCCAGCGGGGTCGTTGCGTGGCTGCGATAACGCCACCCGACCACGGAGAGGTTGACCAGAAGAGAGAGGCCTGCGACAACGCTTGCTAGCGGTGCGCCCACGGAAGCCCAAGCCATCAGGGTGAACAGCAGCAAAGCGATGCCCGCACTGGCTGCAATGCCGGCGTTTCGTCCGTTGATGAAAGGTTGAGCGACGTTCGTTCGAATGAACGGGATCATGTCCGGGGGCAAGGCGTTGTCCGGGTGACCCATGCATCCATCATGGGTGCGGTTCACTTCAACCTCACGCCTTCGGGAGTTGGTGCTCGGCCGCCACCAGCGACCATGTTCCGACGTCCTCAACATAACGGTTCACCGCACCAAGGTGGCGATGGATGTCGAGGTCCCACGCCGTGGCCCACCCCGCCAATTTGGGTTGGAGTTTCTCCCATTGTTTGGTGACCCCGGGGACATTTCGCCGCTGATGGTGGAGCAACAAAGCAGCGGTTTGAATCAAGCCTTGGACGAGCAAGATCTCTTGGTCGGGGGCATGGCGCCGTTTCAAACCGTTCCACATCGCTTCCCATGCTTCATGGGCGTGCCAGAAACGGCCTTCGTTGAACAGGTTGCATCCTTCCTGAAAGAAGGCACGTTCTTCCTCGCTCAGCGGCCCTGCGAGGGGTGGAGACATGGTTCCCGCTGGCGCTCCTTGTTTGAAACGCTTCGTTCGTTTCTCTGCCACCGTTCAACCTGTTTGGCTGCTCCGTGTGCGATGCGAAATCAGGGCAGGTGAAGGACCAACCGCCGCACTCTTCAAGAGGGGGTTCGGCAAAAGAAGGGCGTAGGGTGCGGACGCGTGGTTGAGTTGGAACACGGAGATTTGCTGGAAGAGCGACGCGGGGGCGTCGATGTTCTGCGAGTTATGGTCCGAAACCTTGCAGCACACGAGCAATCCGGGGCCGTTGAAATCCGAACCCAATCCGGTCACGCAAAGCGCCACGGTTGGTTGCTGTTCCGCCTTGGCCATCCCGTGATGGCGTTTCATGAAGGCGACCGGTTGACGGTGGGACTTGAAGCGCTGATGGCGATTGAGGACGATGCTCTCAACGTGGACAACGAAGTTCGTTTGTACGAACTGACGATGAACGCCCTCCGCTCGGCGATGACCGGCCACCCCGAAAGCGTCCTCCACCTCGAGCATCAGCCACCTGAAGTTGAGGGCAGCTCGTGGTGGTCTTCGGTCCGTCTCCCGGCGACCTCATGGAGACGGGCGGCGCGTTTGGAAGACATTGAGGCGATGGCGCTCTCCTCGGAACACCGCCGCCGTGCTTCTTCGGATGTCGTCGCCGAGTCGCTCTCGCCGGGCGGCGTTTACCTTCTCGATTCGCCCGACCCCCACCCCATGATTCACTTGGCGGTCGAGATGGCGGAGCGAGGTGTCCCGATGTTGGGCTTGTTCGGACTGCCGCACGCCTCCACGGACATCACCCAGCGTTTGCCGCGGCCCCACTGTTATGCACTGCTCTCACCCCACGGTGGGTACGAAGTGCTCGAAGACCGAAATGGGCTTTTGACGACGGTCAACGCCTTTCAATGGGGCAACGAACGCAGCGTGCTCGTGATCGACGGCCTTGACCGCCTCGGAAACACGTTTGGCGACGATGTCATGCTGAATCTCTTCCGCTCGTTGTGCGACGGTGCGCGTTTCAACGACCATGTCGTGTTGTGCTCCACCGATCTTGAGATGTTCGACACGCCCATCCGCCACGGGTTGCTCAGCGAGGTCACCGTGCTTCGCCAAGCCATGCTGGATGCTTGGCTGGACGAGCCTGACCTGCTGTGGGATGAACCGTTTTTGCTCGCACCCGACGAGGAAGAGGAGCAGTGGTTGGCCGCACAGATTCAACACCAAGGTGCGAAACTGGGTGCTCCGTCCTCCGTGATAGATCCTGCGGTCGAGGGGGGGAGCGTTGTGGTGGACGACGACACCATGGCCGAGGTCACCGCAGCGCTTGCCGATGTGGTTGATGGGTGGGGTGCGACCGACGTCCCTGCTCCAACCGGTGATCCAACCCTCCCGCCTTCATCCACGGCTGTGGGGGCAACGCCTTGGCGTCCCGCAACTGAAAGCGATTTCAACGAAGGACGTTTCATCACCCAATCCCCTCGGTTCAAGGTAGAGGTTGAAGAAACGGCTCAACCAACGCCTCGGCTTCGTCAAGCAGCAGCAGAGGCAGCCCCGCCAAAGACGCCACCTCAACTGCGTACACCACAACGCTTGCCGAGCAGAAAACCCTCGCCAGCGCTTCCAACCCCTGGGCCGGGCGACCAACTCCGCCAAACCTCTGCCCTTGCCCACTCCAGCGCTTCGCTCCCTGGTTGGCCCGAACAGCTCCGCTCTCGGGATGCCTTTCGAAGGGAGAACATGGACGTCTTCTCAAGGCGGCAAAGCGAAGCGAGCGAACGCCAAGGGAGTCGCCCCCTTCCTCGTCAATTGCAAGGGCTTTCCGATGTCGTGGCTGCATCGCCCGATGTGGACACGAAGGCCTTTGGAACAGCGTCCCGTTTTCAAACGGTGTCGTTGCCATCAAGCAACTTGTCGGAGCCGTTGTCGAACAGTTTGGTGCCGGTTGACCGAGATGCCCAGAAACCTGCTCGCGAATCGGCAAGCCTTGAACAGAAAACGTTGGACATGGACGCTGTTTATGCAGCATGGACCGCCTACAAGGACGAAGACATGGAAAGCAGTGCGCTCTACGATGAAAACGGTGAAGCACTCAAGCGGTACAAAGGTGATGCGGCTTGAGCACACCAACCAAGCTGCGCCTCGTGCTCGATGATGCCAAACGGCACCTCGGTGAACGAGCCGAGCTCTTGCCTCCACAGGGCCAAATGGAAGAAAACGGGTCAACCACGAACCCGGCTCGCTCCAAGTTGAACACGCTTCGGGGCGTTACCTCGGTGAACCAACGACCCGTTTCGCTGTTCCAGCGCGTGGGGGTTCCTCAACGACCAACGTACGATTTGATCGCCGAGCGTGTCTTGGGGCCCAATGTTCCAGAACACCGGTCTTTTCTTGACGAGGGCTCAACCTACGCTGACCACGTTGCTGAGCGGTTGCGCCACCTTCAGGACCGTTTGAACGCTCAGCCTCTCGACGAACAATCCCCATCCCCAACCACTTCGTTTGTGGGGGTTGAAGACGACGGCCGCCCTGTGTGGAGCCAAGTCCTGGCCCAACAGCGGGGACAAGCCTCGCATGCGCTTCGCCCTCCCGAAGAGGAGGATGCACCGTTGCCGGCACGACCGGCGGTATCGAACCGGCCCGTTCCCGACTGGCCACCTCGTTTGGCTTGGTCAAATCAACGGACGTTCAAGCACTGGTTTGTGGCCGAAGAAAATTTTGAGGCGACGAGGCTTTGTGAGGCGGTGGTGGACGAACCGGGTGTTCGGTTCAACCCGTTGCTCATCACGGGAGAGTCGGCCGCAGGAACCTCTCTGCTCCTCCACGCCACCGGTCAAGCCCTGCTTCGGCGAAACGAAGGGCATGTTCTCATCATCTCGGCGGGTGACCTCCACGGCGTTGACCCCACGTCCGTGGCCTGGCAGGAAGGGCTGGCGGGCGCAACGGCTCTTTTGGTTGACGACGTGCACGCTTTCGCCTCAAACGATGTTTGGAAGCACCCCTTGGGCGTGCTTCTCGACCGAGCGCTCAACCTTGGCATCCAAGTGGTGGGAGGCAGTCGGACTTCACTTGAGGCCCTCCCCTCCTCTCGTTTGAAGGAAGTGTTGACCCAGGCAACCGTTGCCTCCCTGGCTGCTCCCTCGGTAGGGACGATGATGGCGTATGCCCGATGGCGCTGTACTCAGAAAAACATGTTGTTGGGCGACGTGCATCTCGCTCAAGTCGCCCGTGAATCACCGAGCGGTTGGGCGGCGATTGACCAACGCTTGGAACGCATTTCTCTCGCTCTGGAGAGCGGGGAGGTCTTGCTGGACCATGACGATTTGAGTCCCCTTCTCACGGGCTCAACAAAGGCACAGGAGCCTGAACTCGAGCGGAAGCGTGTGGAGGACGTGGCGGCCAGCATGGTGGGTGAGGTTCTCGACAGCGTGTACTCCCATGTGGATGCTGGAGGCATTGACTTGAGGGTTGATTTGAAGCCGTGGGAGGAGGATCACTACGTCCCCCCCGCTCTTGATGAAGACCTTACCGCTGCGGAACACACCGAGGGCTTCGAGCGCCAACTTGCACAGACCATCGAGAACATCACTCCCGGCCGCCCCACCGTCTTGGACGTCCACGAGCGAGAGCAGTACTTGGTATCGAATCGCGAAGGGTTGGACCTTGCTGACGTTGAGCGTGCGGTCGATGTGCTGGTCGACCTCGACGAAGGCATGGATGCCCGTCTTCTGCGTTCCCAGCAGAACAGCGATGCGACGGGCGGTGAACTGAACCGGCTTGAAGAACGCATGGTGGCGCTGGGCCGACGAGCGTTGGAGGCCGACATCGACGAACTCATCACCATCGCTGATGAACTGCGCAGCATCGAAGAACGGCTGGTTGAACTTGACCCTTCACGAACGCCGCTCCCGCCGTTTGAAGAAGACGTGCCGTCAACGAAGCGTCGAAAGGTTGGGCGGCGTCGGTCGCCAAGGCCGACCGCTAAAACCTCCGTAGCGCTCGATTCTTACGAGCCAGAAGGTGAATGGAACATTGACGGCGAAGGCGTTTCTGCAGAGGACCTTCTGGGCGATGGAAGCGACGTCAAAACGCCCGTTCGCCTCGCCCGCCTCCGTCCAAGGACGGTCTTGGTTGGTGAAGAGGAATGAGAGCCCCTTGGTGGATGGAGGGTGTTGCCTTCCAATGCCAGCCGGACTGTGGGCGATGTTGCGACCAACCCGGAGGCATCGTTTACCTCTCGGTGGATGATGCCGAGCGGTTGGCTGAACACGCCGGACTTGATGTTGAGGCTTGGTTGAGCCGTGACACGCGAACGACCTACGACGGGCGATTCGTGCTGAAGAGTCGAGAAGAGGACGGGGTTTGCATTCACTTGAACGACCGCAAACAATGTTCGATTTACGAGGTGCGCCCTCAACAGTGCAGAGCGTTCCCTTGGTGGGGGGAAAACTTGGCGACTTCAGCGGCTTGGAACACCACCAAAGCCTCGTGCCCTGGCATTGATGCGGAGGACGCCATTGTGGTGGACGGGCAAACCATCCGCCTCCATGTCTTTGCCGACCGCACCTCAACCAAAGGCTTCCGAGAATGGCCTCCGAGGAAGAGGCGTGCACATCGCTAGCCTGCGGCGGTGTAGTACGCCACACCGGCATCCATCGGCGAATTCGGCATGAGCCGCATTTATACGAAACATGGCTGTCGGCCCTTTTGGAGGGCGGAAGATGAGCGGAGATGACCCCTTGTTCACCGTCCATCAATCCCACCTGAACACCGGTCTACGGGGCATTCCAGTCGGTACCTGCCGCACCTCGTTTGTCACCCCCACCGAGGGCGTTCACTACTGCGGTTACCCCATCGCCGAATTGGCTCGTTTCCCGCCCGAAGACATCGTTTACCTTCTGTTCAACAAGGAGCTTCCCACCCCTGCTCAATCGGAGGCCTTTCGAGCCGATCTCGCCTCTCGAGGTGGCGTGCCCAGCAGCGTCGCAGCGGTTTTCCACACCCTTCCAAGAGACGGTCACCCGATGGATTGGCTCAGTGTTGGAATTCACACCTTGGGTATGTTGGAAACAACCGGCGATTGGAAAGAGGACGCCCTCAACCTCATCGCCCGAATGCCCCGCATGATGGGCCTCCTCTTCCGGATTCGTGAAGGCCGAGGGGAAGGCATCCCTGAGGACGACCTGTCCGCAACGATGGTTCAGCGCTTTGTTCGCACCCTTGACCTTGAAGGCGTGGACCACGATTTGATGGAGCAAATTCTCGCCACGTACCTCGTCCTCCACATGGACCACGGGGGCGGTAACCTCTCCACCTTCACCGGGAAAGCCGTGGCTTCTGGCCACGCCACCGTTTACGCCTCCATCGCTGGTGCCATGAACGCGCTCTCAGGCCCGCTTCACGGACGGGCCAACCAGTCCTGCCTTGAGTTCGTTCTCCGCATCGGAACAAGCGACCCTGATGAAGTGGAGGCCTTTGTTCGAGGCGAACTCGCTGCGAAGCGCCCCGTCTTTGGCTTCGGTCACGCCGTGTTGAGGGCTGAAGACCCACGTGCGACCGTTCAGTTTGCCCTTGGCGAGGAACTTTGTCCCGACGATGAGAACTTCAAAATCATCCGTACGCTCCGGGAAGTCGCCCCTCGCGTCCTTTCGGAAAATCCCAAAATTTCCAACCCAAACGCCAACGTTGACATCGCCAGCGGTGCCTTGCTTCACCACGTTGGATTCACCGACCCGACCTACTACACGACCTTCTTCGGATGGGCACGCGTCGCCGGTATCGGTGCTCAAATCCTCGATGAACGGACCGTGATGCGGGGCGGAAAAGGCACCCCGATTTATCGGCCAAAGTACATCGCAGAGGAACAATCCCTGCGTCACCTCGAATGAGGGTGCAGCACAGGACGTGAGGTTTTCCCACTTCCCCGGTGACCGATGAGACGTGGTGCTGACCACGGCGGTGTTGCCTCGCTGGAGGCTTCCAACACATCTTCGACGCTTTGTGTCCAGTTCCACTTCTTCCTCCACTCGTTGACCAGGGTTCGCCGGCGCGCCCCGTCTGCTTCTGCCCACGTGGGCGCTTCGTCGAGCAAATCCGCCAGCACCGCTCTGTGGTTCGCCTGAGTTGCGGACTCCAGACGACTCCATTGGGTTTCGTCAAGCGGACGCGTTCCCGGTTGGTTCCAGCGAGCGTGGCCCGAAGGCAACCAGGTCAAACCGGGGTCGGCTCGGTCCGTGAGCCCGGTGAGTCCGGCTCGCAACAGGTCGTGTTCGAGTTCTGGACGGGTGGGCCACACGTAGGTGGCCATCCCTTTTCGATGCAGATGCATGCGATGGAGGGCGCCGCCTTGGAGGCCCACCGAACGTCCCAAAGGGAGATGCCGGGTTCGGGCGTGGAAATACTCCACGGCGCAAGGGAGCATCGAACTTCCTTGGCGTTGATGGCGATGAACCAAGCGGCGAAACGGGGTGGTCAAGTATTGCGGAAACGCTTGCAATCGCTGTGTCGTGCGGTTTCCATACGGCGGAATGTAGGGAATCAAGGCGGCCCACGGGCGCGTGGTGCCCGCTAATTTTGCAGAAGCGGGCATGCCTTTGTGGAAGGCATAGAACACGGTGTTGTTGGTCGGGATGCCTCGCTCGTCTAGGGCCTCCTCGGCGATTTGCATGGCCCGTGCCACGTGCCGGTTGTGATGTTGGCGGCCAAGATACCCTCCTCCGCTGGGTGCTTTGGGGTGAGGCCGTTTGATTTCGATGCATCCCATTTTTCCATCCTCAGCCCATAGACGCTGAACCTCTGCGTCGTCCAGCAGTTCTTCAAAGGCGAGAAATCCGAGCGATTCCAAGTCGGCAAGCGTCCATGATTCAACCCAGAGCGGCTTTCCTTCCAAGTGATTTTTCGGAACCGAGACGTCCCGGTCGTGGTGAACCACGAGGTGTCCGTCAGCGGTGATGCGGACATCAAATTCAATCCCGTCAAAGAGGTTGATGGCGTGACGAAGACTTTCGAGCGTGTTTTCAGGGGGTTGCACCCAACCGCCCGCTTCTTCCATGGTGAGGGTTTGTTGTGCGCCTTCTCAAGGTTTGCTTCCCTTGAGAGACTGTGGAATCGGCCTGAGGTCAAACCCTTTGGCCCGAACGCATAAAACCGAAATGTTCCGCCTCATCGTCATGGACCCCTATGAAATCATGATGGGGATGATTTTGGTCCTCACGCCGGTGATTTGTTGGTTCTTCACACGTCATCAACCGGGTCAGCGCATTCCGTGGCGGGCATGGGCTCAAGAGTTCCATGACAGACGCTACTACCTTCACGCCATGGGCTACATCGTCATCATTCGATGGAAATCCATCACGGACAAGTTGAACGAACCGATGAAAACGCGAACGGGCCACTGGACTTCGTGGGTGTACGGCATTGAAGGCGAGTTCACAAAATGGATTCAGGACACCTTCTCAAACGGACTCCTGACCGAATTTCTCAACTTCCACTACCTCTTTGTCTACCTCTTCATGATCTACGTCACCACAGTCTACTTTGCTTATGCAGGAGACCGTGACATGACCGACAAAGTCACGTTGAATTACTTGCTCATCTACGC
The DNA here is from genome assembly GCA_038118245.1 of Candidatus Poseidonia sp. Lineage (GTDB taxonomy): Archaea > Thermoplasmatota > Poseidoniia > Poseidoniales > Poseidoniaceae > Poseidonia. The sequence goes on from JAYOHN010000012.1 coordinate 10,006, forward strand.
CCTTGCCGTCCCTTATTACCTCTTTTTCAACGTCGAAGTGACCTCTTCTTGGATTCCGGGCATGGACGCCTTGCTCTACCACGAGGGGTGGTACACCGTGTTCTATGCCCTCCACGACCCTCTGGACAATGCTGTCCCGAGTTTGCACGTGGCCATCCCGTTTGGGATTTTGATGCTGAACCACCTTCACGTCAAAGAATCGGGAGGAACGATGCGTGAATGGCGCCACTGGCCCTACCATCTCTTCGTCCTCGTCAACACCGTCTTGTTCATGTTCACGATTCTGTACTTGGGCATCCATTGGTTTGTCGACATCCCGCTTGGGATTTTGATCGGCGGCATTGGCGCCCTGTTCATTCACCATCTCCAACCGCGCATACGAAACGACTACGGCTCGTTCATCAAGGGCTTCACCAAGGAAAAAATCCGCCGCCACATCTTTGTTGAAGGCGTGGTGATGTTGCTCTTGTTCACCTCCATGTTGATGGCGGTGAACTACCAGGAAGAGACCCTCGATGACCGCGTGTCCTTCCGCCTTGGCTCGGGTGACAGCACCTTTGAAATCGTCCAAAAATTTGACCCCGGTGAATTTGTTTTGTCAAACATCACGAACCTCAACGATGACGGGGTGCTTGAAATCGTCGTGGTGATGGTCGAGAACAGCGTGCCGGCCATGGAAACGGGAAGCATCGATTGGGAGGTCATGCAAGCCTTGGGTGAGCATTACACCGTTGCTCCGCAAACGACGCTCAGCCTCAACATCACATCGCCAAAAATCTACCACTTCATCGTGATGCATTACGAAGCAGAGGAAAGTCAATCTTCGTTGATGGAGGTTCGAATCGTCAACGATTACGGTGACGACCGCATGTGGCAGGCCGCCCTGCTCAGTCTTCCATCGCTGTGGATGACCGGATTTGTGGTCTACCGCCTCTATCGACTGAAAAAAGACGGGCGCAGCTTTGTGGATTCTACACCCTCATATGTGTGGGGCTCTTCCCCAGCCTTGGGAGAAGAGGCGTAAGCGCATGACCGATGACTCGATTGAAGCCACCGTTCAACGGTTGGCGGGTTCTTCTGGTGGCCAACTCCTCTTGGCGTTGAGGGACGGTCTGCGGCGCTCGCTTCCAACCTACCTCGGGCTGTTCACCCTCGGCTTCGTTGGTGCTTTTCCTGCGACCAGCCGTTTCATCGCCTGGCTGATCGATGCGGAACGCCTCCCAGATGGCGTCGACATCATCGTTGTCTCACCGGTTGAATTTCTCTTCTTGCAACTCCGCATCGCCGGTTCAATCGGCTTGATGCTCATGGTGGTTTTCATGGGGGTTCAGGTTGCTCGTCACGGTGTTCGCCACCGTGCCCTCCAAGCCCGTCTCGAAGAGTTGGACGTTCGCTTGCCTCGCCCCGGGCCAACGATGGTCTTGACCGTGGTGGCGGCAGGGGCGCTTGGGGCTTTGGGGTTGCTTTATGCATGGAACGCCTTGATTCCAATGCTGCTCGAGTATTTGACCAACGATGCGCAACAAGCAGGCCTTTCAACCGAATGGCGCTTGTCAAGCTACGCTGGGTTCATCGTGAATTTGTTGGCTGCCTCCGCCATCGGCTTTCAAGCACCGCTCGTCACGACGGTCGCCTTGCGTTCGGGGCTTGTCACTCGCCAGCAACTGGTGCACTCACGACGAGGCATTTGGTTCGGGGCGTTCGTTCTCGGGGCCTTGATGTCGCCCCCCGACCCGTTGTCCCTCTTCTTGGTAGCGCTCCCCGTGATCTTGCTGTTTGAGGCGGCGATGCAGGTCGACCGTTTCACTCGGGACGAAGGCCACTGAACGTGCGTTCCGTCGGTAGGGCCATGTGGCCCGGGCGGGGCTGGTAATCAAGCCCGTGGAAGTCGGAGCCCACCGTGACGCTCAGGCTGCGTTGCTGTGCACCCTCCAACAACTCAAAGCGGTAAGCATCGTTGTGGCTGCGATGAACCGCCTCAACGCCGTCCACCTCAAGGGCAAGCAAGGCATCAAGCAAGGTTGAGGTTGGAACGCCGTAGTACAGTGGGTGAGCGAGCGAGGTCAGGCCTCCGGCTCGGTGAACGGCTTGCACCGCTTCGGCCAAGCTGGGTTTGCTGTGCGCAACAAATCCTGGAAGGCCGTCGCCGATCCATGTCTCAAAGGCTTCCGATTTTGAAGCGACGTACCCCAAGGCCACCATTTCTTCGGCAAGATGAGGCCGGCCCACCGAGCCCGTGGCTCTTCGCATCACGGCTTGGGGGTCCACAGGCATGCCCAGTTCGGCCAAACGAGCGCACATGGCCTGCATCCGGGGCCCTCTCCCATCCTGTCTGGGGGCGAGCCAAGATTTGAATTCCTCAACGGAAGGGTCAGGGTGTTCGGGGTCGTGGTCGGGAAAGAGTGCGAGCAAATGCCAGGATGTGGACGCCCGTTCGCGTCCCATTTGCGTCAGGAACGCTGCGTCCGGCTCAACGGCGGGGGCGCACGTGATTTCAACACCGGGAACAAAACGAATGCCCAACGCCTTGGCTTCCTTCGTTGCTTCCCTCCATCCATCGGTCGTGTCGTGGTCGGTCAAGGCCCACGTGCGGACGCCGGCTTCATGCATCAGACGAGCGACGGTAGCCACATCGTGTTGGCCGTCGCTGTGGGTGGAGTGAGAATGCAAATCCAGCGTTTGTGTCCACACAGCATGCCCTCTTCACGCACCCTTTCAAGGGTTTTTCTCAAAACAACTCGTCAAGATCGGGCAAGGCAGGCGTGGAAATCACCGTCTCCATGGTGGGTGCGGGTGAATCAAAGAGGTCGCCGAGGTCGGGCAATTGTGGTGTGGCCAACGCCTTGCCTTCTTCTCCGGTGTCCAATGACGCAGCGGGTGCAGAGGCATTTGGTACCGTGTTGGTTTCCAGCAAGGCCGACAAATCCGGCAGTTCGGGCAAACCGGTTGAAACAGCACCTTCGGGTGCCGCGTCCTCAGGTTCAGGCGATGCTGGCTGGGATGGCTCGGTGTGTTCTCCTTCACCACCAACCGTTGCTCCGGGCAACGGCACGCTGTGAGCTCCTTCGCGGACGAAGACTCGGTTCGGTTCAAGACCCGGTATGGTGGCGGGGTCGACGGTTGGTTGGTCTTCTCGGCCCGGCAGGGGGACGGGCTTGACCAAAACGCGTTGCAGGGTTTCGCCCGTGGTTTCGTCGGTTGGCCTCGCCTCCCGCTTGTTGGCATCGTTGAGGTTGACCTTCGGAGGGTCGTCGCTGTTCAGCGGGAGCAGATCCCGGTTGGCTGCAGCCGGCGCTTGAAGCACGGCTTCCACGTTTGCAGCAAATTCCCCGGTTGAAAGCGTTGAAATGGCGGATTCCACCGTTCTGTTTTCCATCGTGTCCGTTTGGCCCAAAATACCGGAGATGATGGATGCGGTGGTTGGGTTCACCGAACCCGTTCCCGCTGAGTTGCTTGTACGGGTCAAGGTTTGTTCAAAATCTTCAACGTCACTGCGACCTCGGTGTTGTCCCAGCTCAGGGATTTCCCGTTCTTTGTTCGCAAGGTTGGCGACGACGATGGCGACGGCAGCGAGTGCGATGGCCGCCAACTCCTCGACGCTGATTCCCTTGGCGCCGACAGCATTGAATTGCAAGTTGGCCGCACTCGCCACCAACAACGCTGCCGCCGTTAAGGTCGACATGGCAGCGAGTCGCGGGGCTCGAGGGTCGTGGGCCACGGTTGGTTGTGGGTGTGCTGAGTTTTATTCATTCGCTTCCGTGGTCTCGGCGCCGTTCAGCCGAGCGAACGGTGTTTTCCATCAACATGGCGATGGTCATGGGGCCTACGCCGCCCGGTACGGGAGAGAGCCAAGCTGCGATGGATTCAACCTCGGGAGCGACATCGCCTGCAAGTCGCCAGCCCCGTTCACGGGTGTCATCGTCCACACGGTTGATGCCGACATCCACCACCACCGCTCCCGGCTTGACCCATGAGGCCTGAACCATCTCTGGGCGACCCACGGCAGCGACGAGCACATCGGCTTCGGCGCAGACCGACGCAAGGTCCTCGGTTTTGGAATGGGCGACGGTCACGGTGGCATCTGCCCCCCGAGCGGCGAGGAGCAGCGCTGCGGGCATGCCGACGATTCTTGACCGTCCGAGCACAACCGCACGTTTGCCGCGAAGGTCAATCCCGGCCCACTCGAGCATCCGCATCACGCCGCTGGGCGTGCACGGCAACATACCATCGGTGCGTCCTTGCACCAATCGACCGAGGTTCTGTGGATGGAAGCCGTCCACGTCTTTCGAGGGATGAATGAGGTCCGTAAGGGCTTCTTCATCCATGTGAGGCGGCAGTGGAGATTGAATCAAGATCCCGTCCAAGTCATCTTGGGAGTTCATCTCAACAACGTGCTGACGAACCGTTTCTTCATCGGTGTCCGCCGGTAGAGCGATGTGTGTTGAACGGATACCGAGACGTTCGCACATCTTGACCTTGGAATTGACGTACACGTGCGAGGCGGGGTCATCTCCAACAATGAGAACGGCGAGATGCGGTTGGACCCCTTGAGCACGGAGCCTTTCAACCCTTTGCAGAAGGGACGTTTCAACCTCCGCTGCACAGGCTTTTCCGTCCAATCGTTGTGCAGGCACAGCCCGCTGAACGAAGGCGGCTTCTTGAGACTTGCTTCTCTTCACAGCGGCGTTTTGATGCCCATGGCTCGAATGACGCACCAGCCTGCACGGGCTTCGAAGACCGCAAAGGCACCGCCGAAGAAGGAGCCGGCGACAGCGTACCATCCAAACCCGTGACTCACGACATCAGCGAGGAGGAGGGCGGCAAGCAGGAGCGAAAAGGCGATTCCAGCAAGGCCTCCCGTCAAACGGGCCGCTTTTCCCTTGGCGTCGATGTTGCATTCCAACATGATTTGGATGCCGTCTCAAGAGTATATCAATCGGTGTTTTTCACGGTGGAGCCAACGGAGGGACTCGAACCCCCGACCGTCTGATTACAAATCAGACGCACTACCAGACTGTGCTACGTTGGCTTCAAGCGGACGGTTGCGCAACTCCTTCATGAACAAAGCGGCTTGCTTGCGCCGTCAATCACAACGGTGAAAGCAAAAAGCGACGAGGAGGTGGCGCAGGCATGGTGGTGGATTCGGGCATGCAGTACTTGTCCAGTCACGGCCATGAAAAAACCGGCAACGATGTCATCTTCAGCTGGCTGGCACGTTACCAAAACGCCGCTGCTGCCGGAGCGAGCGCCGTCAACGGAACCGTAGGGGCACTGCTCGAGGACGACGGTTCGTTGGCGATCAACACCGTGGTGGATGCGGCCCTTCGCGTGGCGCCCGCTCCAGAGTTTTCTGCGTACGCTCCGCTCAAGGGCTTGCCGTCGTTTCTTGACCTTGGTGTGACCCTCGCTCTTGGCGAACAACGCGGTGCACTGGAATCGTTGGGTCTGTTCGCCGGCGCAACGGCCACGCCCGGCGGGTCGGGTGCCTTGTTTCTCGCAGCCAACAACTTTGCCGAACGTGGAGAAGCCGTGCTTCTTCGGGACCGGCATTGGGGGCCTTATGCTGGGTTTTTGCGGGGCTGCAACCTGAAAGCAACCACCTATCCGTTGCTTCCTGATGTGTCCACGGATGCGCACCCTTTCCTCGATTTGGAGGCCTTCAGCGGTCAACTGGAGGTGCTTGCTTCATCGCAGAAAACCGTGATGACTTGGTTGAACGACCCGGCTCACAACCCCACGGGGCTGAGTTTACCCGCAGCGAGTCGAACCGCCCTGCTCACGGCCTTCATGGAGAGCGCAATGCGTCACGAACACACGGGCCACACTTTGCTTATCGACGCCGCCTATCACCTGTACGCAGACGAACCGCACGGTTGGGCGGAAACCCTTGCTGATGTCATGGAAAGCGGCCTTCCTTGGCCTGAAAACATGTTGATTTGTTTCGCCGTTTCCTTGTCCAAATCCCACACCATCTACGGGTTGCGCACCGGTGCGCTGGTGTACCTCCACCCTGATGAAGACCACATCGCCCGGCTCAACGACGTGATGGGGGTGACCGGAAGGCAAACCTGGTCGGCTGCGCCTCGGGTTGCTCAGCATGTGTTGAGCGAACTCCATGCTTCACCTGAGGGTGGCCAAGCCTGGTCTGACGAACGGGACCGTCTTGGCCGCCTTCTTGATGAGCGAAGGGATGCGTTTGTTCGAGCTTGCAACGAGCGCCATGTTCCGGTGAACCCCAGCCATGACGGGTTCTTTGCTTGGTACGAATGCGACGATCCCGTTGCGATTGCGGAAGCATGTGCAGACCAACATGTGTACCTCGTTCCACTCACCGGGGGTGTGCGAATCGGCCTCTGCGCCATTCCTCATAGCGAAGTTGAACGAGTCGCCCAAGCCTTGCACGAAGCCGGGGTGAAGTCGCCTTGACCCGCTTGAGCCGCGAGAACTTTCTCATCACAGGATTTGTTTGCATCGTGTTTGGTGCTTCCATGAGCGTGGCCGGCTTGGCTCCCATGGCGATGACCGTCGGCATGTTCGGCGTGGTGTTCTTTGTCGTCGGGATGACCATGAGTCGGCAACGCGGGCTTTCCGACGAAGCCGTCGCCCGCTGGACGCCTGATGCTGAAATGCTGCCCGATGCAGGCCGGTTCATGTTTCGCGTGGACGTCACCCTCGACGACCCGGTGACCTCGTCCATCTTGTGCGGGCCGTGTGGCCACCTCACCGTTCAGGACGGCGCCAAACCTCCGGTGTTCTCATGCCCCAAGTGCGACCGTCTGCTTTGGGAAGAAGAGTAAGTTTCGTTGGAATCCAACCTGGTCCCTGAACGCCGCTGAGTTTCCCGATTTTGGCGACCTGCGCAACGGTGATTTCAAAGCACAAGCACGGCTGGGAAGACCATGGATGCCCTCAACCTGCTGAATCCCGAGCGACGGATGTTGCTTGCGATGCAGGCGCAACCCGACAAAGGGGCGTGGTCCTTGGAGGACGTTTTGGATGCTTGCGAGTGGACCGACCAAGCGGTGGCCGTTGGTGCCGGCCACGGCTTGCAAAATCACGGGCTGGTGACGCTTGAGGAGACGCTGGTGCGGGAGGTTCGCCTCGATGAAGAAGGGCAACGGGCCTTGGCCAACGGCCTGCTCGAAGCCCGCCTCTGGGCGTGGATGGCGGGGGAGGAAACCCCTTCGATGCAAAACTTGCAATCGGCGTTTGAGCGTCATGAAGCCGGCCCCGGTGTTGGCTTGTTGAAACAACTTGGCGTGACGTTGAACGGGGGCGTCCTCAAAGCAACCAACCCAGCCGACGTTGAAGCCACCCTCGAGCAGCGAGCCTCGTTCCTCCGTGCCTTGCCTTGCTCATCGGACGACCTTGATGAAAACCTGCTCACGCATTTTACCGGTCGGCGGGGGCTTGTCATGATCGTCGAACACATCGATCGCCGTTGGTCGTTGACAAAGGCCGGGAAGGCCGTCCCTGCCGAGGCACTGGTTGAGCAACTCGTCATCACCGACATCACGCCCGAATTGTTGCAGAGCGATGAATGGAAAGAGGCTGAATTCCGTCGCTTTGACGTGACGCTCGAAGCCGCCACCCCTCGAACGGGGCGAAGTCACCCCATGCAGGCCCTCATTGAACGAATACGCACGATTTTCCTCGAGATGGGTTTCTCCGAACTCGTGGACGATTATGTCCAATCCGCTGGATGGAACATGGACGCCCTTTTCATCCCCCAAGACCACCCTGCTCGGGAGATGCAGGACACGTTTTACTTGGATGAACCGACAGAGATCCCCCTTGATGAAGACGTGATGGCGAAATGGAAAGCCATTCACGAACACGGGGGGGACACGGGCTCAACCGGCTGGGGCGGTTCGTATTCCACCGAGGTCTCCAAACGCCCGTTGCTGCGCACGCACACCACCGTGAACACCGTCCAGTACCTCGCCCAACACCCCAACGAAGCCTGTCGGGTCTTTTCTGTTGACCGGGTGTTCCGCAAAGAAGCCATTGACCGAACCCACCTTCCTGAATTTCATCAAATTGAAGGCATCATCGTCGAAGAAGGAGCGAACCTGCCGATGTTGGTGACGACCCTCAAAACCTTCTACGCCAAGATGGGGTACCCCGAAGTTCGGGTTCGTCCAGCCTACTTCCCGTACACCGAACCGAGTTTGGAAATCGAGGTCAAATGGCGAGGCAAGTGGTTGGAACTCGGTGGGGCAGGCATCTTCCGCCCCGAAGTGACCGAGCCGCTGGGCATCACCTCACCGGTGCTCGCATGGGGCATGGGGCTTGAGCGGTTGGCGATGCTGGTCCTCGGCTTGGACGACATTCGCCAACTCTACATCTCGGACCTTGAATGGTTGCGCCAACAACCGATTTTGTGAGCCCGGCGTCGGCGTCCGACGCGAGATTCATAAACGGAGATGGGGTAAACCATCCATGGAACCTCAACCCGTTTCCCTTTACATGTCCAACGTTGAAACCATCCCCGGCAAGACCATCACCCGCTCTTTGGGCCTTGTGACCGGTTCAACGGTTCGAGCCAAGCACCTCGGGAAGGATATTTTTGCAGGCTTGAAAAACATCGTCGGTGGCGAACTCAAAGCGTATACCGAACTGCTGAACGAATCGCGTAACGAAGCCATCCAACGCATGATGTTTCAGGCCCACAGCATGGGGGCCAACGGCATCGTGAACGTTCGCTTTGCGACCTCCAACGTGGCGGCTGGGGCTTCTGAACTGTTCTGTTATGGCACAGCGGTTGTTGTGGAGTGAGGTGCTGGATTGAGTGAATCGTTGCTTTTGATCGCTTGGATCGTGGGTCCAATTTTCGCCACGCTGGCCTTTCCGACGGCCTCGTGGGGGCTGGGGCGCTGGTACCAAGGTCGAGTCATGGCTGCGCTGATGGAGAATGAAAAAACCGAGGGGGCCTCGTTTGCGAGCGAGAACCATCTCTCCACCGCCTCAAGCACCGCCCTCATGGCTGCACAATCTTCGACGCTCCTTCACGTGAGCATCTGCGTCGGGCCGTCCATGGGCCAGATGTTTTTCATGTGGTTCAAGAGCCTCTTCGGAGGCCGCCTGCATTCGTACGATGTCGTCCTCGAGTTTGGGCGCCGGGAGGTGCTGTTTCGTCTTCGCCAACAAGCCAAAGCCCTCGGTTGCACATCCATTCACAACGTCCGCCTCGAGACTTCGGTGATTTCCTTCGCCAAAAATCAAGACAGCAAGCGCTCTTCGGTTGAGTTCCTTGCCTTCGCCACGGGCATCACTCGGTGATCATTCCCACTCGTCTTGGAAGCGCCGTTGCCGTTCTTTTGACGCTTCGTCTTGATGGTCTTCGTCGGGAGTGTGCTCTTTTGGGTCGATGTTCAGCGGTTCGTCATCCTCGCCAAAGCCCCAGCGCCGATGAAAACGCCGCTTGAAGTAGTCACGAACGTTCTTTTCCGTTACGGAAACAAAGGCGCCTTCTTCGTCTGTTTGCCGTCGCTCTCGCTCAAGAAGGCGACGTTGGTGCTGCCGCCAGAAATCGCGGAACAACCTCACGCTCAGTTCGGTGTTTTCCTTGAGGTTCATGTGATCGGGCCAATCCAACGCATCCACGGTCGCTGAAAATCGGTGAGCAGCTTTGGCATAGGCTTCAACTTCGTCCAAGACATCGGAGGCTGGCGGTGTAGAGTCATCGCTGTTTTGTGGGTCTTCCTTGCGTTCTTCGTCGGTCATGTTGTTGATGTTGTTCGACCGTATATGAAGCGTCCAGTTGGGGCGGAACGCATCCTCATAAAGCAGAACACGAGGCCGTCACCATGGAGTTGCGAGGCATCGTGAGCAGCGGGCTAGGCCGAGCCCATGTCTTCATGGCGCAACCGCACTACCAAGACCAATTCAAGGAAATACTCGGTGCACAAGCGTGGCCGGGTACATTGAACGTTCGAGTTGATGAGGACTTGCTTAGCCACTACATCGCTTTGCGCCAAAAAGCAGGCATTGACACGTTGGATGCTCCGGATGAAGCCCGGACGGCTGCGTCCACGGTGGATGTGGAGCAGCACGCCTTGATTCGGATTCGAGGATTTCTTCGTGACGGTGTTTCGTTCGGAGGTGCGTCGGCATTTCACGGGGTTGTCCACGTCAACGGGTCATCCGTGCCGTGTGCGGTCCTGATTCCTGACTTGACCCGTCATGTGGACGTGATCGAAGTGATTTCAACGGTTTTTTTGCGGGAAAACTTCGACCTTCACGACGGCGACCGAATCACCATCACGCTATGAGTTGCGGTGGTGCGTCACCGGAAGGACGCCGATGGTGGCCCATTCGTTGTGGAGCATGCTCTTGAGTTCGTGTTGGGCCGCCCGCTGCCAGCGGCCCTTCCGCGTTCGCTCAGCCGTGCGCCCAACCGGAGGTGGAGAAAACGATGTTGCGTGGCTGCTGGGGGGAATGGGTGCGTTTTCCCACGCCACCCCCCACAACACCAACCATTCGGGAGGTGCGACGCCAAAATCGACGGCCTGGTCGGGTTGTTCAACCGCCGCCTTCACCTCGTCGGCTTGGAGTTCACCAACCGCTAAACGGAACAAGGCATTGGCGGTCCGTCGGACTTGGTTCCACAAAAAAGCCTCGCCTTTGATTTCAAACCCCATGATGCGGTCACCGTCCATCCAGGGTTGGGCATCAAGGACGGTTCGTACGGGGTTTTTTCCCTCTTCGAGGCGAGCAAAATTCCTCGCATCGTAGGTGCCCACAAAGATGGAGAGCCAAGAGGTGAACTCATCGAGCGAAGGCGCTTTCCAAAATTCCATGCACTCCAGGCGGTAACGGTACACCCGGTGGAGGGCCATGCGCGGGTTGTGGTCCCTGTCCACTTCCTCCACGGTGAGAAAGGCGATGTTGTCGTCCAGTCGGTCGTCAACGGCTCGGATCATTTTTCGCGGTGTCAGCGCCTTCCAAAGCGAGGCGTCAAGGTCAACAACGCCCCCGTTGATGCGGACGTGCACGCCGGCGTCGGTCCTGCTTGACAGCACCAAGACCTGGTCCTCCTCGGGCCCCCGCAACCACTTGAGCGAGCGGAACACGCGTATGAGTTCGCCTTGAACGGTCTTGACATCGGGTTGGATTTGACTGCCGTGAAAGGCATCGCCGAGGTAGCCAATTCGGAAAAACAGGCGAACCTTCGGTTCGTCCACCGCCATCCCTCAATCTTCAGAGGATAGCGTGGCCACAGCGTCTTCAGGCGAGTAACCAAGGGCTCCAACGGCCCAGACAAGGGCTTGCTTCAGCCAAGGTTGCACCATGGCTTCTTTCCGACTTGGGTCCATGACTTCAATGGCGTCCACGAGGTTTCGGCTAGCGGTGTAGAGGATTTCGTCCACCGGAATGTCTTCGAGTTCAAGGCGGCGGGCGTAGCGTTGGAATTCCTTGACGGCCACGGGAATGCGGCGGCACTCGAGGGCGAACGAAGCAAAATCGGCAATGTATTCCATGTTCTCTTCGTCAAGTTCCATGGCTTTCTTGTAAGCGTTCATGATTTTCCGACCGGGAATCACGTCTTCTTGTGCGTCCATGTTCTTCAGGTTCGCAAACTCGGCCCACATGTGATGGATCTCCGCCACGTCGCCGTGGCTGCCAAGTTTTTCTTCCAAGTCGGCAAGAGCGCCGTCCAAGTCGCCGTTTCGGAACAATTCAATGGGTTTCTCGAGCAGTTCTTCAACCATCGTGGTCATCTCCACACCGGCGTGGCTCCGTTGGCTTTTCAAGCCTCGCCCCGGCTCGGAAGGCTCATGCTTCGTCGCTTGAGCCTTGGGTGAGGGCGCTTTTGATGTCCTCGAGCATGTTGGATTGTGAATGCTTCCGGTGCATTTCGTTGAGCATCATCTTGATGTTGTCCCACTTCCGAATCTTGTAAAAGCAGTGCTTCGGATCAGGGTCGACTCGACGAGTGGTGCGTTGGTAGGAGAGCACGGCGAAAAGGGACTTCAAAACACCCTTGCGAACCATTTCTGTAGCGCTGTCTTCGCTGCTTCCGCCCCCACCGCTCGGTGCGATGCCGGCTGAGGTGCCCACCGATTCTTCAACCAAGCCAACCCCTGAGTCGGTCATGATGGTCACGGTCGCGAACCCAAGAATCGTTCCCATCGGGGTGCGCTCAACCATCACTTCCGAAATCCGGTCGAAAAGAATACGGCGATGCGACCGAGAGAGCAAGAATGCATGTTGGAAGATGACGGCGTTGGTCGTCACGGCGTAGGAAAAGCTTCGCTGGTACTTGTAGGTCAGTCCCCAAAAGGCGGCCAGGAATGCCAACCCCGCCCAGAGGTAATTGTACCCAACGGGGATGATGTCGTAAGCTCCGTCCTCGGCTCCGAAGAGGGCGGCAATCATGCTGACCAAATCATCGATGGTGATCAACACGGGCAAAAACGTCGTGAGCAAGAGGGCGGTGGTCACCCATTTTCCGGAGGTGGACACGTTGAGCATCCGGTTGGCCCAGGTGATGAAGAGCATCAGGAGGACAAATCCGATGGGGACGGTTTCACTGTCGGTGAATTCGATGAGTTTTGCCGTGAGTTTGACCAGCAGATTCGCATCATCAGCGACGTTCAGGCCGTCTTGCGCTGAGAAAAACAGCATGTGGACGCCGAAGACCAAGCCGCCGAGGATGTACATGCCCAAGAACGCCAGCGTGCTCGGCCTCGCTTCGCCGTTTTCCAGCACTTCCTCCCCCGGAATCAAGCGGTACTTGTTGTGGGTTTTGGAACCGTCGTCGGCCTGTTGAGCGGGTGCTTCGCTCTCGGTGGTTTCCGCAGCAACTTCTTCGGTTTTGTCTTCGGTCAAGTGGACCCCTCATAACCTGTTGATGCCCGCTGAATGAAATAACTTCCCCTTTCAGAAGACCTTTTTTCAATGGAGCATGCCCCATGCATGTTCGGCGTTTCCCCGAATCCAGCCGTAGTCGCTGCGTCGACGGCTGCCGAACTCGTCTTCGATTTCAAGGCGCTTCACCTCCAAGGGGTATTCGTTGTAGGTCAGGTGGGACCACATGCCGCCCCGTGTGGGTTGGTCGAAATGCCAATGAGCACGGTCCACGGCCTCCACTTCGAGTTGAACATGCGTTCGTCCGTTGTGCATTCGAACAAGGAACCGAGGCAGGGGTGCATCGGGGCTCTGGCCGTGGACTCCCTCGGAGCGCGACGAGGCTTGCTTGATGACTTCGACCCGTGCAAAACGCTCCGTGCGCTGGTGCTTTGCATCGTGAAACAACCCGCCTTGAGAGAGGGAAATGTGTTGAATGTCTCGTTTCTTCCACGGGCGAGGGTCGCGAGATAACACCGTTGGGGCCAGGTGAGGCAGAAACCAGTCCATGTACGAGCCGTCTTCAAAATGGAGGACGCCCCAATACCACGGGGGAGAGGGGGCTTGGACACACACCTTCTGGAAGTACGCCGTTCCTGTCACGGGCTGTCCGTCAACTTCGCCATGAACACGAGTGCCGTGAACCCGAAGGATGTCGTAGCCCATGCCGGCGGCGTACGTGGCCGTTGAAGGGCGTGCCACCGACATGGCCGGGTTCCACGGGGTTAACCTGAGGTTCATGTGCTGAGGCGCTCCTTTTTCCACGGCGGTTTTGTCGCCAAGCAGGTTGATCCAAAAGGCGGACTTGTCGCTGGTAAGCCCCATGGAAAGGTCATCAGGTAGCAACGGAACCACCGCGCCGCCGCCGATGCCTCGGCCCTTCTCGGGCCAGTGGGGGTGTTCATCGTCCATGGCCACCATGGTGCACGTGCGTTTGATGTAGGGCTCGTGCATGCGTTTTCCATCGAACCACCAGGCACACACCATCCCGTCAATCGCCATCCCACCATCTGCATCCAAACCGGGTTGCCCTTTCGGCATCCAAGGCTCGTCGTTGACTTCGACCCTGTCGTTGTCTTTGGTGGACCAGAGCACCATGAGTTGCTTCCCCCATGGCTGCTCGTCGTCGAGCATCACCAACCACCACCACCAGTCCCACGTTAGGTGCCGCAAGGGTTGACGCAGCCCCAAGCGCCACATCGTTGAAAAATCGCCTTCAAACACGGGAGGGGTCTTGCTGTCCATGCTCCCCCCTCACTCGATTTCTTTGCTCTTGAACAAGGTGCTGCCCAGCAACCAGCACGCAGCGGCCTGGCCCACCATCACGAGCACGGAGACCACCACCGTGGCGAGACCGCTCAGCCCAAGTCCCGGCGTGGACGCAAAAATCTCCAGAGCTTCAGCGCCTTCAAGGGCGCCGCTGCCGCCACCCCAAAGGCCCATTTGAATCATTAGCGGGGTGTCCGACCACGCCAAGGCCGCCCCGGCGTCAACGATGTTCATCGCCCATCCAATCACGGAAAAGCGGAGGATGGCGGCGTCGGGGGCTCCCAGCGTGGTGAGGATCATCCCCAGTTCCCACGCTGCGATGGGAAGCGCCAGAACCATGCCGTGCTTCCAAAGCACCCCAAGCATGCAAAACAGCATGCTGTACACCATCACCGCCAGCAACGCCGCCAGCCAAACCGAAAGCCACACGCCAAGGTCGGCGAACCTGAACAGCCCGTCGCTTGGACCCGCAAAGCCGGTGATGAGCGCAAGGAGGGCGATGAGGAGGGTGATGTAGACCCAGGCTATGGCGAGGAAACCGAGGATCCGGTAGAGGAAAACTTCCCCTCTCGCAATGGGTTTGGCCAGCATAAAGTGCATCGTGCCCGAGGTCATTTCTTGGCGAATCAACCCCGTCGCCATGAAAAGCGGCACGAAAATGCCGATGAGAAACACCACCCCCAACTTCCCGATGGCGAGGACGAAGCTCCGATGAATGGCTTCCAAAGCGTAGGCTTCGTCGTCGGGGTCTTCGTCCACGTTGCCGTCTGCGCTGACAAAGTACGTTCCTGAATACCGGTTCTTCGTCAGCAGGATGTCGCAAGGAATGCCGTTGCCGTTGCGGTCTTTCTGAGAATCGGTTCGCCCTTCAACGTCGCAGTCACCGTTGTCGTCGTAGCCAACGCTTCCCGCCTCCAGCGCATCCCAATCAAAATCGTCCTCGTCAATCCAAACGCTTGCCTCGTCAGGGAGGATGGAAGGGTCCAGGAGTCCTGGATGGGACTCGGCGTCAAAGATGTCGGTGCCGTGCAAGCGTTCCTGACCGTTGGGGTAACCGTCCATGTCCCAATCTTCACTGTCCCCGTCGTTGTCGATGGCTTCGTACTCGCGGGTCATGCTGTCGATGTAGAACATCGTCAACACGCCCATGGCGGCGATGCCCACCAGCAACACGACCCATGTTGAGAGGCGTTTCCGTTGCTGTCGCACCGTGAATTCGGCCACGGCCATCGCCTTTCGGTCGAGGCCGCTCCAGAGGCTGGGCACGTCGCTCTTCGTCTTCATGAACTCCCTCCAGCCAGGTGGTTGAGCAAGGACTCGAGGTCGTCGTCAGGGTTGTCAATCAGGTGGACGCGATGGTTGTTTTCAACGATGAGGCGAGGCAATTCTGCATGCAGTTGACCGAAATGGTAGGTTTGAATCAACAACTCGGTCTCGTTGGGGAAACTCAGACCGAACACAGCGGGATGGTCCAGGATGTCCTTCGCCATGCTTCGTGCATCTTCGCCAACGATGCGAATCGTGTGCGGGATTTGGTCCAACCGCTCACGAATGGCGTGCAGGTTGCCCAAGGCAACCAATTTGCCGTGATGGAGGATGACAATTTGTTCCGTGATGCGTTCGATTTCGTTCAGGATGTGGCTGCTAACGAGCACCGTGCGGCCCATTTTTCCGAGTTCCCGGATGACGTTCATGATGGTGGTTCGGGCCAAGGGGTCGCACCCTTGGAGGGGCTCGTCAAGGATGATGAGTTCGGGGTCGTTCACGAGGGCATGGGCGATTTTGGTTCGCTGGCGCATGCCTTTGGAGAAGCGGCCGATTTCCTTGTTGGCGACATCGGCCAGTCCAACGAAATCCAGCACGCGCATGGCTTCCTGTTCAGCTTGCTTCCGCGTCATGCCGTGGAGGCGAGCAAACGTGCTCACGAAATCGAGAGCGGTCATCCAATCGTGCATCTTTTCGTGCTCGGGAACGAAACCCACCTTGGCGTACGGGGCAGGGTTTCGCCAAGGGTTGGTGCCGAAGAGTTTGACTTCCCCTGCAGAGGGTCGCAATTTGCCCATGAGGAGTTTGAACAGGGTTGATTTTCCTGCTCCGTTCATGCCCAAAACACCGGTAACGCCGCCGGACAACCCCAGCGTGATGTTGCTGAGGGCATGAATGCGACCGTAGGATTTGGACACCCCTTGGAACAAAACAACCGGGACGTTGGGGGCGGCCGGGGCGACGGCATCGGCCGTCGCCGGAAGGCCTTGCTGCGTGACATCCGGTATCATTCCCTCGTCACCTCCATTGAGGCCACTCGCGAAGCCAACACGTAGAGGGCGAGGGCGTTCATCGCCACCAACGCCAGCAAGGAGAAGGTCCAGGAGTACTGGTCGTAGGTGGTCTGTGTTCCGATCAGCGCCTGACCGACATGCGCCACGCAATCGTAGGGGGAGATGAGGTAGAGAATTTCCCGTGAAAAGAGATTTTTGACGATGCTGGCGAGGGTTTTCGTGCCGAAGACGATGGCCAACAAACCGATGCCGGGGAAGAAGCGGCCGGTGGAAACACTGGAGAGGCTGAGCCCGATGCTGGTGTAGGTGAAGATGAGCAGCAGGCCTGCAGCAAACCCGGCTAAAAACATGGGGAAGACGTCGACCATCCACGCCCAGCCACGACCGTAGGCAACAACTTCAGCGAGAAAATAGAGGAGGTACGACCCCAAAATCACCATGGCCTGAATGAGCGCTACGGAGACGAATTTCATGCTGACGTAATCCACCCTTGACACCGGTCTGGAAAAGTAGAGGGCTGACGTACCGTGCTCGCGGTCCTCGGAGATGACGCTGCCCACCAGGAGCGCCGCAATGATGGGGTAGTAGAGGACGTTGCGAGGAAAGAATCCAAGAACGTGCCCGTACAGATTGTCCCGGCTCACGCCGAACAAACCGTGAAATTCCGAACTGCCGACCAACCCCGACAACAAGGTCATGCCGGCATCGGAAAGCGAGGCGAGGAAGGCGATGAGGATGAAGATCCGGGTTGGCATCGTCCACGGGCGGTGCCCCTTCCGGAAGATGCCGAGCAAATGATGACGCAAGATGGCCCAGTTTCGCATCCATCTGGGGTTCAACGTTCCCCTCCAAGGCGTGTAATGTTGCTCAAAAATTTCCCCGCCTTGAGCGGTGTTTGCCTGCGACAATTCCGATTCGGTTTCGTCACCGGTGTTCGCCCCCCAGGCGACGTCCATGCGCCCTTGCCCCGTGACGGGGGCTTCCGGTTCGAAGGCGATGTCATCGCTCATGCAGACCCACCTCCCAGCGATTCGGGTGCGTCCACCCGCTTGGCTTCAAGCGGTGAGCGGAGGAGGTCGTCGCTTGATTTGACGGTGTAGCCAAGGTTGTCCATGATCGCCAAAAACAGGTCTTCGAGCGAAGCTTCGTATTCGTGCATTCGGCGTATTTGGGCCCCCACGTCGGCAGCAGCCCGCAAAATGTGGGTGGTGGTGTCGTCTTCGGTGTGGGCAATTCGCATCACGCGACCTTCCCGGCGCACACGGAAACCTTCGTCGGTCAACCGTTGTTCAAGCGGGGTCGCACCGCCCCAGACATGAATCTCGATTTCCCGGTCAATCGCTTTCAGGTCCTCGATTTTCCCTTGAGCAGCAAGTTTGCCTTTGTGCAAGAGGATGATGTTTTCGCAGACGCGCTCAACGTCGTCCATGAGGTGGCTCGCCATCAGGACGGAGCGCTGTCCGTCGTTAACCATGGTGTTCAGGGTGCTGATCATGAATTCACGAGCTTTCGCGTCCAGACCGTTGGAAGGCTCATCGGCGATGACGAGGTCGGGGTCGTGAATGATGGCGCAAGCCAGTTTCGTGGCCTGCTTCATGCCGGTCGAGAAACTGCTGATCTCTCGATAGCGCTGCTCCCCAATGCCCACGAATTGGAGCGCCTCGTGGGCCCGGTTCATGGCCACGACGGGATTCATGCCCAGCAGTTCCCCGGAATACCGGACTTGGTGGATGGCATCCATGTCGGGGTTCAAGGCATCGTATTCCGGCATGTAGCCGATGCGTTGACGGATTTCAACACCCTGGTGACGAATGTCGTATCCAAGAACCGTGCCCTCCCCTGACGTGGCCTGGATGAGGCCGAGGACGGTCTTGAGGAAGGTGGACTTTCCCGCACCGTTTTGGCCCAGAAGTCCGGTTGCTCCTCTCGGGATGCTGATGTCAAGGTGGTCCAATGCGACGTGCGGTCCGTAGGACTTGGTGAGGCCCTTGGTGTGGATGATGCGTTCATCCTCCATCGGGCTCACAGGGAACGGTTGTTGCCGGCAACCCATGAAGGCTTTGTTCCCCCAATTTAGGCTTCCAATCCGCCTCGGGTCTTGACGGCGATGCCTTTGGAGAAGGTCTGCATTTCATCGGCCGTGCATTGAGCGGTGCCGTGGCCGAGAAGCGTGCCGGTTTTGTTCACGACGAGGCAAGGCTCACCGGGCAGCAACCAAGGGTCGCAAGCGAGGACGAAGCCGTGGAAGACGTTTCGGCCTTTGCGAACGAACGGTTCTGCGTCGTCGTCAACGACCACCACAGCAGGTCCGTTGCCGGCCGACCCTCGCCATTCGGTCGGAGGCAGGCTTGTGGGCAGGGGGGCGTTACGAGCCTCCAACAAGGCTTGGGCGCCTGCGTTTGCCAGCGACATGCCGCCGTCCCTCAGCCGGGGGCTGTACAGGTGTTGGCCGTCGGCTCGGTTGACGTTCTTCACGCGCCCTTCTCGGTTGGTCACGTAGGTGCATCCGTTGGCCACGGACGAAGCGA
The DNA here is from genome assembly GCA_038118245.1 of Candidatus Poseidonia sp. Classification (GTDB taxonomy): domain Archaea; phylum Thermoplasmatota; class Poseidoniia; order Poseidoniales; family Poseidoniaceae; genus Poseidonia. The sequence goes on from JAYOHN010000012.1 coordinate 28,934, forward strand.
CTTCCCTCGTCGTGTTCAACAGCACCATCTGCTTCGCCACGACCTGTTCGTTGCGCAGCGCGCTGAGGGCTTGCTCGTGCAGTTCGCGTTCCAGGGTTTGGTGAACGTCGTGAGGTTGCTCGCAGGCAGCCAAGGCGTCAGCGAGGCGTTGTTTGAGGCCAGGTCCGTTCACGTCCACGGTGGACACGGGAGTTCCTGAGAGTCCGAGGCGTTGGAGTTCGGAAGCGATCCACGCCTCCTCAGGTTCGTGGCGCAAGACCCATTGAGGGGCGTCGAGGTGAGCGAAGGGGTTGAGGTCTTCAAGGGCCGCAGGCACCAAACCGAGCGGCGAAAGGATCAGCGGTTGAACGGTTGGGCAGCGGTGGGCCAGCCAGGTCAGCACCTCGCCGAGCCGTTCGCGATACGGGCCTCGAATGCCGTGGAAAACGACCACCGCATTGGTGTTCGCTCGGGCTTCCCATCGCGTGTGCAACAGGCGTCGTGCTTTGACGATGCTCGGGCGAACGAAGGTGTCGTCGCCGCCCCATTGCACGCCGCCTGTTCTTGGGGTGTGTTGGCTCCAAACCACCCAATCCCACGCGTCTTCCCACATCCCCTGGTCGGTTCCTGTGTCCCGGGCAGCGTCACGGTCGGTGTAGAACTTCTCGGGGCGAAGGTTCCGTTCGGTCGCCGGAGAGGTGGTCAGCCAAAGAAAGGCTTCTCGCAGGGCGGGGTGCTGGTGGCTTCGTTGTTCCGCAAGTTGCCAAATCGTGCCGTCCCGGACCGCCTGTTTGCAACGAGCCAGTTCGGCCAAGGTGACTTCGAGGTTGTAATGGGCGAGGGTACGTTCCCGTTCTTCCGCAGGGAGGGCGCGCACATCCTCGGGCGTGAGCGAGGCAACGCACGGCATCAAGAGCGGCCAGTCGACCAATTCCGCAAGGCGCTCGGTGCCCCAAGGTGTCAACAACCGTCCGTCCCGGGCAAACAGGGCGTACGCTGCCGAATCGAAGAGGTCAGCGCCCAAGGCGATGGACATGGGGAAGAGCATGGGGTGGCCGCAACCGAACATGTGGACCGGTCGGTCAGCCGGCAACAACGGCAGCGTCGCCATCATGATTTTGGCGTAGTCCTTGTACCGCTGCTGTTCCATGACCGGCACGATGCCTCCAACGGGATGGACCGAAAACGGGTGAGCCCCCATCAAGCGGGCCGAGATGTGGCGAAGGTGGCGGAAGAGCCCGCCTTGAATGGGCCCGTTCAGCATCGTGTCTTCCGCTGCGAGGAGGCTCTGCTCGGCCCGGTGCGCCGTTTCACGGACGGCAGCATCGACCTCGTCCTCACTCATGTCCGGTCGGGTGAAGACGTCGAGCATCGTAGCGATGTCGACCCCGATGGAGCGTTGGAACTTCACGATTTCATCAACCCCCACCTCCACATCGCCGTAGACGTACGACTGGAAGGTGCCCGAATCCGTCATCACCACGCCGGGGTAATCCAGCAGGGCATGCACGCCGTTTGAAATGGCGCTGGAGCGCAACTCTTCGTGTTTCCAAATGATGTAGGAATTCGTGATGAGGGCCTGTATGCCGTAGGTGTCCCACATCACCCGTGGCTCAATCGTCCGGATGTTTGGATTGACGACGGGAAGCAGGGCCGGTGTTTCCAACACGCCGTGCTTGGTGTGGAGGCGGCCGAGGCGGGCTTGCCCGTCCCGTTGCGTCACCTCAAACCGTCCTTGGTCCTGCGGTCGGCAGGGCGCGGGGTCGGGGCGGACGCCTGTTTTCCATGCCGTCATGCCACCGCCTTCCACCGTTGTGATTTGAAGGGCTCGCCGATGATGGTCACTCAAACATCGGCTGGGTCCACAAATTCCACTTTTCCATGAGCGAGGATAAACTCCCGGCCCAAGTCGTCAAAGGTGTCCAAAAGGGCTGAGGAAAAACGGACCCGGTGCACCTCGGTGTCCCTCTCAAGGTCGGTTTTGACGCCCTCAAGCGTGCCGGGTGCAGCGCCGCACGAAAGGCAGGCGCCGGTCAAATCGAGCACCAAATCCAGCCCTTCGGCGGCCCGCTGGGCTGAGGTCACCGCAATCCCGCCGCCGTGACCGTCAAGGGCTGCTCGGACGGCGCCGAGTCGAGCAACGAGGGCGGGAACGAAATGCTCGGATTCAACGAGGTCGGCAAGCGGTGTGTTTCGCAACCGCTCGTCTTCCTCTGCATCAGCGCTTTCAGCGATGCGGCGGGCCGCCTCGGCCTCCATCGCTGCCTTGGCCTCGGCAGCGTAGGCGGCCACCAAATCGTCGTCCATGGTTCGGGTTGGGCATGTGCTCCTTCAACCCTCGTACCGATAGGGGATTCGGTGGCCCGTGTTTTGGCGTCCTTGTACCAAACTACATCCCTTGATAAAGGAGGGACGAGACGCCATATCAGGGATGACCATGGTCGAAGAGATTCTGCGCGTTGAAAACCTCCACGTGAGCGTTGACGGCACGCCCATCCTCAACGGCATGGACCTGGTCGTCAACCGGGGTGAAATCCACGTCATCATGGGGCGGAACGGGGCGGGAAAATCCACCCTCGCCAGTGTCATCATGGGGCACCCCGCCTACGAAATCACCCACGGAAGCATTCACTACATGGGCACCAACCTTGACGAGATGGACGTCTTTGAACGGGCCCGGGCCGGCATGTTTCTTTCCTTCCAATACCCGGCGGTCATCCCCGGCGTCAAGGTGGGAACCTTCCTGAAAAAATCCGTTCAAGCGGTTCGGGACGAGGAGCTGAAAGCACGGGAATTCCGAAAGGAACTCAACGAAGCCATGGGCAGTCTCGAAATGCAGAAATCGGTCTTGAACCGGTACGTGAACGACGGTTTTAGCGGGGGCGAGAAAAAGCGACTTGAAATCCTCCAAATGTTGCTGCTCAAGCCCCATTTGGCGCTCCTTGACGAAACCGACTCCGGCCTTGACATCGACGCCCTCCGCATCGTCTCCAAGGGCATCAACGCCGTGGCGCCGAACGCCGGCTGCCTCATCATTACCCACTACCAACGCTTGCTTGACCATGTCAAACCGCATCATGTGCACGTGATGATCGACGGAGCCATCGTCCAATCGGGTGGTCCTGAATTGGCGCTCAAACTCGAAAGCGAAGGCTACGAATGGCTGGACGCACCCAAGGAGGCCTGACCATGAGCGAGGATGCACGCGAAGCCGTTGGTGACTACCAGTTCGGGTTTCACGACCCTGAAAACGCCACAATCCGGTTCGACAAAGGCCTGTCCGAGCAAGTGGTTCGGGACATTTCCGAACTCAAGAACGAACCCGAGTGGATGACCGAGATTCGCGTCAAAGCCTACCACCACTTCATGGAGCGAGAGATGCCCGATTGGGGGAACTGCGGCGGACTCAACAACATTGATTTCGACAACGTGACCTACTTCCTGCGGTCCTCCGACGCCACGGAAAAAAGCTGGGATGATGTTCCTGACGACATCAAAAACACGTTTGACCGCTTGGGCATTCCTGAAGCCGAGCAAAAGTGGCTCGGCGGTGTGACCGCCCAGTACGAATCAGAAGCCGTCTACCATTCCATCCGTGAGGACCTTGAAGCGCAGGGCGTCCTGTTTTTGGACATGGACAGCGGTTTGAGGGAGCACCCAGAAATCGTCAAGAAATATTTCGGCACGGTCGTTCCGCACTCCGACAACAAATTCTCGGCCCTCAACACGGCGGTGTGGTCCGGCGGCTCTTTCATCTACGTCCCCAAAGGGGTTCATGTCGAAATGCCGGTCCAGGCCTATTTCCGTATCAATGCCAAAAACATGGGTCAATTCGAACGCACCCTCATCATCGCCGACGAGGGCAGCAGCATTCACTACGTCGAGGGCTGCACCGCACCCACCTACTCCACCGACTCGCTTCATTCCGCCGTGGTTGAACTCATTGCGATGAAGGATGCGAAGATTCGTTATTCCACCATCCAAAATTGGTCCGCCAACGTCTACAACCTCGTCACCAAGCGAGGTGTGGCCCACGAAGGCGCTACGGTGGAATGGGTGGACGGGAACATCGGCTCCAAGTTGACGATGAAGTACCCAGCCGTCCTTCTCAAAGGCGAAGGCGCCCATGCAGAAATCATCTCCGTGGCGTACGCAGGTGAAGGTCAACACCAAGACGCCGGAGCCAAGGTCCACCACCTTGCGCCCAACACCACTTCCAACATTCTCTCGAAATCCATCTCGAAAAACGGGGGTCGTTCTTCCTACCGAGGGATGCTCCAAGTCACGCCCAAAGCCAACGGGTGCCGCTCGAAGATCGTCTGCGATGCCCTCATGCTCGACAGCGATTCCCGTTCTGACACCTACCCGACGATGGAAGTTGGCAACTCGACGGCGGACCTTGAACACGAGGCCAGCGTTTCCAAAGTCTCGGGCGACCAACTCTTCTACCTCATGAGCCGAGGCTTCACCGAAGAAGAGGCCATGGGGCTCATCGTGAACGGTTTCTTTGAGCCCTTCACGCGAGAATTGCCGATGGAGTACGCCGTGGAACTCAACAAGTTGCTTGAATTGGAAATGGAGGGTTCCATCGGATGAAGTATGCCGATTTGGCCGTTCCCTCCCGTGCTCTTCATCTGTGGCGATACACCCCATGGGCACGCATCCATCCGACCACCGTGGACTCGGTTCCCGAAGCCACCCCTGTGCGCTTTTCCCTCATCGAAGGCGGAGCCTCGCTCGTCGACGGCGCGCCTCGCATCGTTGACGGTGGCGACATTGCACGGGTTTTTCTGAGCGAACTCGGGTCCTCAGCCACCACCGTTCAATCCGACGGTAGCTCCGAGGTGGTTCATCTGCGAGCCATCGCTTCCGGCCACGTGGCCGTGGGCCACCTTCATCTCGAACTCAACCACGATGCGGCGGTCGTGCTTCACCTTTCAGGGGAGGCGGATTGGACCGGCCTTCACATCACGGGGGCCGTGGCGCCCAACACCCGTTCTGCCTTTGGCCTGGTGAACGAACTTGCTCCGAACGGGAAATTTCTCCACTGCGAGGACTGGGCGATCGAGCGAGATGCCTTCCTCGAATTGGCCGGTCTTTCCATCGGCGGCTTCCGCTGCAAGAGCGACATCCGCACCCGCTTCCTCAACACCGGAGGTCGCCTCAACCAAGCGATTTCCGTTCACGGAGCAGGTCAGCGTCATGTAGACCATCATGTGGAAATCCATCACGACGTGGCCCACACGGATTCCTCCCTCCACGTCCACGCAGCCTGCGACGACAGCAGTCATTCTATTGCGACCGGACTGCTCACCATCGCCGAGAAAGCCAACCACTGCGATGCCGGTCAGGTGTTCAAGAACCTGCTGCTTTCGGAAAAGGCTCGGGCCGAGGCGATCCCCGAACTCGAGGTGCTTGCCGACGAAGTCGCTGCCGCTCACGGTGCGGCCAGCGCGCCGGTCGACCCCGACCAACTGCACTACTTGATGAGCCGAGGCTTGGACGAAGAGTCGGCGGTGGCGCTGCTGATTGAGGGGTTCATGCAGGACGGTTTCTCCACGTTGGAAAACGAAGCCCTGGTGGACGAAATGCGCACGAGGCTAACCGTTCACCTTGAATGCGAACTGAAGAGGTGAGCCGATGTCGCTTCGCGAGCAATTTCCCATCCTCCAGCGCAAGGTGAACGGTCACCCGCTGGTGTACCTCGACAACGCAGCCACCACCCAAAAGCCGCAGGTCGTCTTGGACGCCATGAACGGGTACTATTCCCAATCGAACGCCAACGTCCACCGCGCCGTTCACACCCTTGCGGGCGAAGCGACCGAAGGATACGAATCCTGCCGCACGAAACTCAAGGAGCGGTTCAACGCCCAACGCGTCATCATCACCAGCGGCACCACCGAAGCGATCAACCTGGTGGCCCATGCATGGGGAAGGGCCAACCTGCGGGCCGGTGACGCCATCGTTTTGACCGAGATGGAGCACCACTCCGACATCGTCCCCTGGCAGATGCTCGCCGAAGAACGCGGGGTGGAATTGAGGTACGTGCCCGTAACTTCCCACTTCACGCTGGACATGGATGCCTTTGCCCACGCCCTCGACGGCGCTAAACTCGTCTGTGTGGTCCACACCTCCAACGTCCTTGGGGTTCGCAACCCGCTTGAGGACATCATCGCCCAGTCCCATGCTGCGGGAGCGAAGGTGCTCATCGATGCTGCCCAAGGGGTGCCGCACGCCACGGTTGATTTCGAGGACTTCGGCGCCGACTTCATGGCGTTCTCCGCCCACAAAATGTGCGGCCCAACCGGGATTGGCGCTTTGCTCGTCCAGCCCGATGCCTTTGAGCAGATGCAACCCTTCATGGGTGGAGGTGACATGATTGAAACCGTCAGCGTCGATGGTTCAACCTACCAAACCAACGAACACAAATTCGAGGCGGGGACGCCCCGCATCGCTGAAGCCATTGGATGGTCGGCAGCTCTTGACTGGATGGACTCCTTTGACCTTGACGCCGAGCATGAACGGATGGTGAGCATCGCTCGCTGGGTCGCCCAAGAATTGCGCGAGATGGGCATGTCGGTTTACGGTCGTCACGAGGACGACGATGCTGCGGTCGTGTCCTTTTTGCACCCGACCATCAACAGCGAAGACATCGCTCATCTGCTTGACGCCCGAGGGTACGCTGTCCGAACCGGTCACCATTGCGCTCAACCTTTGCTTCATCGGCTCGGCATCACGGGCACGGTTCGAGCCTCGTTTTACGTTTACAACAACCGTGAAGAAGCCGAAGGCTTGGTGGCTGAACTCAAGGAAATCGTGGAGAAGTTCGCATGACGTACCCCGAAGCGCTGCAGGAATTGGTCGAGGAGTTTCAGGCCATCGAGGACAAGCGGGAGCGCCTCGAAGTCTTGTTTGAACTTGCGGACGAAGTGATGGAGTTGCCCAACGACCGCTGGTCGGAGGACACCCGAGTGCGAGGCTGCCAGTCCGAGGCGCACGTCCATGTCTCGGTGGAAGACGGGCTCATTCAGTTTCTTGCGGCGGCGGACGCAAAGTTGGTGCAAGGCCTGATGGGGGTGTTGACCATCGCCATCCAAGGCCTCACCCCTGCCCAAGCGGTCCTCATCCCCCCCACCTTTGCCGAGGAGATGGGCCTGCTCAACTCGCTCACGCCAAGCCGCTCCAACGGGTTTCGCAACATGTACGACAAGGTGATGAACGAGCTTCGCCAACACACGGTGTGAGAGGCATGACGACCAAAGACGACGTGATGAACCAACTCGACGAAGTTGAAGACCCTGAACTCGAATTGTCCATTGTGGAACTCGGCCTCGTGTACGACGTCCGCTTTGAGGACAAAGACGAGGGCCTGCATGCTGAAGTTGACCTCACGCTGACTTCTCCGGGTTGCCCAGCCGCACCTGAAATCATGGCTGCGGCCCACCGAGCCGCTCTCCAAACCGAGGGCCTCCACTCCGTTCACATCAACCTCGTTTGGACGCCCCGTTGGGACCCGAAGATTCACGCCAGCGAAGACGCGCGGATGGACATGGGCATTTGGGATTGAGTTCAGTCCGTCCAGTGGTCACTGGAACATGGTGTCGGTGTACGCTTGCTTTTCTTCGGATGGGTTCATGAGTTCAATCAAGCGCTCAAAGTTTGGTGAGTCTCGTACGAGGCGAACAATGGCTTCACCGGCATACGTCATCAAAAACTTCCGTTTGGGTTGCGGCTCCAACAAGCCCAATTGCACGAGAACGAGGAGAATTTGAGGGGGAATGCCTGCGGCCTCAAATTCCTCGAACTGAATGATCGTATCCTCCTCTTCATCCGCCTTTGAAAGAGCCGCTCCGAGGAATTCAATCACCTCCGGCGGCAAGGAACTGATGGACCGATAGGCTCGGTTGTTGGGCATGACCAGGACATCCTTGTTTGGTTGGACAACTTGGCCGGGTTCGGGTTGCTTGACGTAAAAGATGGGGATGCCGCTCATGGTGGCCACCGAGGAAGCAATCGCGGACATGTGCATGGTGCCGCCGGTGATGCCGAGGTAAATTTTCTCACACTCCATGGCTTGAAGTGCATCCAATGCAATGAAGGTTTGATTCATGATGTTCTCTGCTCCGTGTCGGCCAAACAAATCCTCAATCACCAACACGGTGCCTTTGAGGTCAAACTGTTTTTTCCACTGGGTCAATCGACGGCGGGTGGTGGACGCCAAATCGTCGCTTGTGATTAAAATCAGATGTTCAGGATTGAACTTCTGGATGGCCGTGATGGCGTGTTCCTTGGATTTTCCAATCGTCAACGCAAGGCCAGTCGTGGGCATAAGCACCACTCAATCCATCCCTGTAAAACAGTTTGCAGAAGGCACGGTCAATACGTTCCTCGCTGGTGAGTCTGTTGCGTTGACGTTACAAACGCTTCATTCTCCTTGTTTTTTCACTCGAAAGCCCGTATGAAACCCATTTATACCGTTGCAGTCATTTCAACCCATGAGCCCCTTCAACTCCGAACGCTTGGTGAATTTAACGCCCCACGAGGTTAACATCGGTGACCTTGACCTCCCTGCATCCGGTACGATCGCTCGCGTGGTGGTTGAGCATCAAGAGGTTGGAACGCATGCAGGCGTACCCTTGCTTGTTGGGTCGTACGGCCAAGTTTCAAACTTACCCGCTCCGGTGGAAGGCACGGTGTACGTGGTTTCTGCAGCCGTTCGGTCGGCCCTTCCCTCCCGAAAGGACTTGGCTTCACCCGCACACCTCGTTCGTGATGAAACGGGACGTATCATCGGGTGCCTTGCTTTGGAAATCAATGCATAGTCGACCCAACTTCCTCCTGAACCCTCATCGTTTCCTTGTGCAAAATTAGAAGGCGAACCGAGCCAGCCTCGGTCCATGCGACCGGTCCACCTCGTGCTGATGCTGGTCGTGCTCGCCTCCCTCTCGGGGTGCTTGGGCGGTGAGGCCGGTGGCGAAGCGGCCAACGGTGAGACTTACACGGTGGCTTCCACGCTCAACATTGTTGAGGTTGAAACCAAATCCGCCTACTACCAAGACGGTCAACAGGCGGAGTGGTCGGTTGAATCGGAGTCAGTTTCCGACGCCATCAAGGCCGCTGGAGGTCATGTGGTTGGCGTTCTCTTTTCGCTCAGTTACGGCGAAGACGAAACGTCAGGAGGCCCTCTTTGCACCGGTGGAGAAGCCGACCAACCGGACACGATTTCTGCGACGGTGACAAAAGGCGAGTGGGCCCTCTCAGGCACGGGTGAGAACCCCGGGTCCCACGAGGTGAACTTGACCTGGCACAACGCTTCGTTGCTTTCGGGTCCGGTAGAGGGGTTGACCGTTGAGGAGATTGAAGCGCAGCTGGCCTTCGGCGACGTCGCTTTGGGCGCTTACGATTTGACCGTTCAAGTGGAAGCAGACGCCTTCAGCGGTCCACTTTGTTCCCACGATGACGACGGGGAAGAAGTCGGTACGGTGGTCAGCCTGCTGGTGTTGGACTTCACCGTTCTCAATGAGAACGGCGAGGAGCTGGCGTCGCTTTCCGTCGGTGACGGCTCATTGCCGCTGGTGTTCTTCGCCGCCTGGATTTTCCCGGTGGTCTTCGTCGTCGGGTACGTTTCAACCAAACAGCGTGACCGCTTCCACCTCGACCTTGATTTCGGTGAACCCGAGATGGAGGTCGTTGAGGGCGAATCGTCCTCGGATGGCGAGACCCTCGTCGATAGTTACCGCGCGAGGGTGTTGACCCTCTCTGCACTGTACGTAGCTCAAGGCGTCCCGTGGGGTTTCATCACCGTGACCATGGTGACCTTCCTGGCTGCCGAAGGGGCCGATGCTGGCGAACTGGCGTACTTGTTGACGCTTGGAACCTTGCCGTGGTCCTTCAAGTTCCTTTGGGGCCCCGTCATCGACCGCTTCCAAATCCCCGAATTGGGACGACGGCGACCTTGGATTCTCATCGCACAGACGGGGATGATCGCC